>CAYHCQ010000032.1:1199-25946 GCA_964355115.1 uncultured Prolixibacteraceae bacterium | reverse complement strand
ATGAGAAATATCAAATCATTTCTAATCATATCCATTCTTACTATTTCAACATTTTCATTTGTTAAAGCGCAGGAAATTCTTAATATCTCTGATAATAAATTAATAGAAGAATATAAAGCGTTTATCAAGGAGAAAATGCAAGCTAATCACCTTGTTGGAGTGGGTGCAGCATTAATTCTTGGCGATTCTGTAGTTTGGAAACAGGGTTTTGGTTATGCCGATAAAGAAAATAAAATTCCTTTTACAACACAAACAGTCTGGCGCATTGGCTCAATAACAAAACCTTTTACAGCTATGGGTATCATGCAGTTGCATGAGAAAAAACTATTAGATATTAACAAACCTTTGGTTGACTACCTGCCAGAATTCAGAATTAAAACAAGGAAAACCAGCATTAAAGAGATTACGGTTAAATCTGTAATTCAACACACCTCGGGGATTCCTAATGAAATATTTCAGGATTCCCGGGATGATAAAGAAAACTATACAAAAGTAGTAGACTATTTAAAAAATGAATATCTGGGATATCCGGTTAATTTGGTTTTTCATTATTCAAATGTAGGTTATTGTCTTTTAGGGCACACTATATTAAAGGTCAGCCAGCAGGGCTATCCCGAATATATTCAGGATAACATATTAAAACCGATAGGAATGAATAATTCGGGGTTTATGGATCACTCTACGTTGAAAAATGTGAGTAAAACTTATGATTCAACTGGTACTTATCAGCCTCAAAAAAACAATAGTAATATTCCTGCCGGGTGTTTGTTCTCAACGATAGATGATATGGCAATATTCGCCAAAGAAATGATAGCGATTTATAATGGAAAAAGGAACGGTTTCTTAAAACCGGAAACATTAAAAATATTCGACGAAATTACGAATGATAATCTTCAAAATTATAATTCATGTTTCGCGTGGGCTGTATATAAAAATGATTCAAGTCTGGTATTAGTGGCATATGGAAGTAATCATTTATCAAATGCAGGGATTCTAATTGACCTGAAAAAGAAAATGGCAGCCATATTTTTTGTGAATACAGTTGGCGGTATGAATTTAGTAGGGGATGCAATAGGTAATATAATGAAACAGGTTGGAATAACACAGGCAGATTATGGACACTCATACCCATATAAAAATCAAACAGCGATTGACGTTTCAGTAGATTCACTAAAAGCGCATACTGGAGTGTATGTTACTACAACCGAAAGTAATGTGGTCAGGTTCGAAAATGATAAACTGATACTAAATTCTGTTTATGGTAATTTCGAATTAAAACCCCAGACTAATAGCGAATTCATACCCGGCCGCATCTACAAACCCGATAGTGTTAAATGGTATTCAGCGCCAAGATTTATTTTTAATGAAGTAATGGGGTATAAAATGCTGTTTTGGCAAGATGCGAACTATAAACGACAGCCACTTGGACATCTTGTTGTCCCTAAAGAAATAACCGAAATATGGAAGAGCCGACTAGGAAAATACAAACATATGGTGGAAAATATAATAGATGGGTGGGATAAATTTACAGAAGCGGAGTTGTCGATATCTGATAATAATTTATTACAATTAAAATTGTTTTACACCTCTGGAGAATATCTTTATTATTTAACTATAGAAAACGACAATGAACTTATTTTCTGTGGGTTTGATACACATGGTGGAGAAACAATAAGATTTAGTAAAGAAGGTCAAAACGACATAATGAAATTGTATGGATTAAGCATGAAGAAGATTAATTAGTTTTCTTTCAAAAAAACATACCATCTATTTAAGTTGTGTGAATCAGATGGTTACTAATAAATTAAAATAAGTAATATGACAAAACCGAATAGAATTTATTTAATGATGATTATTCTGCTTGGCTTTAGATCACCAAGCGTAATAAAAGGACAAGACCAGTTTCAGGATTTCCCTATTGCTTGCAATCGTTATTCCTTTAGCTCAGATTAAAGGTAAATAGCGACATTCATTGTGTGCACACGGCACATTAGGACTCATAATATTGATTTCTTTACTCCGCCGAGACAGGATTATTTATAGAAACCAGCAAACCATGAAAACAAGTAATTTATTCATCTCCTTCCTGTTATGTTCAACTGTGATGTTCGGGCAGGAGACCAAAAAGATTGATCGGGATTTATTGAACAATTATCCCTTGCCAAAAGTTGACAAGCGTACAGAACTTCTGAGCATCGTATTCCGGCTGGCGGGCAATTTTGAGTACAATGATGATGTTTACCGAAGCTATGTTTCGGATATTCACGGCCACTTCGATAAATTCAAAGATCATCCGCTCATTGCCTTTGCCAGAGAAATGCGCGACAAAAACGGGGTGAGTTTCGATGCAGTGCAGGCGATGGCTATCCACCTGGAGCAGCCCCCGTCATTGAATCCGGTGATTCCGTTTTCCGCAAAGATCCCGGAAAGAAGATGGGGGCAGGAGAATGCCGATAAATTTGTTGGATTGCTGAAACAATTTTATACCGATGCCCGATGCGAAGAGTTTTTTACTGCACATGATGGGTTGTATAAAACCGCACAGGAGAGATTCATGCCGGTTTATGAAGCCCTGGATGTAACCTGGTACACCCGGTATTATGGTGAAAAACCGGATGGTAGTCTGAACATCATTATAGGCCTGGGACTTGGAGGAGGTAATTTTGGCCCAAAGGTGGTTTATCCCGATGGCAGGGAGGCCACTTATGCCATCATGGGAACCTGGTCGATCGATAGTACCAATAAGCCTTTTTATCCGGTTGACAATTGTCTGCCGACCCTCATTCACGAATTCAACCACTCCTTTGTGAACCACCTCATTAAAAAGAATGAGAAAGAGTTTGAGAACGCCGGTACAAAGCTTTTTAACCTTGTTAAAGCCGGTATGGGCAGTCAGCGTTATACCAGCTGGCAGACCATGATGAATGAGTCGTTGGTGAGGGCTTCCGTCATCAGGTATCTTCTGAAACACAATCCCGATGGTAAGGCAGCCAAAGAACAACTGATATCCGATTTCGGCCGGGGCTTTTTCTGGATGAAAGGCCTGGTTGAAACCCTGGGGGTCTATGAAAAAAACAGGACTCAGTATCCCACTCTTGAAAGTTATTTACCGGTTCTGGCTGATTTTTACAGCAAAGTCGCCAAAGAGAGCGAGTCGATGTTTGAAATCAACGAATGACTTAAAGACGACCCGGTAATAACTAAAAATTAAATAAATTGAAAATAGCAATCATAGGAACAGGGGGCGTCGGAGGATATTTTGGCGGTAAGCTGGCCAGGGCCGGGTACGATGTGACCTTTCTTGCCCGGGGCGGGCATTTACACGCAATTCAGCAACACGGACTTACAGTTAAAAGTATTAAAGGTGATTTTAAAGTAGCTCCGGCTAAAGTCACCGGAGAAATTGAAACCATCGGAACGGCTGATCTTATCATTCTGGCTGTTAAAGCATGGCAGATTAAGGAAATCGGAAAAGAGCTGGCAGTTATGCTTGGCAGGGAAACAATGGTTTTACCATTGCAGAATGGTGTTTCGACGATTGATGAACTGAGAGAAATGATTCCCCAGAATAACATAATCGGTGGTTTATGCCGTATCATCAGTAAAATTGAATCGCCCGGCGTTATAAACCATTTTGGCATTGAGCCGACAGTTGTATTTGGTGAAATTGACAATTCGAAAACAGAACGGATCCGGAAGATAAAAGCCCTGTTCGATCATGCAGGCATTACAGCAAGAATCTCCGATAATATAACTGCCGACCTGTGGAAAAAATTCATCCCGATTTGTGTCAGCGGATTATTGGCTGTTACAGGAACAACATACGGAGAATTAAGTGAACTCAAAGAAACAAGGCAATTGATGGTTGAATTGCTTAATGAGATATTCCAATTATCACAAAAGATCGGGATCCGGATCGAACCGGACTTTGTAGAAGAGGCAGTCGCATTCATCGATTCCTTTCCCTATGATTCAACATCCTCGCTGACCCGTGATATCCGTGACGGTAAACCTTCGGAACTTGAATATCAAAACGGGACAGTGGTTAAACTTGGTGAAAACTACAGGGTCCCAACACCGGTCAACGGGTTTGTTTATAATTGTCTTTTACCGATGGAAATAAAAGCAAGGAAATGATAATTAAACAAACAACCATGAAAAACCTGTTTTTTGTTTCGCACTAATATTTGTTTCAGTTTTCACGGGCTTCTCCCAGAATTGCAATTGCCCGGAGTCCTTCGACTGGATGGTGAGTAAAAAATTGGTCCTCTTACACGTTTCAGGACCTTTAACCCGATTTTTCCTTCTTCATTTGCACCGTATTTATTTTAACGCAATGAAGCAATGAAAACAATTATTTTACTTGTCTCCTGTCTGTTTTTATCAATCGGGATATCCGGACAGGAGACTCAGAAGGTTAACCGCTACACGATCAATGGCAAGATTACCGACAAGGAGAGCGGGGAGGCCCTGGTTGGAGCAACAATCTACATCAGGGAATTGAAAACAGGAGCTGTTGCCGATATTTACGGAAACTATTCCCTTACCCTTGCCGAAGGAAAGTATTCGCTTGTCTTCTCCTACATTGGTTTCACAACCATAGAAAGAGCCATCAACCTTAATTCCCATCAGAAGATCAGTCTTGAACTTGACCCGCATCAGCAGATACTGAAAGAGGTGGAGATCAAAAGTGAGAAGGAGGATAAAAATGTAAAAAAGCCGGAGATGAGCACTTTCCGGATGGATATTAAAACGATCCAGAAAATCCCTGCCCTCATGGGTGAAGTTGATATCATCAAGGCCATCCAGCTTTTGCCGGGAGTGCAGAGTGTGGGCGAAGGATCGAGCGGGTTCAGCGTACGCGGCGGCGCACCTGACCAGAACCTGATATTGCTCGACGAAGCAATAATATATAACGTCTCCCACCTGATGGGCTTCTTTTCCGTATTTAACAATGATGCCATCAAGGATGTTAAACTTTGTAAGGGCGACATTCCTGCAAATTACGGCGGGCGACTCTCCTCAGTGCTGGATGTACGGATGAATGAAGGGAACTCAAAGAAACTTGAGATCAACGGAGGGCTCGGGATCATCTCAAGCCGCCTGACCGTTGAAGCCCCGATCGTAAAAGACCGCGCTTCGTTTATTGTTTCCGGCCGTCGCACCTACGCCGACATCTTCCTGCCACTATCATCGAATAAGGAATTGAGCAGCAGCCGTCTCTATTTTTACGACTTCAATGCCAAGATCAACTACCGGATAGACGATAATAACCAGGTTTTTCTTTCGGGCTATTTCGGTCGCGATGTGTTTAGAAATCCTTTTGCCTCCATGCAATGGGGTAATGAAACCGCTACAGCACGCTGGAATCACCTCTTTTCAAAAAAGTTGTTTTCCAACTTCTCCTACGTATATTCAAACTATAACTACTTCCTCGAAACTCCTGCAGGTGAAAGTAACTCCATGGAGTGGCTCTCCAGGCTCCGCGACCATGGACTGAAAGCAGATCTTAGTTACTATCACAACACCAGCAATACAATAAAATTTGGCGCCAATGTGATCTACCACCTGTTTCAGCCTGCACTGGCCAGGGGAACAGGCAGTGAATCTGTGTTCAATGAAGTGAAAGTGCCCGACAATTATGCGCTGGAATCGGCTGTTTACGGCAGCAATGAGCAGCGCTTCAACGAACATTTCACCGTTAAATACGGGCTGCGTATGTCGATGTTCCAGAATGTGGGACCGGGAACGGTTTACCATTACGACACAGCCTATGTAGCCACCGATTCAACCCTCCTCAAGGCAGGTGATTTTTATCATACCTATGCCGGGATAGAACCCAGGCTCGGATTGCTTTATGAATTTAACCCGAAGTCTTCTGTTAAAGGCAGCTATGCTCGTACTTATCAATACCTTCAGCTGGCACAGAACTCCACCGTTGGAACTCCGCTTGATATCTGGTTTCCGGCCGGTCCCAATGTGAAACCACAGATCGCCGACCAGGTCGCTCTCGGCTATTTCAGAAACTTTCGTCGTAATACAATCGAAACCTCGGTAGAGGCCTATTACAAATGGATGCAGAATGTTATCGACTTTAAGGATTTCGCACAGCTGATGCTCAATCCAACACTCGAAGGCGAGATTCGCACAGGACGGGCATGGTCCTATGGACTTGAGTTCCTCGTGCGGGTCAATGAAAAGCGGATAAATGGCTGGGTAAGCTACACCTGGTCGCGTACCTTCAGGCAGATCGACGAAATCAACGGAGGCAAGGCCTATCCGGCTCCGTACGACAAACCGAATAATATCTCGGTGGTTCTGAACTACATTATCAGCAAGCGGTTCACGGTAGCAGCCAATTGGGTTTATGCGACAGGAGCGCCGGTCACCTTCCCTACAGGACGGGCCGAGGTGGGTGGGAAGATCATCCCGATTTATTCAGACCGCAATGCTTACCGATACCCGGATTATCACCGGCTCGACCTGAGCGTTACATATCTTAGCAAACCCAAACCCGGAAAGAAGTTTAACTGGGACCTCAACTTGTCGGTTTACAATGCTTATAATCGCCACAATACCTGGTCCATCAACTTTGTTCAGGACAATGTAAACACCAATCAAACCTATGCCGAAAAGCTTTATCTGTTCGGAATTATTCCGTCACTCACCTTTAATTTCCATTTCAACAATGAATAAGAACTATCTGCCCCTTATTTTGCTTCTGTTCACCGCTGCATCCTGCACCGAACGTATTGATGTGAAACTCGATGAAACCTATACACGTGTGGTCGTCGATGGATGCATCACCACCGACTCTTCGCGTTCCACCGTAACCCTGACTAAATCGTCCGACTACTTCTATAACAAACCCTCACCCAGGGTTACCGGGGCAACGGTCACAATTTTCGACGGAACAACATTGTATCCGCTATCAGAGACGGTTCCGGGAAAATCGGGCATTTACAGCAGCCGGGATCCCCTGCCGGGAGACGCAGGAAAGGAGTATACCCTGCATGTTGAACTGCCGGCTCCGATTTCAGGTTATTCCTCATTTGAGGCGCGCAGTATGCTTAATCCGGTTGTCAGCATCGATTCGGTGACCACAACCTTTCATTCTGACTGGGGTAAAGAGGGTTTCTGGGCCATAAATCTTTATGCACAGGAACCGGGAGACGAAGTGAATTATTATATGTTCAACTGGTTCCGGAATGGCATACCAATGGCCGATTCAATTCAAAAAAAAATCGTGTTGGATGATCAACTTACCAATGGCAAATACATTACAGGCCTTCGTATCTTTTATATTGACAATACCCGTGGATGGGAGACTCTGAAGCCCGGTGATACCATCACTTTGCAGATGTCGGGGATCACCAAAAGCTATTTAAACTTTATCTTACAGGTTCAACAGGCAGGATTCAACCTGCCATTCTTCACCGGCCCCCCGGCCAATGTGCAGGGAAACATCGGCAACGGAGGCTTTGGCTACTTCACAGCCTATTCGAACAGTTATGCCACCACGATTGTCAGGTAGCCGTCGGGGAGGATCAGGTCGCCGGCCACATGAATAAAAATTGTATGTTTGTTCATAGATCAGCCCTGTTCGTTAAACGGATTTTTATTATGTCACCCACCGACTGATCTTTGTTTCATGTTTAACCAATTAAGTTAAAAATCATGAAAAAATCAGTTAGAATAACAGTGCACGCCTGTTTCTGGGCATTGATTCCGTTGATTTATACCCTGTTCAGCTGGGCTACCCAGGCGGATAGTTTTTTCGGTCTTCCCAATAACTCGAAATCCTTTTTTCAGATCCTTTATGGATTCTTCGTCTCCTTGTTTGTGCGGCCCGACATGGGAAGTGAAATGTGGAGCCTTTCAAATTTAACCAACATCGTTGTTAATGTTGTATGGTATATTGTTTATCCCGCCCTTGTATTCTACACCTTCTACGGATATTTTTCGCCCAGGTTATTGAAAAAAGGGGGTTACAAAAAATACCTTGCACCGGCCCTGTTCCTGGCCGTGTTACCTTATGTCATCGCAAAGCTTTCCAGTTACGTGATATTCATGGTAAACCTGAGTTATATCTATTTCCTCAGCCTGACCTATATTATTACCCTGTTCTATGCGATTTCGGGTTTCTTCTTTTACCTCCTGGAGCATTGGCTGCAGAATGAAAAACTGGCACGGCAAAACCTGCAGAGTGAACTGGCCCTGCTAAAAAACCAGATCAATCCACATTTTCTGTTCAATACGCTGAATAACATCGACTCCCTGATAAAAAGCAATCCCGGAAAGGCATCAGAAACCCTGCTGAAACTCTCGGATATCTTACGGTATATGATCTATGACACGAATGTTTCCCGGGTAAGCTTATCAGATGAAATCAGCCACATTGAAAGCTACATAGATCTGCAGAAAATTCAATATTCGAACAGTGAGCTTGTCACGCTTTCTGTCCGGGGGAAACCCGGCAATACCTCCATCGCCCCCATGCTGTACATACCGTTTGTGGAGAATGCCTTTAAACACTGTACGGATAAAGGAACCCGCGCGGCGATTCGCATTACGTTCATCATTGATGACAAAAGTGTTAAATTTGAATCCGTTAATTTGTCTGACAAGGCCCGGAGGATCAATAAGGATGGTGCAAGTGGTGTTGGACTCAGCATTGTGAGGAGAAGACTTGAGCTGATCTATCCCGGCAGGCATACGCTAAACATTAAGGAGGAGCATAACACATTCACGGTATCTTTATCAGTCAACCCCCATGACCATTAACTGCATCGTTATCGACGATACCCCCCTGGCTGTTGAAAAGCTGGAGGGGTTTATAAAACTGGTTCCGCACCTGCACTTATTAAAGTCGTTCAATAACGGCATTGAGGCTATATCATTCATGAAAACCAATCCTGTCGACCTGGTTTTTCTGGATATCCAGATGGAGCAGTTTTCGGGGTTGCAGTTTATGGAGTCGCTGCAAAACCCGCCCCGGATCATCATCGTGTCGGCTTACAGTGAGTATGCCGTGAGCGGTTTCGACCACGCTGTGACCGATTACCTGCTGAAACCGTACTCATTTGAGCGGTTCCTGAAAGCCGTTGACAGGATTCAAACGGACGATGGTGCAAGATCTCATGAAGAGTACATGTTTGTGAAGACGGAGTACAGGATGGAAAGGGTCAGTTTTTCGGATATCTTATACATCGAGGGGAAGGGGGCCTATCTTAGGATCATAACACAAAAGTCGAAAATAATGACGCTGCAAAATTTTCAGAATATGGAGGGTTTATTGCCGCCCGATAATTTCCTGCGCATCCATAAATCATACATTGTAGCGATGGATAAAATAGAGAGCATTGAGCGGAACAGGATCAGGATCGGTGCAGAATACATCCCGGTTGGTATGAGTTACCGTGAGCGGTTCATGAAAAAAGTAAACATAAAAAACCCGGCTAATTTTTAACTTTACCTAAAACAAAATTCGTAATGAAAAAAATAATCAAATTCGGTGAGGATGTGGAGGGATTCACCATTCCTGTTTTAAACGAGCGGGAGATACGGGCAGCCGCGGGAATCCTGTTCCTGGCAACCTTTCTTTCATTAATGTTCATAGTGTTTAAAGGGAACTTTGTTCCGATTAAGTATATAATAACCTTTTTCCTCAGCGATTTTTTAATCCGGGTTTTCATTAATCCCAGATTCTCGCCAACCCTGATCATTGCACGTTTGATAGTTCGGAATCAAACACCTGAATATGTCGGAGCCGCCCAGAAAAAGTTTGCCTGGATAATAGGTGTGGTATTGGCAGCTGTCATGTTCATCTTTTTTATCATTGTAAATGCCTATAGCCCGATAACAGGCATTATCTGTCTTATTTGTCTGATATTCCTGTTCTTTGAATCGGCTTTCGGGATTTGCTTAGGCTGCATGTTTTATCCCATCTTCTTTAAGAACAGGGTACAATACTGTCCGGGCGAAGTCTGCGATGTAAAAAACAAACAGGATATTCAAAAAACATCTGTCGGCCAACTCTTTGTTTTGCTGGCCTTTGTAGCATTTATCCTTCTTGCGGTCTATTTATTGAATGATAGTTTTAGCGTAATGCCATACGATTTGTTTGGAATCAACCCTACTGAGCAGGCCGGATAGAAAAACTGAATCCGGATAGTGCTACCTGAATTTGAACCTTTTCCTGAATGGGGTGTATAGCTGTTGTATCAAATCACTAAAACATCCTTATAATCATGAAAAAGCAACTCTTATTTACCCTCCTGTTCATTGCGGCCATTTTAGGTTCTGTCGGCCTTCAGGCCCAGCAGCCCGAAAAGGTATACTCCATTGTAAAGGAGGTGAGGTCGTTCGAATGGTACCAGGCTCAGGCAAAGGCCTGGAAGTCGGTTCTTGACAGGGATCCGGAAAACGGACCAGGCTGGATCTCCTACTATACCGCCAACCGTATGGCCCGGCTCACCGACCGGAGCCGTTGGGAATCTGCCCGGGGCGATTATTTCAAAAACCTGTCCGATATTGTCGATATGGCAGGGAAGGCGATGCCGGGAACTTACGAATCGATCTATATTAAACTTTACAACAACGCCCCCGATTATCCCGGTTATGAAAAGGATCTTTTCAGGGCCTATGAACTGGGTGGCGGACGGGCAGAGATCCTCGACGAAATGGTACTCTGGTACGAAGTGAATCGGAACGGTGAAAAGCGCAAGGAGTTCAATAAACAATGGTTCCTGAGCAACGACATTGCCCCCGGAATCCTGAACTATAACTACAATGTGCTGCAAACCCTCGACGATAACGCGATCATCCTTACCGCCGGCGACAACGACACCTTTCCCTTATGGATGTTGCAGGATGCACTGGGGCTGAAGCCAGGCGTAGCCGTGCTCAACATTCCCCTGCTTGCAAAAGAGGATTACCGCAAAAAGATCTTTGCAGAGCTGCAGATCCCCGAAATTAAATTCAATGCCTCGCAAGGTAATGCACCGGATTCCCTCTCTGCCCTGAGGAAGGTTATCCTCGCACAGGTAATTGCGAAGGCAAACCGTCCTGTATATCTTGCCCTCACACTCGATACCCGGTATTATCTCGATTCTGATATTCAGAAAGATCTATACCTTTCGGGGTTGGCAATGCGGTATCAGGAAAAGGAGTTTGACAATCTCGGGGTGATCCGCCGCCATTTCGAAAACGACTACCTGCTCGACTACCTGAAGGTGAACTTTGCAGCCGATCCTTCTGCAGAGGTGGTGGCCCAGATGAACACCGGCTACCTGCCCTCCCTGGTTAAGCTATGCAGCCATTACAAGCTGTCCGGGGAGGTTGAAAAACTGGCCAGGGTAAGGCAGCTGATCGCCACGATTTCCGGTAAAGCCGGCAGGGAGGCGGAGATGAAGGAATACAGCAATTGCGAATAACCGGTCGATGAGCCGCCGCCCCGACAGTTACCGGCAGTTGAGCGATGAGGAGCTGATGCTTCGCCTCCTGAAGAAGGAGCGCGAAGCATTTTCGGTGCTCTACGACCGGTATGCCGGCGAAATGGTGAATTTCTTTTACAGGAGGCTGGGGCAGGATCTTGCCAAAGCCCAGGATTTCCTGCATGACCTTTTTCTTAAGCTGCTCAACGATCCCGGAAAATACACGCCAGGCAGAACCTTCAGACCATGGCTCTATTCCATTGCCCTGAACATGTGCAAAAATGAATACAGAAGCCTGAAGGTGCGGGAGGATTACCGGCTTTCCGGTTTTCCGGAAATCCCGGCCCGTTTTGAGGGGTCGGAAAAAATGGATATGAGTCTGTTCGAAAAAGAGCTCAAAGCCAAACTGAATCTGCTTGACGAAATCCACAGGGAGGTTTTCCTGCTTCGTTTCCAGGAGGAGCTCTCCATTGCCGAAATAGCCGAACTGATGGGCTGCCCCGAAGGAACTGTCAAATCAAGACTGTTCTATACCCTGAAGGCTCTTTCATTGCAACTGAAGGTGTTTAACCCGCTGACCAATTAAATCATGGAAAAAAATATTTTTGATGCCATGCCCGGTTTCGACCGGCTTCTTGAGGAGAAAGCTTTTGACGCGTTGTCGGACCGGGAGAAAGACCAGGTTTTGCAATTCATCTCTGAGGAAGAATACAACCGCTTCAGGGAGACTGTACTGGTTGCGCAACACCGATTGCGCCGCCGGCAACCACACATCGCGCCCGATCCCTCAGTAAAAAGCAGGCTGATGCAGCGATTCGGTTCAGATGCCGCCTCCACGTCGGGCCTCATACCCCGGTCCCTTTCATACCTTCTCAGCCATCGCATTCCGGTTTACCAGGCGGCCCTTGCGGCTTCGGTTCTTCTTTTCATGCTGGTTTACCT
This sequence comes from uncultured Prolixibacteraceae bacterium, assembly GCA_964355115.1. Classification (GTDB taxonomy): domain Bacteria; phylum Bacteroidota; class Bacteroidia; order Bacteroidales; family FEN-979; genus JANXZO01. The sequence continues at coordinate 13,569 of CAYHCQ010000032.1, read as the reverse complement.
GTTTCTGCAAAACCATCGCATGCCCCTTATGATGGCGGTTGCCGACACGGTTTATGTGGATAGGCCGATGCTGCTTAAAGATACAGTTTGGCTTGAAAAGTCGATGGAAAGAGGCCCGGAACTGGCCGTGGTCAACCACGCTGCACCCGAAACCCGCGATTCCAACAATGCGCCATCAATAACCGAAAACCAACTTTACGCCAGCCAGATGGAGGATGCCATGCAAAGAGTGTCGGTTATTTCGGGGCTGGATAAAGACAAATCGGTTAACCACGATGCCGGGTTAATGAAGCTGGTGGCGACGACCAAAGGCGAATCTTTCGGAAAGTGAGATCAAAGCAGGATATCTGAAATTTACATCACCCGTCGCAAAGTCACCTTCATACCAGGATCAGACACCTTCATTCTGAATTCCTGCACCTTCATCCTGTTTTCTTTGTGTTTTGCATATAATCGAATTAGTTTTGTCCGGTCAAATGTAACATTGGTTAACAAAATGAAAAACACATTTTTATTATTTCTTTTGGTTGCAGCCGTAACGGGTCACGCTCAACAAGAAATTAAGTTACGCACCGTTAAACCGGAAAAAGCGGGCATGTCATCGGAGCGATTGAATCGCATCAGGACTGTCATGCAGCAATATATTGATGAGAATAAACTTCCGGGAATGATCACAATGGTTGCCCGCCATGGGAAAGTTGTCCATTTTGAAAAGTATGGAATGATGGATGTTGGTAAACCCATGCAATTCAATACTATTTTCAGGGTGGCATCGATGACCAAACCGGTGACGAGTGTTGCAGTCATGATGTTATACGAGGAGGGATGTTTTCAACTGGATGACCCCGTTGGGAATTACATACCCGAACTAAAGGACATAGAAGTATTTTCATCCATTGATCAGGATGGACTGCATACTGCGGATGCAATACGGCCCATAACTATCCGCGATCTTCTGATCCACACTTCCGGACTTAGCGGGGTAGGAGCAGATACTCCTGTTGATTCGATGTACCGGGAGTCAAATCTGTCTGATGGAACCTTAAAAGAGATGATCCAAAAACTTTCAAAAATCCCGCTTTTATACCAGCCGGGCACAAGATGGCATTATAGCAGATCGACGGATGTTTTAGGTTATCTGGTGGAAGTTATTTCCGGGAAACCATTTGATCTGTTTCTTAGAGAAAGAGTATTCAGACCTTTAAAAATGAGCGACACTGATTTTTATGTTCCTAAAGAGAAAATTGAGCAGGTTGCTGCCGTGTATGCACCAGATTCTGTTGGAATTAAAATCATAATGAAACCTGATACGAGTAATATCTCAACTCCTGTGACATTCTTATCAGGAAACGGGGGGCTTGTTTCTACCACTACCGATTATATGATTTTTTCACAAATGTTGCTCAACAAAGGGGAATACAACGGGGTGCGACTCCTGGGGAGAAAAACCGTGGAATTGATGACGTCAAATCAGTTATCAAACGAGATCATGCCGGATGATGATTTCTTTGGTCCATTAATGTCAGGAATGGGTTTTGGATTTGGGTTTGCTGTATTACAAGACAGTGCGAAGGCTGATATGATCGGCTCAGAAGGATCATATTGGTGGTCGGGATCGGGCAACACCTATTTTTACATCGATCCCAAAGAAGATCTGGTATTGATCTTAATGATGCAGTTTGTTCCGAATTTTTACTATCCGGTTTTCAAGGAATTGCGGGTTCTGAGTTACCAGGCGATCGTTGATTGATTGTTCCGCAAGATAAGGGCTATTGTTAACCTTAATAAACATTGTTCAGAATGCAATTTGAGAAGTATTTCAACAGCAGGGGATTTATACTAACTGAGGGAGCAATAGTCGAAAGACTGAAAAATGAGTTTAATGTAACCTTGAACAGGCACATTAACCATGCCGGGATAATCTATGAGGGCCCAGATATCCTATCTAAAATTTATCAGGAATACATCGGGATAGCTCACAAGTTTGATATACCGATAATGCTCATGACTCCTACAAGGAAAGTGAATTTCGAAACAATAAAATCTTCCGGCTTTGATAAACGGGATCTGATCATTGATTCCTGTAACTTTTTAAAAGGAATCAGAAGCCAATATCCGAATTTCGATGATAAGATATTCATAGGAGGATTGCTCGGTTGCAAAGGGGATGCTTATCAGTCGGCTGACGCTCTTGACGTTGACACATCGTATGCATTCCATTCTTTACAGGTATCCGAATTCACAAAAGGAAATGTTGATTTCCTATTTGCCGGGATCATGCCTGCCCTTACAGAGGCAACCGGCATGGCGAAGGCAATGGCGGAATCCGGCTTACCTTATATCATAAGCTTTATGGTTAGAAAAGATGGTTTTTTGCTTGACGGAACAAGCATGGCCGAAGCTATAAAAGTTATAGATCATGCGGTGAATCCACAACCCATTTGTTATATGGCAAATTGCATCCATCCTTCCACCCTGAAGATGGCGCTGGATCAAGAAATTAATCAGAACTCTCCGTATTTGAAGCGGTTCGCAGGACTCCAGGCCAATGCGTCAACGCTTAGTCCTGAAGAATTAAACAACAATACAGTGCTGCAGGTAGAAAATTTTGACGAAATGGTCAGTGAAATTTGTTCCCTGATAAAAACAAACGATTTAAAAGTACTGGGCGGGTGCTGTGGGACCAATGAGATATTTATAGAAAAATTAGCTGTTGTGTTACAAGAATTTAATAAAGTACACAAGAGATGACGGCAGTTTTTAAAAAATGGATGAATAAATAGCTGACCGCCTGATTTGTTAATAAAAAACAGTCCGGAAACGCGTTACAGGTCGATTTTGGAAAACCTTCGTGGTTACTTTGTGCAAAAATTGTGCAAAAAACCATGAAGACTATGAAAAAACTCTTGGTTGCATTCGTTGCAACGACTATGATGACAACTGCTTTTGGGCAACCTGTTACTCAAAATAAATTCAAAGGGAGCCTGAGAGATAAAATTAGCCCTGGTTCTTCCATTCAAAAGGCGCTGGCTTCGGGTGATTACTCCTTTTCCAAAACCACCGGGACCTATTCTGACCTGACAGATGCAATTTCCATAAACAATGGTCAGCTCTGGGATGACCCTGTTGGCAGCGTCCCCATTGGATTCACCTTTAAACTGTATGACATCATGCTTGATACCATTTATTTCGGGATGGGATTGGGTGGATTGGTTTCAAGTGCAATAGATTCGAATTTCGTGGCTGACTACGCGATTATCCCGTTCGAAGCAGATTTAATAGACCGGGGAGAGCTTTCCGGAATTTCCCAGTCACCCATCAGTTATCAGTTAGAAGGCAGTGCCGGTAACAGAATCTTAAAAATTGAATGGAAAAATGCTGGATTTGTGGGAGAAATTGGAGCGTTGGGCACACTGAATGACTACGTTAATTTCCAGGTTTGGCTCTTCGAAGGATCCAATGACATCGAAATGTATTATGGGCCGGTCATGATAACAAACCCGGCAATAAACTATGAAGGAGAAACAGGGGCATTCGTTGGCATTTCCGATAAAGATCTTCTCAATTCCTATTTGTTGTCGGGAAGCCCTGATAACCCTGAATTATCGGACACATTGGCGAATCTGGACGGAACGCCTGCAGATGGAACTATTTACAGGTTCTCGAACCTGACCACGGGCAATGACGGTGATCAACCCGAAAAACGCCAGGTTAAGGTTTTTCCCAACCCGGTTCAGCAGTTTGCAACCGTTCGCATCAGCCACAGCATGCTGAATCATGCTGAATTACTATTGTACGATACTTTCGGCAGAATAGTAAAAACGGTCCGCAACATTCAAGCAAATGAATTTACTGTCGATTGTACTGATCTTGTCAGGGGTGTTTACCTGTATCAGTTAACTGAGCAAGGAAAATTTATAACGACAGGAAAACTTGTTGTTGAATGAACAGGTTCCGGTTCTTTTGTGCTTTATTCACCTAAACATATGACCGATTATGAAAAAATCAGCGCTTACATCGATCCTGATTCTATTGTTTGGATGTATGGCATCCTCACAAACGATCCCCCCCGATAGTCTGTACCTTGGTCAAACGCCTCCGGGCAACACCCCGCAAATTTTCGCCCCCGGTATCGTGTCACTGCCCGGTCGACCCGAATATGGCATATCCATCTCGCCGGCCGGGGATGAAATGATGTTTGCGCTGGGTAACTGGCCATATAAGTGTACCATGGTCATGAAATATGAAAACAACCACTGGACCAGCCCCGACACGGTCTCTTTTTCAACCACAAGGTCGGCCGAGGAGGCCATCTATTCACCTGATGGTTCGCGGGTTTATTACTACGCCTATAACCCACCCAACCCTGTTGGAGGGGCCGATTTGTGCTACAGTGTGAAAAATGGTTCGGTGTGGAGCGAGCCAATCAATCTTGGAACGCCCCTGAATACAACCCAGGATGAATACCATCCTTGTGTTGTTGCCGACAGTTCTGTATATTTTGAAAACGTTAACGGGAAAATCTGTTATTCCAAATTTCAAAATGGCAACTACCTGCCACGAATCCTGATGCCTCCCCTGTTCAACGATCCAAACATGGCATGGGGCAATCCTTTTGTGTCGCCCGACGAGAGCTACTTTATTTTCAACTCGTCGAGGCCGGGTGGTTTCGGAGGCACTGATCTGTATATTGCCTACAAGAAAATTGATGGTACATGGACCAATCCAAAGAACCTGGGAAATATAATAAACAGTGCTACCAATGAGTGCGGAAGTGAAATCACCGACGATAGTTTATATATGACCTATGTGTCGGATAATGATATTTACTGGGTGGGGTCAGGTTTTATTGACAGTCTGAGATATACCAATTATTTACCGTATGTTTTAAATTTGATCCCAGACCAGACAGCCAACAAAGGAGAGTTTTTCACTTTCACGATTCCCGACACCACCTTTATCGATGATGACGGCAACAACACACTGACCTATCACGCTAAACTCACCAATGGAACCCCTTTGCCAGCCTGGTTGACTTTTGACACCCTGACCGGAACTTTTTCCGGAACCCCTTTATATCTCGAAACGCTGAATATCAAGGTTACAGCAACCGATACAGCCGGAGCAGCAGTTTCCACAATTTTTAAAATTACGGTAACGGATCCCGTTTCAATTGATCAGATAAACGGACAACATGAAGGTGTTTTGGTCTTTCCTAATCCAACAAGTGGCCTTATTAATATAACGCTGAACTCAACAGCGGTTAATGCCGCAATTGCCAGGGTATACGATTTGCAAGGAAAAGTAATAAAAACCGCTACGTTCAAAAAAAGCATCCGCATGGATATGACCGGCAATCCGAAGGGGATTTATATTATAAAACTGCTTGTTGATAATGAGATAATTGTCAGAAAAATTTACATAAAATAGGGCCAAAATCATGAAAACATTTTTCATTACAACTTTTCTATTTGTGGGTCTGTGTTCCACCATCACCGCCCAGAAAATAGATTTTTCAGCCTATCTGGCCACCAGCGGGGGAGTGCACACTTCTACCCCTTCTGTTGTTGACAAGTATGGCAATATATTTGTAGCCGGTGGTACCAGAGAGGGGCTGAAGATAACAAACGATGCTTTTCAAAAAAGCTATCACGGGCATACGGATAAGGATGTGACCGGGGGCGATGCCTTTTTAATGAAGCTGTCGCCTGCTGGAGAATTAATTTACTCAACTTATATAGGTGGTTCGGGGTCGGAGAATTACTGTTTAAAACTGGCCCTTGATGATTTTGGCAATGTGTATGTCGGCTTTACGACGGAATCGCGGGATTTGCCTGTTTCAGATCATGCCTGTCAAAAATCAATTAAAGGAGAAGAGGATCATTACATTATTAAATTCACCAATGATTGCAGGTATGTTGCATCCACCTACCTCGGGGGTTCAGACAGCGATCACTGGACAATACTCGCCGTTCAGAATAACTCCTTGTATCTGTTTGGAAAAACCAGGTCGCCGGATTTCCCGGTAACTAAAGGAGTCATTCAAAAGAGGTATGATAATTCCGCACCCCCCGATACCAGCCAGTCGTGGATGACCGGCGACATCACGATTACAGCTTTATCTCCGGATCTTGACAAAGTTTTATATTCTACATATTTAGGAGGTAAATCTCTGGACTATATCAGGTCTTATTCTTTCAATCCGAAAGGAGATATTATTCTTGTTGGCGCGACCTATTCCGATAATTTTCCCGTCACCAAAAATGGTTATCAACAAACCATGGCCGGACAACAGGATGGTTTTCTTACGGTCATCAGCAAAAACCTCTCTAAAATTGGTTATTCAACATTTATCGGAGGGGATTCAACCGATCAGGTCAATTCTGTATTTGCCGAAGATGCAAATAACCTTATTCTCACCGGTCAGACAAAGTCACCCGATTTTCCGGTCACGCCGGATGCTTCAAACAGAAAGTACATAGGAGGCAATGCGGATGGTTTTATCATGAAATTCAATTTACCTTCGAACAGGCCGGTTTATTCATCATTCATTGGTGGTTCAAAAACCGATTGGCTGAAATATGTGACAAGAACCGACAATCAAAAATACGTTTTGGTTGGTACCTCCTCATCAAAAGATTTTCCTGTTAATCCCAATGCATTATATAAATCCATAGATGGTGGAATGGATCTGGTTATATTAATCCTCGACAAAACACTGAAGAATATTGAATATGCAACATACGGAGGAGGTTCAAAGCAACGGGTTATGGATCCGGTTGTCAACTATGTCAAAGGGGGGAAGATGCTGATATCATCCATGTGTGTTTCTCCTGATTTTCCTGTAACATTGAAATACGCCGAACCTGACAGTACATGGACGAATTGTATATTGAAATTTGATCTGAACAAGAATTGATTAACCTGGAATTGTAATATAAAAACAACAGATATGCTGCGATATATTGGAAACCAGTTTCGAAAACCAACCGGTTTTTTTGGTATAATAATTTCCCGGATAATGGCTACCGGAAACAGCTCTGCGTATGATAAGATAATCCGTGAACTGGCCATTGAGAAGAATGACAGCATCCTGGAAATAGGATATGGACATGGCGTCGGAATTGACAGAATTTCATCCTGTTACGATTGTAACATAACGGGGATTGACTTTTCAGAATTAATGTTCAGGGAGGCTGCCAAAAGGAATAGAAAGCATATACAGAACAAACGGGTGGAATTACATAAGGGGGATTTCTTAAGCGCTGATGTTGGTTTAAATAGGTTTGACAGAATATTCTGCATCAATGTCATCTATTTTTGGAATAATCTGGTTGAACCATTTACCAAAATACACCAGGGATTAAAGGCGGGGGGTAAGTTTTGCCTTTACATGGCACACTATGATGACCTATTAAAAATGAAATTTACAAAGGATGATATATTTAACAAGTATTCTCTGGATCATGTAGTCGATTGCCTGGAACTATCCGGTTTTATTGATGTTGATTGTAAATATGATCAGGGCTACCTGATCACGGCCATAAAAACGACGCTACCAGAATAACCCGCTCCTGGAAAAAATAGTCCGTTAACATGCAGAAGGTCGATTGTGGAAGTTCTTCTCAGTTATTTTGTGCAAAAATATTATTCACGAAAAAATTTTGCACAATGAAAACAACATTACTGATCCCAATCCTGTTTTTCCTTTCCTGTAGTTTTGCAACTGCGCAATCCATCCCTTCCGACAGCCTTTACTTTGGACAAACACCGCCCGGTAATACTCCGCAGATATTCGCTCCGGGAATTGTTTCGAAGCCCGGTCGCAATGAGGCCGTGATCACCTTCTCTCCGGATGGGGCATCTGTCTTTTTTTACATTGAAAAATATCCCCAGCCGGGAACTCCTTACACCCTTTTTGCATCCTATACGAATAACCACTGGACCGATCCCGATACGATCCCATTTACCGTGGGCCGGTCAACCGGAGAACCCTTTTTTGCCTTTAACGGGAACCGTGTATACATGTTTGCGTCGAATGCGGTAAACCATGCGGGTGTTGTTGATCTCAGTTATTCTGAAAAGCAGGGGGCCGACTGGAGCAATCCCATCAGCATGGGCAATCCGCCGAATTCCGAAGCCTACCAGTATCATCCATGCATTGTTGGCGATACTTCGATCTATTTTTCGAGTTATGCAGGAGATATCTGCAGGTGCCAGTACGACAACGGCCTCTATCAGAACAGGATCATCCTTCCCGTACCTGTTAACCACATCGGTTCGCAAACCTGGGGCGACCCTTATGTTTCGTCGGATGAGAGCTACATGATTTTAAAGTCGGTAAGGCCTGAAGGATACGGGCAGAATGACCTTTACATCGCCTATAAAAAGAGCGACGGAACATGGACCAATCCCAAAAATCTGGGCAGCATCATCAATACTCCCGGTGAAGAGACTTCCGGGGACATCACCCCCGACGGTCTTTATATGACTTACGGGAGAAACAGCGACATGTACTGGGTGTCGGCCGGTTTTATCGACAGCCTGCGGTATACCAATTTTCTTCCCTATGTAAAAAACCTGATTCCTGATCAGACGGCTATAAAGAATGAGCCTTTCGTCTATACCGTTCCCGACACCACCTTCGTTGATGATGACGGGAACAGCACCCTTTCCTATCAGGCAAAACTCTCCAATGGAAGCCCGCTGCCAGCCTGGCTGACTTTTGATTCCATCACGGCAACATTTGCCGGCACCCCTCCTGAAATGGAGACTTTGAATATCCGGGTAACCGCTACCGATACGGCTGGCGCCTCCGCAACAACCAACTTCAAGATTGTGGTCACCCCGCCCGTTACCGTTGAACCGGCAGACGGCCAGCGTGATGGTGTCAGGGTATTTCCCAATCCGGCAAGTGGATGGATCCATATATCCCTGGATGCATTTCCCGGAATGCCGGCGATTGCCGAGATCAGCAACCTGCCGGGAGAGGTGCTTCTGAAGAGTTCATTTACGAACAGCACGACAATCAACCTGGCCGGCACACCGCAAGGATTGTATGTGCTGAAACTGAAAATCGGGAATGAAACAGTGATCCGCAAGATTTTGGTGAAATAAATGGCGAATAAATAAATTGGCGAAATTGTTTTATCTTTGATCGGATCAACACAACAATACCATGAAAATACGCCATCTTCTCTTCGCCATGATGCTCTTTGCCGGAGCTGTGGCCTGCAAGAAAACCAGTGAACCGGCCCCTTTTTTTCCGTCGGAACCTGACCAGGTAATTTCCAGTCTCACAAAGTCATTCGATTCACTGAACAGCGAGATGTCGTCCAGTTCGGCCTTGCTGGCGCAGAATATCACCGATACAGCGACCACGCGGGCTGAATTGCTAGGTCTGTTCCACCGCTCCTCTTTCGTGCTTGAGTTTTCATTTGTGACGCCCCAGGGGATCATGCAGATCGTGGAGCCCCCGGTATACCATTACATTCAGGGCGCCAACATCAGCATGCAGGAGCATGTGATCAGGACCTTCCAGACACAGCAGCCCACACTCAGCAAGGTGTTCTATGCTGTGGAGGATTTCTATGGGGTTGTCGACATGCACCCCGTTGTGAAGGAGGGAGTCCTCCAGGGCGGGATCACGGCCCTGTTCCGGGCTCAGACACTGCTGCAGCGGATCATCATGCCACTGGTGAAAGACCAGCCGTTCGAGATCTGGGTGATGGAGAAGGGCGGGGTTGTGCTTTTTGACCAGGACTCAGACGAAATTGGCCTCAATGTGCTCACCGACACACTTTATAAACCGTTTCCTGAACTGATCACCGCTGCCACGCTGATTGATGCCAACCCGACAGGAGAAACCTCCTACTCCTTCTATAAGACCGGAACCACTATCAGGGTTGTGAAGAAGACATACTGGAAGACTTTCACCCTCTATGGAACGGAGTGGAAGATCATCTGGGTGAGGCCGGAATAGAAAATTGCAGACGAGCAAAATTTCAGTAACGGTTTTCAACGATATGTGCTTTATGAAAGTTACTTTACCTCCAGGTCGCTGGTAAGAACACCGGTGAGGTTACCTTCGTTGTTATAAACCGGGATTGAATAGGTGATCATGACAACACCGCCGCCGATTGCATCGTAGTAAGGGTTGCTCCAACAGGGAGACTTGGTTTTAACAGGTAAGGCATACCATTCACTCACCGTGTAGTCGTAAGTCTCAGGAAGATAGACGCGTTTAAATTCATTGCCGGAGCGGTAAATATAGGGGGCTGCCATTTGTTTTTTACCATCTGCCTCATTAGGCGCAAAAGCAAATGCGGCGCCATAAACGGTAGGATGTTTCTTCAGAAAATCTGTGAGGATGTCAGGCATTTCGATCGGCGTAGGGGATTTGCTGCTGACGGTGGCGGCCAGCCCCGCAAGATTTTTTTCAACTACAGCTTTGATGGTGGCATCAGGTAAACCCAACTCCGATTCATGGTAATGGATTACTCTCCATCCTTCTGCTTCCCGTTGCCAGATCCAGGTTTCAGAGAGAAACTGTGCCGTTATTTTACCGTCGTTCGATACTATGTATCCCTTTGAAACGGCAATCCAGGCAGCCGATTCAGGTGAAAAAACCATGACCTTCGAATTCAGGAGTTCGATTTTCTGACTTTTAGCGTTGCCATACATCGTTTTGAACAACGAAATGATTTCATTGCGTTTGTATGCAAACCCGCCCGTTACAAACCAGGAGGAGCTGTCGTTGCTGAGCCATTGGAAGGTTGAATCGACATTTGCAGCCTCAGCATGCCCGATAATTTTTGCCATCATCTGATTGATGGTGTCGCTTATGGCCCCTCTCTCCGTATCGCCAAAAGGTTTAACTTCCTTGCAGCTGTTTAAGGTTACGCAGCCAACTAGCAGGGCCAGTGTAAAAACGAATAACGCTCTTTTCATACCGGATTTTTTTGGGTTTAAAGGTTACAGGTTATTTGGTATAAAGTTAAAACAATTAATCTATCAATACGTACATTCCCTGTATTCTTTGTAAGGTGCAATTTACGATCCTGAGATCTCAAACAATTCACTCTCTTCATACCGGCTCGCCACCACGATCTTTGTTCCGTTGGCATTGGGGCTGAACAGGTCGCGGACCAGTTCGGGGCGGTTGTTTTCGGCCGAGAGGTGCGACAGGATAAGGAGCTTCAGGTCGGGAGACCGGTAGGTTGTGAAGAGGTCGAGGGCCTGGTCGTTGGAGAGGTGCCCCTCCATGCTGCGGATCCGCTTTTTGAGATAGGCGGGGTAGCGGCCTTTTTCGAGCATGGTTTCGTCGTAATTGGCCTCCAGGAATGCGGCATTGCATGTTCTCAGGTGGTGCACCACGTTATCGCAGCCGGTTCCCAGGTCGGTGAAAACCCCCGCGGTGATGCCATCATCACTCACTGTGAAACTATGCGGTTCGGCGGCATCGTGCATTTTTGTGAAGGGCTGTACGCGGAGGGTGCCAATCTGAACCGGGATGCCGTGGGTGAAGTGGAAACTGAGGTGGGCGTGGAGGTTTACGCGGCTGTTGCACCAGGTTGCCTCGGTGATGTAGACAGGGATGTTGTATTTTTTGGAGAGCACTTCGGCACCCCGCACATGGTCGGTATGCTCGTGGGTGATGAAGATCGCCTTCACGTCGCGCATCAGGAGCCCAAGGCGCAGCATCCGACGCTCGGTTTCACGGCACGAAAGTCCCGCATCGATGAGCACCGCCTCCCGGCCATTGCCGATGTAATAACAATTTCCGTTGCTTCCCGAATTGAGAGAGGAGATGTACAGTGGCATAATGCAAAGATCGGTAAAATTGGCACATCGGCACATCGGCACATCGGCACATCGGCACATTGGCACATTAGCACATCAGCACATTAATTGCTATCTTTGCAAAACAATCCTCTGATTTTTAAACCAAACGACATTAAATGGCGAGTTCGCAAGAGACCTACAACAAGCGTGACAAAGAGAAAAAAAGATTAAAAAAACGGCTCGACAAGGAGCAGAAAACTGCCGAGCGCAAGGCTAATGCGCAGAGCGGCGGCGGGAACATGATTGCCTATGTTGATGAGTACGGGCAGCTCAGCGATACCCCTCCAGATCCCTCAACCCGTCGCAAAGTGGATGCCTCCAGCATCGAGATCGGGGTTCCCAAGCGCGAAGCCATTGAAGCCATGGCGGTACGCACCGGCAAAGTAGAATTCTTTAACTCGGCCAAGGGTTTTGGATTCATCAAGGAGAACGATACGCAGGAGAAGTTTTTCGTGCATGTGAACAACGTCGCCGAGGAGATCAAGGAGAATGATGTCGTTACCTTCGAGATCGAGAGGACCTTCAA
>CAYHCQ010000032.1:0-1099 GCA_964355115.1 uncultured Prolixibacteraceae bacterium | reverse complement strand
AGGGCGGTGAGAGCCTTCTGAATCAGGGCCGCATAATAACTTCAATGACATTTCCCTGGGAGAGCACCTTCTTCGCATATTCCTGTACCGACTTTGTATTAAGCGCCGAAACTTTCGCTTCAAAACCGGTCAGGTAGTCGAAGTTGAAAAAGTAGTAGTCGGCAAGGGTGTTGCTCCACCAGTTGTTCTCTTTCATGTCTTCGGGACGTTGCTTGAGGAAGTACTCCTTTGCCTTCTGCAGGTCGACTTCGGTAGGGCCGGTTTCTAGCAGATTCCTGATCTCACGGTGAACAATGCTCACCAGCTTGTCGGCCTTTAACGGGTCGGTGTCGAAGCTCACGTTCATCATGAAACCCGGTTCGGGGTAGGGGTTCACATTAAAGGATATCCTCACGCTGTAAGTCCCCCCTTCGTCTTCACGAATGGCCTGTACATAGCGAAGTTCGAGCACGTGGCGGATGGCTGCCCCGAAGAGACGGTCGTCGGGTGTATATCCGCAGGTACCATTGTAGTTGACGAAAACCGAGGTACGCGGGGTCTTGTTCTCCCGTTTAAAGTCGTTGGTGACCTGTCCTTTTGGCGGACGAACCCCATCATCCTTTGAACTTTCGGTACGATTCGCAGATGGGAGCGAGGCGAGGTATTTCTCGAGCAAAGGTTTCGCCTTTTCGGGATCTATCTTCCCCGTGAACACGAAGGTGAAATTTCCGGGATCGGCAAAACGGGATTTGTAGACAGACTGCAGTTTTTCGAATGTAACCTCATCGAGCAGCTTATAATTCATGGGGGTTTTGCACGGGCTGTGGCCGGATACCATCGAGGCGATGGTGTCGCTGAAAGCGGTACGGGGTTCCACAGAGGCGTTGATATAGTATGCTTTCAGCTTGTCCATCCAGGTCTTGTAATCGGCCTGGTTCCAACGGGGACTTGTGAAGGAGAGATAGATGAGCTGGAGTGAGGTTTCGAGGTCTTTGGGCGAGGTACGCGAGGAGATGATGTCCATGTCGTCGGTAATGCCCATGTTTACCTGTACCCGTTTGCCGGCCATCAGTTTGTTGAGGTCGGTGCGGGAGTAGCTGCCGATGCCCATCTGCGAAAC
>CAYHCQ010000031.1:0-26097 GCA_964355115.1 uncultured Prolixibacteraceae bacterium | reverse complement strand
TAAGTGAACATAAAGTTGAAAATTTTTACTTATTACTTTATCAGGTATTACATCCAGAATTATCCATTGATAATATTGATATTGAAAAAGCAAATAGTGACTTAGCGAATGTTACCGGGGAAGGTTTGTATAATTATGGTGTAAAATTTGGATATACTGCGTATTCTGGAGGCGGATGGGCTTATTCTTATAAATGGAGAGGCACCATAGAGGAACAATATTATGGAACAACCAAGGGAAATTTTAGTGGTGTTGATTTCATGCTATTCTATAATTTGTACTATGTAAGGAATGGCTTCAATTATTCTGATTATCATTATTATGACAGCTTTACAACGGATCAAATATGGCCGATTCAACTATCAGATGGAAGTATAATTGGCAGTAATCAACAACCATTAGATAGGTATGCAATTAACACCCTCTATGTTCAGAATGCAGAAATTTTAAACTCCACACGTCGTAATTCTTTTCATGAATGGATACCAGAAATTCCAAATACTCCAGGTGTTACAAACCTAAAAGCAGAGAATGAAATAATTTTAAAACCCAATTGTTTCATCGAAAAGGGGGCAAAAGCATTAATTAAGATTGAACCTCATATCGTTTGGGATAATGAGTTCATGGAAATTGATTTATTAATGGAGGTGGGACCTATGCTTCTAAGAGGAAATTTTAATGACGATAATATTGCTTTAAAATCTTCAGTTACAGAGAGTGATGTTAAGGATACAATCATTAATTTTATTCATGCAGTCAGTACTCAAAAAATTTTAATATTTCCAAATCCAACTAATGGAAATATAACGATAGTTTGTAATTCTATAGACAACAAATACAAAATCATAAACATATATAATCATACAGTAATTCAAGGATTTGCTAAAAATGCTAATTTTACTATTGATTTAAATGGGCTATCTCCAGGCATATACTTTCTAGGGATGGAAAATGGAACAAAGTGTAAAATAATTAAATTATGAAAAAGATTTTTTTCCTGAATATAGTCCTGCTCCTGGTTATTTCGGGATGTCAGAAAGAACAAAAGAGTGAACATTTTACTATACCGCAAATAATCAAGGATATGGGTTACTTCAAAATGAATAGTTATTGGGTTTACAAAAATGAGGCAACCATGAAACTTGACTGTAGCTATGTTAGCAAGGATCCTGTTTTCTACGTTTATCCGGAGGGGTCACATTTAACAGATCATATTTGGATAGATTATAATGGTTTTCTGATAAAGTCTGATCTGAGTCCTCAGGATCTTATTATAAATACAGCCTGGGATCCGGATGATTTTCTATATAATTATCTTAATACTGTTCCTTTAGGACATACGCTAACAGGAGATGGCATTATATATTCGTTTCTGTCCATTGATGATTCTCTGAAAATTCATGATAATACCTTTCGTAATGTCTACCATACACGATGGAGTTATACCTACACTCCGGATACCATAACATTCGACACCTATCTCGTTCCCCATGTTGGACTCGTTAAATTCTCAAAAAAAGGAGCGGGATTTGATACAACCATGTCGCTGGTAAGATACAATGTTTACCAGTAATAAAATTGCCTGATCTATCATCTCCTTAGTATAAAGAAGGCAATATCCTTACGACAACTAAATTCATTATATTTGCAGGTCTAATCAATTTCTCATCCCCATGGTCAGGCTTTACATCATTGACGACCATTGCCTTATTTTCGATGGGTTCTGCTTTTCATTCGATTTGGCCTCGATCGATTTCGAGGTGACAGGAGGTAGTCAGAGCCTTGACGAGGCGCTTTCGAAAATCTCACCCGCTGAAGTTGACATTATCATTCTCGACCTCTTTATCAACCAAACCGACCCGGTTGCGAACATTACCCGACTGCACAACTCCTTTCCGACCATACCGATCGTGATATTATCGCAGGAATTTTCTCTCAGGTGGCGGATCGAGATGTTCCGCAACGGAGCAAAAGCCTACCTGAACAAATCAGATGATAAACAAATCATTGCAGAACGACTTATGCAGGTGGTTGCCGGTGAATTAGTAATACCTGCCGATGTTGCCAGGGTGCTTTTCAATTCCATGGATCAGAAATCCGGAACACCGCTTCTCCCACCCGATTACCTGACGATCATCAGTTACCTTGCCAATGGAATGATCGTAAAAGAGATTGCGAAAAAAGTGAATCAATCTGATTCCTCCATCGAAAAAAAACTTGGTTTCCTGCGAAGCTATTTCAATGCCGCCACCAATACCCAACTTGTTTACAAGGTTTTTACAAGGCAAATTCCTGATCTGGATTTTTAAGTTCCCATGCCAAAAAAATAGCGAAATAGCGAAATAGCGAGGTAGCGAAGTAGCGAAGTAGCGAAATTGAAAGTACTTTTGTGGTTTCTAATCACAATAACACAACCATGAATCTCGACTATTTCGCCCGGTTTTTCGACACGGAAACCTTCACGTTCATTGTCTTGCCCCTCCTTATCTTTTTGTTCCGGATCGTTGACCAGTCCATCGGCACGCTGCGGCTGATATTTGCCGCCAAGGGTCTCAAAAAACTCGCCCCGTTTTTCGCCTTCTTCGAGTCGTTTATCTGGCTGGTGGCCATCGGACAGATCATGAAGCATCTCGATAACATTTATTGTTATCTTGCCTTTGCAGGCGGTTATGCTGCAGGAAACTACTTCGGCATCATCCTCGAGGAAAAACTCTCGATCGGGACCGTGGTCATCCGTGTGATCCCGAAAAAAGATACTACCGATCTGATAAAACACCTGCGCGATCTCAACTACGGGGTAACTGTCGTACCGGTCGACGGCATGATGGGGCCCACCAAAATGCTGTTTACAACAATCCGCCGGAAAGAGGCGCCGCATGTTATCGACATCATTCACCAACACAACCCGACGGCCTTTTATACCATCGATGAGGTAAAGATCGTGAGTGGCGGATATTTCGACCGGAAGAACAAGTCGATATTTTCAATTCTCAACCCATTCCAGAAAACCGTAAAATCATGATCTGGAACTGGCTCTTTTATATCCTGCTGATTGCCGCAGGAATTCTCTCGTGGTATTTCCTGATTATAAAGCCGTGGATTGAAAAGCGGAAGGGAAAACGTGACGGGTAACGCGTGACGCGTGACGGTTTGCTGAATTGTCGTACCTTTGCCGCAAATGGAACAGGTTTTAGAGTTTTTTAAGGTACTACTCAGTTCGGAGCAGTTGATACGCTATGGCGGACTCGCGTTGCTGCTGTTCGTCATTTTCGCCGAGACAGGCCTCTTTTTCGGGTTTATCTTTCCGGGAGATGCCTTGCTGGTTACAGCCGGTATTTTCTGTGGTTCCGACGATCTTTCAGTGAATATCTATCTGCTGGTCATTACCGTTGCCCTGGCCGCCATCGCAGGAAATGCAGTCGGTTATGGAACCGGAAAGTATTTTGGCAAAAAGCTGTTTCTCAAAAAAGATACCTTTTTCTTTAAACAACGACACCTTGAAAGCTCCAGGGCCTATTACGAAAAGCATGGCGGCCTTGCCCTTATCGGCGGCCGGTTCCTGCCGGTGATCCGCACCTTTGTTCCCATCCTGGCAGGCGCCATCGACATGAATTTCTGGCGCTTCAATATGCTCAATGTTGCCGGCGCTTTTCTCTGGTCAGCTACCCTCATCCCGATGGGCTACCTGCTTGGAAGACAGATCCCCTCTTCGGTCGACTATATCGAATACATCATTCTCGGCATCACAGTCATCACCATGACGCTGCTCATCCGTGGGGTAATTAAATTCAGAAAGGCGGGAAAAAATCCTGCTTCAAAGCCTACTTCACATACTGGTTGAATACCTCCTCAAGTCCATGACGGCATACCTTGCAGAAGGTCATGTGCCGGGTGTACATGATGCAGTCGAGCTGTGAACGGTACTGCCCTTTCGCCGTGTAGTTGGCCCCTTCAAACGCCCCGACCTTATCCTTGTACTTCTCGGTGGCAAAGAAAACATCCTCCTGTTTTTTCTGGCGTTCAAAGAGATCCTCCATTACATTTTCCGGAACTTTTTCGGCCCGGAGCCTTTCACGCTCTTTTTGTATCTCGTAGCCTGCCTTGTCGAAAGCCTCCTTGTTCCAGGGAGTGGGCACGGGAGTGCCTGGTTCCACAAGCTTTTTCCACTTTAGGTTGGCCGGATCAAGCAGGGCCGTAACATTGGTTTCCCAGGGTTCAACCGTCACAGGTGGAATCTCATAGGATACGGAGGAGGTATAGTATTCATCGGCCAGTGCAGCAATATGGTGCCCCAGTTCGTGTACCATAATGTAATCGGCAAACTTGTTGTCGGCCGAAACGGTCGTATACAGATTGTAGATCCCACCCCCTCCGTAGGTTCTTTCATTCACCAGGATGACCATGAAGTCATAGGGTACCATCGAAGCCACATCGCGTACAGTGCGGTTATCATAAGTAAGCGCATAACGTTCAGAATCAAAGCTTCCGTAATGAACCGATAATGGAGTGCGTTTGAACACACCCGGGTGGGGCTTGCAAACACCCGACTCCTCAGCCGGGGTCTCTACAGCGTGGATGTTAAAATCCTTTGCCCTCGATTTGAAAGGTTCATGGGTAAGAAGCACATCGGAAAGCCGTTTCGCATCTTTCCTGAACTTCTCCATCTCATTCTGTGCATAGCCGTCGCCCAGGATGACAAGATCCACCTTCTGCTGCGCGGGCCCGTTCTCACAAATCACATCCACCTTGTATTTTCTTGCGGGCGGAGAGGGGTTCACCAGGCGGGAAGCAGGGTCGACCGCAGCAGTCCAGATCACCTCAAACCTGTTCTCCCCATTCCGTTTCTTCATTGTAATGGTAACCGGATTTTTCGGCCAGGGGAAGCGCAACGATTCGTGAAAGGTCCCCCACTGTTTTTCAGCCTCTGGAATTGTCTGCCACTCTCCGAATACACTGGCAAACCCGCGCGAGAAAAGCAGCTTCCCGGTAGCAGGATCAACCACCTCGAAAAAGTAGAGTCCCAGCTCAAGCTGATCCGCCAGCTGCGTGCGACTGCCGCCCCAGGGTCCGTCGGAAACCACCTGGTCGATGGCGAAATGCTCCTCCCTGGAGGTTCCGGAATGATAATAATCGAGGCGCATGGTTTTATCAAGAAACCAGGTGTCGAAAATTCCCGAGCCATCATCAACGGCTGTCATTCGTACATCGGGCATTATATTGTTCTTTTCGGCATTTTGTCCGAATGAACTGGTTATAAGCAACATAAATATTAAAAGTACAGGAAAACAGGTCAGTTTCATGGTGCGTATTTTTATTTTTTCCAAAAATAGGAAACCTTTGCGTACCTTTGCAAAAGTTATTCCCTCCCCACCTGGTTTATTACCACCCACATTATTGAACAATACCCACATTTTTAGAAATACCTTTTATTTAATTTGAAATACCTATTATGTCATTTGAAGAATTATTGTTAACCGAGCCCCTCCTTATGGCTCTCAAAACCGAAGGATACACAACACCCACACCCATCCAGGCAAAAGCTATCCCCGTTGTACTGCAGCGGAAAGACCTGCTGGGATGCGCCCAGACGGGCACCGGCAAAACCGCGGCTTTCGCGTTGCCCATCCTTCAACTCCTCGATGAAGAGCGTCGCATGGATCCCACAAGACGCGTTATCCGCGCACTCATTGTAACCCCGACACGCGAACTGGCTATCCAGATCCGTGAAAGTTTCGCGGCTTACGGAAAACATACAAGCCTCCGCTGCCAGGTAATCTTCGGCGGTGTTGCACAGGGCGCACAAACAACGGCGCTTAAGAGCGGAGTCGATATCCTGGTTGCAACACCCGGACGTCTGCTCGACCTGATCGACCAGAAGTTCATCTCACTCCGCGATCTCTCCATTTTTGTTCTCGATGAAGCCGACCGCATGCTCGACATGGGCTTTATCCACGACGTGCGGAAGATCATCACCAAACTGCCTTCAAAACGTCAGTCACTTTTCTTTTCCGCCACAATGCCTGAAGAGATCCAGAAACTGGCCTCCTCCATCCTCGTAAACCCGGTTAAGGTGGAAGTCGCACCGGTTCAATCCACAACAAACCTGATAAAGCAGTCGATCTACTTCGTTGACAAGTCCGACAAACGGCACCTGCTGGTTCACCTGCTTAAGGAGCATGAGATCGCTTCGGCGCTGATTTTTACCCGCACAAAGCATGGCGCCGACCGGGTGTGCCGCGACCTGATCAAGGCCGGTGTAAAGGCCGCTGCCATCCACGGAAATAAATCACAAAATGCAAGACAGGATGCCCTGCGGAGTTTTAAGAACAAAACACTGCGTGTACTTGTGGCTACCGACCTTGCTTCGCGCGGAATCGATGTGGAGGAATTATCGCATGTTATCAATTTCGAGATCCCGAATATTCCGGAAACCTATGTGCACCGTATCGGCCGCACGGGCCGCGCCGGCGTGAACGGGATTGCCCTTTCCTTCTGTGATTCGGAGGAACGCGAATACCTCAAGGATATTCATAAACTCATGGCAAACCGCATCCCGGTGGTCGACGACCATCCCTATCCGATGAGCCACGCAATGCCTTCAATGGATTCTGTAAGGGAACCTGCTACCCGCCAGCAACGACAAAGACCCAAATCCAACTCAGCCCGGCGGAGCTATTCCAGGTAGATTTGCGGCGCTGTCAAATGTAAAATGGCAAAATGCAAAATCGCAAAAAAAATCACCCTGTGACTCTGTGACTCTGTGACTCTGTTACCTTGTCACTCTGTTACCCTGTTACCTTGTCACTTTGTTACCATCGCCAATCCATCATCGATAAGCTTCGCCATTGCATCACTCTCTGACCTGCGGTTTACCAGCAATTGATGTACTTCACGGTTGAAGGCGTCGTCGATACCTTTATCCTTCAGGAGTTCAAGGATCTCAAGTGCACAGAGCCAGTCGGCAGGGTGATCTCTTTTTAATTCCTCCCAGATTGAAGGAAGAAGAGCAAACGAACAGTTCTGCTCGCGGATATCGCGCACCTGTTGGTATAGTGCGAAGAGTTTTACAGCTTGCTCTGTGTGAACAAACTTATGGGTCTTCTCTTCCGGGGCAGGATAAACAAGTCCGAATGCGGCAGGATCGGCCGGACCTGAAAACGCGGAGACGATATGCCTCCCGACGGCCATGTCGAATACACCCCATGAGGGTTCAAAAAGAACCCTGCCCTCAAATGTGACAATACAGTTACTGAAGGTGATAACCACCAGGCGTCCGTCGCGCAGGGTGAGCCCCTTGACGATGCCGCTCAAATGCACGCCCGATTCGAAATCGAAGATCACCTCTTCTCCTTCGCTCAGGCCTATCTGACCCAGCTCCTCCTCCGAAAAATCTTCGAGAGGAACCGAGAGGGTTTTAGGCTTTCCAACAGGAGAACCAAAGCCGTGACCATGGTAAAAGGTATCATGTCCGGGAAGTTCTTTATTGTCGAAACAAAGATCGGTCGGGCCGGTTGTACGGATATAGGCTGGCTCACCATTCCGCCCGATAACCTCTGTGAATGTTCCGGAAACCTGCAGGCCACTGCTGTAGACAAGGGTGGCCGTGTTTTCTGATTTTATCGCCTGCCCGATTCCATACAGCCCGCCACGCTGCTGAGCGAGGGTTGAGGAAAATTCATCAAGCACAGAATTCAGATGGTCAAAATCAGGGGTAACAAACAGCTGCGGCTGGGGCTCGGTAATATCGTAATTGTACCTTGCGGCATCGGTGGTGAGCGGAATTTTCTTTACACCCGGCTGGAGGCAGAGATAGCTTTCAGCAATGGAGGAGAGCAAACCCGCTCCGTAAATTTTAGGATTTTCAACCGTTCCTACAAGTCCGTATTCAACCGTCCACCAGTGCAGGTTACGGATGCGGGCCAGTTCCGAAGGCTCACCCATGTTGTTCGAAGCATCGCTCAGCCGCTTTTCGGCTTCCGCAATTGCCTCGGAAGATGAATAAGGATCGGCCTTGATGATCGACAGGTGGCGTATTGCCTCATACAACCTGTAATCCTGGGGTGAAAGGAATGCCCTGGAACCAATCTCCCCGAAACGCCGGAGAAAATCGGAATAAGCCGGATCGGCGATGATGGGTGCATGTCCGGCTGCCTCGTGAATGATGTCGGGAGCCGGTGTGTAACCTATCTGGTCGATCGGCCGGATGTCGGCAGCTATCACCAGTACATTATAGGCCTGAAAAGCCATGAAGGCCGACGGGGGTACGAAGCCATCCACAGCCACGGCCGCCCAGCCTATCTCCTTCAGGATCCGGTTCATGCCGTACATGCTCGGGATCTTCTCAATGCTGATCCCCGTCTTCTTCAGCCCTTCAAGGTACGATTCATGTGCCACCTTACCGAGGAAACGCACATTCTGCCGCATCACATACCTCCATAGGGCATGATCCTGCGGGGTGTATTCATTGTAAGGCTGGTCGATGACCAGGCTCATCAGGTGTTTCGGGAGTTTATCAAGGATTTCGTTCATTTCCATATCAATCAGGTTTCGCGACCTCGAACAAGGCATCGCCCGAGGCCCGTACATAATAATCGCCGCCGAGGCGGCCCACCAGGTCGATCTTATGGGGATCAATCCGGCCTTTTTCGTTCAGAATCTCCGGGTTAACATGCATCCGGAGGATTTCACACAAAATCAGGTTACCGGCGCCGGGGCCTGTACCGGTCTCGATGACCTGCATCACGCGGCATTCGAACTGCACAGGCGACTCCTTCACGCGGAACGGCCGCACCAGCTCAGATGGCTGCATGGTAAACCCGACCATCTCAAATTCATTCACCCCTTTCGGGAATTCGGCACTGGCATCGCTTACCTGCTGCACCATGCCATAGGTAACAACATTGATCACCACTTCGGCAACCTCCTTCACATTTTCATAGGTGTGTTTCGTGGTATTGTCGCGGCCACGGCGCGATGGCGAGAATATCAGCAGCGGCGGATTCATGCCGAAAACATTAAAAAAGCTGAAAGGTGAAAGATTGGGACGCCCTTCGGAGTCGATGGTGCTGGCAAATGCGATCGGCCTCGGACCTACCGCCCCCTGCACCAGTCCCTGGAACTTCGGGATGGAGATCTCTTTCGGGTCGAACCGCAGGTATTCAGAATTTTCGCTACTCATATCCTTGTTTTTAGGCTTCTGAATCATAGCTATAATGCAGGTAAAATCTTCGTGACCACCTCTCCAAAACCGATCCGCAGCCCCTCCTTCTCGCAGTATCCGCGCATGATGATCGTATCGTTGTCGTTGATGAATTTCCGTTCAGTTCCATCCGGCATCTTCACAGGTTTCGTCCCTTTCCAGGCGATCTCCAGCATCGAGCCGAAAGAATCAGGCGTGGGACCGCTAATTGTACCCGAACCGTACATGTCGCCCACGTTGATATTGCACCCGTTCACCGTCTGGTGGGCCAGCTGCTGGGCCAGGTTCCAGTACATATATTTGTAGTTGGAATGGCAAACCCTGTGTTCCTGCTGATCTTCGGGCTGAATGAGCACATCCAGCAGGATGTCGAAATTGTGGTCGCCGGTAAACTGCAGGTAGGGCAAAACGGCTGGCTCCTGCGTTGGGCCTGCAACCCTGAAAGGTTCGAGCGCATCCAGTGTTACAACCCAGGGTGAAACCACCGAGCCAAAGTTC
Organism: uncultured Prolixibacteraceae bacterium; assembly: GCA_964355115.1. Classification (GTDB taxonomy): domain Bacteria; phylum Bacteroidota; class Bacteroidia; order Bacteroidales; family FEN-979; genus JANXZO01. The sequence continues at coordinate 16,400 of CAYHCQ010000031.1, read as the reverse complement.
TTTGCCAGAAAAGGTCCCAGGGGGACATACTCCCAACTCTGGATATCCCGGGCAGAAAGGTCGTTGAAAATCACCATCCCGAAAATGTGATCCTCGGCATCAGCCGTGGTAACCGATGATCCGAGTTCCGTTTTTTTACCGGTGATAAATGCCATCTCCAGTTCGAAATCCACCTGCCTGGATGGGCCGAAATGGGGAATTTCAGCATCCGGCGGCTTGGTCTGTCCTTTGGGGCGGTGAATGTCGGTTCCGGAAACCACGATGGAAGAGCTACGTCCATGGTAACCCACCGGAAGGTGCCGCCAGTTGGGCAGCAGCGCATTGGCCGGGTCGCGGAACATCGTACCCACGTTGGTGGCATGCTCTATGCTCGAATAAAAATCGGTGTAGTCACCCACCCTGACCGGCATCATCATCTTCACATTTTCTACCGGAATAAGGATCTCAGTCCGTTTCTCCGGAAAATCGCGCAATTCAGGATTGTCCGATCCGAAAACAGCGATGAGACGCCGGCGTACAGCGCTCCAGACCGGTTTCCCCAAAGCGATAAATGGATTCAGCGAATCGCGGTTAAAAACCCCAGGGTCGATTCCCATACCATCCAGAAACCCCGCCTCTGCCAGGGCGTAAAGATCCACAACTGTGTTGCCGATGCGGGTCCCTGCACGCGGATTCTTCCCCGCCACCTTGAAAATCCCAAATGGAATATTCTGAATCGGAAAATCACTATCCGGTGCAACCTCAATCCATGACTTGCTCATAAGGTTCCTCGCTTCCCCTGCTCCAACTCGATGGATTCGAAAAGCGCCTGGAAATTCCCTTTTCCGAACGACTTTGCACCTTTGCGCTGGATGATCTCGTAGAATACCGTCGGACGGTCTTCAACGGGCTTGGTGAAGATCTGCAGCAGGTATCCCTCTTCGTCGCGGTCGATAAGAATGCCAAGATCTTTTAGCGGAGCCAGCGATTCGTCAATCTGGCCAACCCGTTGGAGGATGATATCGTAATAGGTATCAGGGACCCTGAGAAATTCAACCCCGCGGTTGCGCAGTGCCGTTACGGTTTCGATGATGTTGTTGGTGGCCATGGCAACGTGCTGCACACCGGCGCCCCTGTAGAAGTCAAGGTACTCCTCGATCTGCGATTTCTTCTTCCCATGAGCCGGCTCGTTGAGCGGGAACTTGATGTAAAGGTTGCTGCTGGCCATCACCTTGCTCATCAGTGCCGTGTATTCAGTCGAAATATCCTTGTCGTCGAACGAGATAAGCTGTTTAAACCCCATTACATCGTGGTAAAACTGCGCCCATACGTTCATCTGTCCCCAATCGACGTTGCCAACCATATGGTCAACATAGAGCAGTCCCACAGGTTGAGGCCGGTAAAGTGGCTCCCACTTCACATACCCGGGCAGGAAAATTCCCCTGTAGTTTTTGCGTTCCACAAACAGATGAACCGTTTCACCATAGGTATGAATACCCGACATCACAACCTCACCGCCTTCATCTGATTCAACTTTGGGTTCGAGGAAAGATCTTGCACCACGCTTAGTTGTTTCTGCATAGGATTTCCGGGCATCATCCACCCACAGTGCCACAACCTTTACCCCGTCACCATGCAGTTTGCAGTGGTCGGCAACAGGTGAATCGGGAACAAGTGAAGTGGTGAATACAAACGTGATCTTGCCCTGCCGTAAAACATAAGAGGTACGGTCTTTCAGCCCGGTCTCCAGTCCGGCATAAGCCAGCGGCTGAAACCCGAAAGCAGTCTGGTAATAGTGGGCAGCCTGCTTGGCATTGCCAACATAAAATTCTACAAAATCAGTTCCGTTTATCGGTAAAAATTCCTCCTGAGTCATAATGCTGATGTGTTAATGTGCTGATGTGCTAATGTGCTGATTATTAATTGATAATTTATATCGTTTTAGTGCATTCGTACATTCCTGCATTCGTTTCACCGGGTTAAAACCCGGCGTTCTCCTGCATTATTCCGAAAGCCATGACCGGTAGTATTCCGGCTCTTCGATCGCGAATGCCTGCCTGGTGATTTTCAGCGGCCGGAAGGTATCGACCATCACGGCCAGCTCTTTCGTCTCTTTCGCACCAATGCTTCGCTCCACAGCGCCGGGGTGCGGACCGTGTACGATGCCGGTGGGGTGAAGGGTGATATTGCCCTGTTTGATGTTGTTTCGGCTCATGAAATCTCCGTCGACATAATACAGTACCTCGTCGGAATCGACATTGCTGTGGTTGTATGGCGTGGGTATCGATTCAGGGTGATAGTCGTACAGCCGGGGAACGAAGGCGCACATCACAAAGGCCGGCGTTTCGAAAGTCTGGTGAACGGGCGGCGGCTGGTGTATGCGCCCGGTGATCGGCTCAAAATCGTGGATCGAAAGGGCATATGGGTAGTGATATCCATCCCAGCCGATAAGGTCGAAAGGATGGGTGGCATAATGGTATGGCCAGATCATATCCTCCCGTTTGATCTTTACAAGGAAGTCGCCCTTCTCATCATGTGTTTCAAGGATGGACGGCTTGCGGATGTCGCGCTCGCAGAACGGGGCGTGTTCCAGAAGTTGCCCCACCTTGTTGATGTACCTCTTCGGAAATCTTAACGGGGCAAATGACTCAACAATAAACAGCCGGTTGTCGGAAGTGTCGAACTCCATCTGGTAGATAACCCCGCGCGGGATCACAAGGTGGTCACCATAACGAAAAGGCAGGTTCCCATACATGGTTCGCAGAGTTCCCTCCCCGCGATGCACAAAGATCATCTCGTCGGCACCGGAATTCTTGAAGTAGTAGTCCTTCATGGAGGTGCGGGGTGCTGCCAGACTGATGTGGCAGTCGCTGTTCACCAGCACCGGAACGCGGCTCTCCAGGTAATCGTCGGCGGGAGTCGCATCAAACCCTTTGAAGAGGCGGTTCTGCATGTTTTTCGCATCAGCAACTTCCGGGGCAACCGAGTAGGCAGTGTCGATCTTTGTCACCAGGGTTGGCGGGTGACAGTGATAAACCAGCGAATAGGTATCAGAAAAACCTTCTGTCGAAACAAGTTGTTCGGCATACAGACCACCATCCGGCTTCCGGAAAATGGTGTGCCGCTTGCGGGGTATCTGGCCGAGGGTATGGTAGTGGGGCATGTTATTCTTTTATTTCCGGGATCTCTCCCTCAACAATAAGTTTTCCTTCGGTGGCTTTGATGATCTCTTCAACACTTACACCCGGGGCGCGTTCGATAAGCCGGAAGCCGTCGGTGGTTACATCAAGAACGGCGAGGTCGGTTACAATCCGTTTTACCACGCCGACACCGGTGAGCGGAAGTGTGCACTGTTTCAGCAGTTTTGATTCTCCCTGCGGATTTGTGTGCATCATGGCAACAATGATGTTCCGGGCAGAAGCAACAAGGTCCATGGCGCCACCCATGCCTTTGATAAGCTTTCCCGGGATCTTCCAGCTTGCGATATCGCCGGTATCTGAAACCTCGAAAGCACCCAGCACGGTGAGGTCAATGTGGCCGCCCCTGATCATGGCAAAGCTTGTGGATGAATCGAAAAAGGCAGCCCCGGCCGTAGCAGTGATGGTCTGCTTACCGGCATTTATCAGGTCGGGATCCTGTTTCCCCGCTTCCGGGAAGGGCCCGATGCCAAGCAGTCCGTTCTCCGATTGCAGCACAATCTGCATCCCTTCCGGAATGTAGTTGGCCACCAGCGTGGGGATGCCGATGCCCAGGTTCACATAGTAGCCATCCTTAAGCTCCCTGGCGATCCGCTTTGCTATTCCGTTTTTATCTAAGCCCATCTGAAGATAATTGATAATTAATAATTGACAATTGACAATTGATTTTTAACTCTTAACTCTTCTCTCTTAACTCTTAACTGGTTCACCTCGTTGTCACAAACTCTATCCGCTTTTCATAATTGCTTCCCTGGAAAATTCGTTGCACGAAAACTCCTGGCGTATGAATGAAATTCGGATCCAGTGTGCCGGCCGGGACGAGCTCCTCGACTTCGGCAATGGTTATCTTCCCAGCCATGGCCATGCCCTGGTTGAAGTCTTCTGCTGTGTACCGTTTTACCAGTTTGCCTTGGGTTTCGCTTTGCAAGGCCTGGCCAATGCCGAATTCGTCTTGGAGCCGTTTTCTTTCGAGGTACATCTTGCCGTCGAATTCGCGAACGGGCTTGCCATTGGCCACCTCTGTGCCATAGCCTGCCGGGACGAAAAATGCAGGAATACCCGCCCCCCCGGCCCGACAACGTTCAGCAAGCGTTCCCTGGGGAATGAGTTCCACCTCCAGCTCGCCGCTCAGCAACTGTCGCTCGAACTCCTTGTTCTCACCCACATAGGATGAGATCATCTTCCGGATCTGGTGTTTACGTAGCAGCATACCGAGGCCGAAACCATCCACCCCGGCATTGTTCGATATACAGGTGAGTCCGGTGATCTCCGATTCAGCCAGGGCAGCGATACAGTTTTCCGGAATGCCACAGAGGCCAAAGCCGCCCAGCATCAGAGTCATGTTGCTCTCTATTCCCCGGATAGCTTCCAGGGCATTTTCAACTACTTTGTTCATCAGGATAGGATTCTCCCACAAATTTATATTAATTCTAAATAAAAACAATAATTTTGCAAAAAAATTTGAAAAGCATCCCTAAAAATGAAAATTTAATTTGAAAATGCATATATAGTTATGGAAAATTCATTGTTATTCAATTCATATCACCTTGGAACCCACGAGTTAAAAAACCGTGTTGTCATGGCGCCGATGACCCGCTGCCGCGCCATCGGAAACATTCCCAACGACCTTATGGCCACCTATTACGGACAGCGGGCTTCGGCCGGACTGATCATCACCGAGGGGGTCTCTCCTTCCCCCAATGGCTTGGGTTACTGCAGAATACCGGGGGTTTTCAGTGAAGCCCAGGTTGAAGGCTGGAAAAAAGTATCCAAAGCCGTGCATGAGCGGGGAGGGAAAATCTTCATGCAGTTCATGCACACAGGTCGCATGAGTCATGCCCTGAACCTGCCCAAAGGAGCAGAGGTTATTGCCCCGTCGGCCATTGCCGCCGCCGGACAGATGTGGACCGACCAGCAGGGCATGCAGGAATTGCCGGTACCGCGGGAAATGAGTGCCGATGATATCGTAAATGCACGGAAAGAGTATATGAAGGGTGCCATCAATGCAATTACAGCTGGTTTTGATGGTGTCGAGCTCCATGGGGCCAATGGCTACCTGCTTGAACAGTTCCTTTCACCGCACAGCAATCAGCGTACCGACGAATATGGTGGCAGCATCGAAAACCGCTGCAGGTTTGTACTTGAAGTAGTGGAAGCAGTTGGTCAGGCCATCGGCCTCGATAAAACCGCCATCCGTTTGTCTCCTTACGGGGTCAACGGCGATATGTCGGCCTACCCGGAGATCGATGCAACCTACACCTACCTGGCTTCCCGCCTCGACAGCATGGGCATTCTCTATGTTCACCTTGTCGACCACAGCGCCATGGGAGCCCCGGTTGTTCCGGAGTCGATCAAGAAAACCATCCACGAAAAGTTCAGGAATACGTTCATCCTTGCTGGCGGCTTTTCGAAGGAAATTGCCGAGAAAGACCTGCTGAACGGGGCAGCTGACCTCATCTCATTCGGAAAACCCTTTATCAGCAACCCCGACCTCGTCGAACGTATGCTCAACGGCTGGCCAGTCAACGCTTCCTGGGACTCAAAAACCTTCTATTCGGCTGATGACAAGGGATATACCGACTACCCTCAGCATACAAACCTGTGACCATCTGTTAATAAATGTTAAATAGCTTGACATCGCAGATCTGCCGGTATATATTTGTTGCGTTAAACTTAAAACCAAAAAACGCCAAAAAGAGCAGAAAATTAATTTAAGAAGTCCCACAAACCGGTAAACCCGGAATGTGTTCCAAAAGCCAATGGCTATAAGAAGAATCCACCAAGGTGGATCAAAAAAAGCGCTAACACGCGGCCGCCCCGGAAAGGGGCGGTTTTTTTATGTGCCGCCTGAAATAACTGCCCCTCCTTTATCACCTCCACCCGGACCAAGGACAATGACACGATCGGCACAGGAGATCACATCCGGGTCATGTTCGATCACGATGAGCGTATGGCCCTCTGCGGCCAGTTCCCTGAACAGTTTCAGCAGGTAGCCGATGTCGCTGAAGTGAAGCCCTGTGGAGGGCTCCTCGAAAAGATACAGGGCATTGCCATTGCCTGGCTTCATCAGCTCCGTGGCCAGGAAAAGCCGCTGCGTTTCCCCGCCTGAGAGGGTGTTGAGCGGCTGGCCGAGGAGTAGGTAACCCAGGCCAACCCGTTCCAGCGTTCGGATGGACTCGTCAATTTTCTTCTCTGTTTTGAAAAATTCACGGGCCCCCGCAAAGGTCATTTCCAAAACCTGCCCGATATTGTATCCGCGAAGAGTTACTTCAAGGATATCCTTGCGGTATCTCAAACCATTGCACGCCTCGCATTCTGTCCACACATCCGAAAGAAAATCCATGCTGATACTGGTCTGGCCGGTACCCTGGCATGTTTCACATCGTCCTTCACGGTTCAGGTACGAAAAATGGTTCTTTCCGAAACCCAAAGCAGCAGCCTGATCTGTCTTGGCAAACAGCTCCCTCACCCGGTCAAAGATTCCGGTGAGCGTGGCCGGAGTGCCGGCACCTCCCGAAAACTGAGCCTTCGGTTGAACTGCGACGACCCGGCTGAAATTTTCAAACCCGGAGATGGCCGAACACCCGGCGGGTTTATGCTGCATGTAGGAAGCATGGATCACATCGAAAACCAGGCTTGACTTGCCGCTCCCGGAAACACCGGTAACTGCAATAATTCCACCGGATGGTATATCCAGGTCAAAGCCTCTCAGGTTATTGACATGTGCGTTTTGAATGGAAAGGCCAGGTTTCAGTGGGCGTTTGGTACCTGTTCGTTGCAGCGGGGACAAGAGGTAAGGACCGGTTACCGAACCGGCATTCGCGATAACCTCTGCAGGTGTGCCACTTGCCACAACATAACCTCCCTCCCTGCCTGCACCGGGTCCCATGTCGATCACATGGTCCCCCGCCATGATCACCTCGCGGTCATGCTCAACGATTATGATGGTATTCCCCTCCTCCTGCAGCGTTCGGATCTGTTTCATCAAACGGGCCGTATCTGACGGATGAAGCCCGATGGTCGGCTCATCGAGTACGTAAGTGATGCCCGTAAGTCCGGATCCGATCTGCGCCGCCAGCCTGATGCGTTGCGACTCCCCACCCGAGAGTCCCGATGCCGGCCTGTCGATGGTGAGGTAGTCGAGTCCCATGCCGGCCAGGAACTCCAGACGTCTTAAAATCTCCCTCAGGATAGGCTCAGCAACCACCTGATCACCAGGGTGACGGAATAATCCTTCTTTCCTGTTAAAAAATCCAATTGCTCCTGCAACCGGAAGAGCCGATAAATCTGCAATGTTTTTCCCTCCGACAGAATACCGGAGCGCCTCCTGCTTCAGCCTGGTTCCCTGGCATTCTGAACATGGGGTCTCTGTCATAACATTCATCATCCCCTCGCCCCGGTGGTCGTTATGCTTGCGCTTGTACTCTTCGTTTACAAGAGATATGAACCCGGGCCAGGGACCCGTGAAATGGTGCTCCCCGGTGCGTTCGTTACGTTTGAATTGCCAGGTTACATCATAGGTTTCATCACCGGTTCCATCCAGGGCAACCGATCTCTCCTCCGTGGAAAGTGCATCCCATGATTTCGAAAAATCAATCCCATGACGGATTCCCACGGCTTTCAGTGTTGAGACGTATTGCCCAAATGGATCCCCATAAAACTTCCCGGTCCTGGTTCCATCCATGGCCCCGTCCGGTAGTGACCTTTCCGGATGGGTGATCAGCTTTTCGCCATCGCAGCTTAACCGGTTGCCAAGACCATTGCATCGGGGACAAGCCCCGTGAAGATGGTTGAAGGAGAACAGACTGGAAGAGGGAGAATTTACGATATACGATTTACGATCTACGATTGCAGACTCTCTTCTTCCAATTCGTGAATATAACAACCTGTAGAAATCGTAAATGCCGGTCATGGTCCCGACAGTCGACCGGGGATTGTTACCCGGCATCTGCTGGTCGACGGCAAAGGTGGGGGTAAGCCCGGTGATCTCATCAAAACCTGCCTGGTCATGAACTCCCAGCCGGGTTCTGACATAGGTCGAAAAACTCTCCAGGAACCGGTTTTGCCCTTCGGCATAGATCGTGTCAAATGCAAGGGAGGACTTCCCGCTGCCCGAAACACCTGTGATCACCGTGATCTTGTTGCGGGGGATCTCAACGTCGATGTTCTTGAGGTTATGTGTGGTAACACCCTTTAATGTAATGGAATTATGAATATTGATCAACGAAGTCTGAACTTCGATCGGAAAAACCATCCTAGCGCCGTCGCAATCGATCACTCTGTCGGCCCAGGCGATGACTGATGGATGGTGCTCGGCAACGATCATCGTATGACCCTGTTCAACAAGCCGGCTGAGCGACTTGAGTAGATTCAGGATGTCGGCCTGGTGAAGTCCTGTTGTAGGTTGGTCGAGGATATACAAGGTAGGACCAGAGGCCGGTTTTGCCAGCTCTGTAGCTAGCTTTATACGTTGTGCCTCCCCTCCGCTGAGTGTCGACGAGCGTTGTCCAAGGGTGAGATAACCCAGACCCAGGCTGTCGGGCATTTCAAGATAACGGAGGATTTTTATCTCACCGGAAAAGAAATCCATGGCTGATGTTACCGTCAAACCCAGGACTTCAGAAATGTTCTTTCCCCGGTATGTTACCGATAGCGTTGCCTCGTCGAACCGCCCTCCTTCACATACCTCGCAAAGTACCTCAACATTTCCCATGAAATGCATCCCTACCTGCTGGTAACCGGCCCCTTCGCAGGCTTCACAACGTCCGCCTGCAGTATTGAACGAAAAACTGCTTTTACCCAGGTCCCTGGCAATGGCCGCAGGCTGCGCTGCAAAGAGGTCACGGATGTGATCGAAAAGTCCTGTATAGGTGGCCGGGTTGCTGCGCGGTGTTCGTCCGATCGGCGACTGGTCTATTTCAATGAGTTTCTTTACCTGCTCCCAACCCTGGAATTCACGGTATTTCCAGATACCTGCCACACCGGTAACCACATTCATGGCCCCAAGAAGGAACCGTATGTCATGATTATTCTGGCTGTTAGTGGCTGCGTCGGAGATCAGCAACTCCCCGGTACCCTGCCGCCGGAATTGCGGGACGGGGATATGCTCCCGCCCGGTAAGGAAGCTCAGGGTCCGGCTGCGGTCAATCTCTGCTTCCGGCAGCCCGGCAATTGTGCGTGTATCTATATTCAACAACACCTCTCCTCCCAGCAACCCCGGACCGGGTCCTATATCGATAAGCCAGTCGGCCTGGCGGATAAACTCTTCATCATGCTCAACAACGATCACCGTATTTCCCTTGTCGCGCAACTCCTTGAGGACCTCGATCAGGGCCAGGGTGTCGCGGGGATGCATCCCAATGGAGGGTTCGTCGAAGATGTAAAGCAGCCCGCTCAGACTGTTCAGCGCCTGCGTGGCGAGACGGAGCCTTCTCGATTCTCCTGCCGACAACCCGGATGCATCGCGGCTGAGGGTGAGGTAACTCAGTCCGAGCCTTTCGAGGAGGGTGATCCGTTTCGAAATGGCATCAATGATGGGGGCAGCCACCTTTTCACCGGATCCGGGAAACGACAGGGTGTTCAGAACCTGGTGAAGGTCGCCAAGTCGCATGGAAGCAAGATCCGCGATATTTTTTCCGGAAACATGTACAGACAAAGCCTGCTCATTAAGCCGGCTTCCCTTGCAGGCCGTACACTCCCCACTGCGGACGAAGCGCAGAATATTTTTGTTTCTGTCGCGCTGCAGGATGGCCTCCATGATGGGCACAATCCCCTTGTAATAACCCATTTCGCGGGGTTTTGCCGTGATCCCGCTCCACTTCATCCGCGATTCAAGGGGATGTTTTCCAAATGGGATTTCGATCCTGCTGCTGCCGTAAAGAACTATCTTCTTCTGTTCAGGCGTGAGATCCATCCAGGGTATGTTTGTATGAAACCCTTCAGACCGGCAAACCTGGTCGAGTACATCCATGGTCACCTGCGAATAGATTATGTAACCGTTAGGAGCTGTAATTACCAGACAGCCCTCACGAAGGGTTTTCGTCGGGTCGGCAACCAGAAGTCCGGGATCGAGACGATCCTGAATCCCCAGCCCTTTGCAGGCCAGGCAGGCGCCTGCCGGGGAGTTGAATGAGAAAAGAGCCCTGTCAACAGGATACCTCTCCTCCGGATTCACCCTAACTCCCAGCCTTGCATATAGCAAACGCAGGTAGTCGTAGATTCCCGTGAGCGTTCCAACAGTCGAACGCGGGTTCGCGCCGGCAGAACTCTGCTTTACTGATATGGCCGGCGATAGTCCGCCGATCATCTCCACTTCCGGGCGCTTCATCTTCCCGAGAAACTGCCTCGCATTGGCCGAAAAAGAGCCAAAGTACCGGCTCTCCGCCTCGCGGTAGATGACATCAAAAACGAGCGATGATTTCCCGGAACCCGACACCCCCGTAACAACGATCAGTTTGTTCTTCGGAATGTCGAGACTTACCGACTTCAGGTTGTTTTCGGAGGCGTTGCGGATGGTGATGCAGTTGTTCATGAGAAGAGGGCAGATATCCTGCACGAAATTACAGATTTGTCAGCCATACCGGCAATAAATCGGAAAATTGATGGTACTTTTATCTGCGCAAATCAGCGCATTATTCAGCGCAAATCAGCGAGAAATTTAACCCATGACCAACGAAGAATTCCGTCAAAACGCCCATCTGCTTGTCGACTGGATGGCCGATTACCTTGGGAATCTTGAGAGATACCCGGTAAAACCCAATCTCAGTCCCGGTGAAATTAAAAGTCAAATACCCCTGCAAGCGCCTCAGACAGGGGAGGATTTTAGTCAGATATTTACAGATTTCAGGGAGATTATCCTGCCCGGGATGACCCACTGGCAACATCCTGGTTTTTTTGCCTATTTCCCCGCCAACAACAGCGAACCATCTATCCTCGCCGAGATGTTAACCGCCACCATGGGTGCGCAATGTATGGTGTGGCTTACCTCGCCGGCAGCAGAGGAGCTGGAAGAGCGCGTCATGGAATGGTTACGTGACGCTCTGGGTTTGCCGGCACACTGGACTGGGGTTATCCAGGACAGCTCCTCCTCCTCCACGCTGGTGGCAATTCTCACGGCACGAGAGAAACGTTCGGGCTATGAAATCAACCGGAGAGGCTTCAGCAGCCATGAAAAATACAGGGTTTATACTTCAACGCAAGGACATTCCAGCATCGACAAAGATGTGAAGATTGCGGGTATCGGTCTCGAAAACCTGGTGAAAGTCGGTGTCGATGACCTGTTCGCAATGATCCCGTCACTCCTTGAAGAGGCGATAATAAGTGACATCTCAGGTGGTTTTACCCCCCTGTGTGTTGTCTCCACACTGGGAACCACCAGTTCAACTGCCATAGATCCCTTCCGGGAGATAGGCAGAATTTGCGAAAAATACAGGATCTGGCATCACATTGACGCCTCCTATGCCGGCACGGCGCTGCTGCTGCCCGAAATGAGATGGATGGCCGAAGGGTCAGAAACAGCCGATTCCTTTGTTGTGAATGCCCATAAGTGGATGTTCACCAATTTCGACTGCTCAGCCTATTTCGTCAGGGACAAAGATGCGCTTATCAACACCTTCAGCATTCTGCCCGAATACCTGAAAACCCCGGAAGACAAGATCGTTAACAACTACCGCGATTGGGGCGTGCCGCTCGGAAGAAGATTCAGAGCGCTCAAGCTCTGGTTCGTGATGCGCACTTATGGCATAGCAGGGATGCAGGAGAAGATCAGGAATCATATCGCATACGGACAATGGCTTAAAGAGGAGGTGATGAGGTCAGATTATATTGAACTGATGGCACCGGCACCGCTAAACCTTGTCTGTTTCCGGTTCCACCCTGAGGGGATTTCGGATGAAGCCGGACTGGAAATTCTGAATACAGCTATACTTGCAAAACTGAATGGTAGCGGAAAAGTTATGTTGACACAAACAAAGCTCAACGGAAAATATGTTCTCCGTTTCGTTGCCGCACAAACCCACACCAGCTTTGAGGATGTTGAATCGGGGTGGGAAATAATAAAAAATATCGCAAAAACTTGCTTTCCGGGGGAAGAATGACTTATATTTGGAATCGTTTTAAATAATACCGAACACAACCGCATTGACTTAAATTCAAGAGGATAACGATATGAACCGAAAAACTGTCTACCGCATTCTTGGTGGCCTGGGGATAATCCTGGTGCTTGCCATTGCCTCCGCCCTGGCCTATATTATCTTCGCCCGGCCCAACGTCGATCTGAAGGAGACCCGAGTGGAAATAACCCCGCAGCGTGTGGAACGTGGAAAGTACCTGGCCAACCATGTGACAGTTTGCATGGACTGCCACTCAACCCGCGACTGGGGCAGGTTTTCGGGACCGGTTACACCCGGAACAGAAGGAAAAGGGGGCGAAAAATTCGACCCCTCAATGGGCTTTCCGGGAGTTTTTTATTCGCCGAATATTACACCTTACGGTCTCGCATCATGGAGCGATGCTGAAATTTACCGGGCCATCACAAGCGGGGTTTCCAAAGACGGGCATCCACTCTTCCCGGTAATGCCATATACCTACTACGGAACCATGGCCACCGAGGACATTTACAGCATTATCGCCTACATCCGCAGCCTCTCTCCCATCCAGTATACAGCGCCGGTTTCAGAAGCCGATGTGCCAATGAATATCATTCTTCACCTGATTCCCAAAGAGGCAAATCCGGGGATGATTCCGCCTCTTTCTGATACGGTCAATTATGGAAAGTATCTGGTTAATGCCTCCGGATGCATTGAATGCCACTCCCCGGTGGAAAAAGGTCAGATCATCCCCGCAAAGGCTTTCACAGGTGGCCGATTATTTACAATCCCTTCGGGAGAACTGCGTTCATCCAACCTGACTCCTGACATGGAAACCGGTATCGGATCCTGGACTGCGGATGTTTTTGTAAAACGATTCAAAGATTACGATCCTGCCGGTTATCAGGCTCCCGTTCTGCCGAAGGGTGCCTTCAATACAATCATGCCCTGGACAATGTATTCCGGCATGGATACAACCGACCTTCGCGCCATCTATGCCTACCTGCACAGCCTGGAACCGGTAAAAAACGAAGTAATCCTCTTTAAACCACTGAAATAACCATATGCAAACCATACTTGGCGCCATCGGGTCGGAAATTATCTACCAGTAAGAACGTGAAAACCGCCCTGGCTCGCAAGTTACATTTTGGCATGGCTTAATCCGGCTAATGATTCATTGAACTCCTCCACAATCTCCCTGACAATTTCACCGGCGGGTTTTATCGAACCGATCATGGCAGCCACCTGGCCGATCTCGAGTTCACCATCGGTCAGGTTCCCTTCGAACATGCCGGCTTTCGCCCTGGCTTTTCCAAGGAGGCTCTGCAACTCTTCCGCTGATGCACCACGGTTTTCCAGCTCCTCTACTGCATTAAAGAAATCGTTCCGGAGGAGTCGTACCGGTATCAGTTTCTTCAGTGAAAGCCGGGTATCACCCTCGGCCGATTCCAGGATCCTCTGCTTAAAGGCAGGATGAGCCGACGACTCATCGGAGGCCACAAACCTGGAGCCGATCTGCACCCCGTCGGCCCCCAGCGCCATGGCAGCCAGCATCTGCCGGCCGGTGGCAATTCCGCCGGCGGCAATTAACGGTAATTTTGTCGACCGGCGCACCAGGGGGATCAGTGCCATCGTGGTGGTCTCCTCCCTCCCATTGTGGCCTCCGGCTTCAAACCCCTCGGCAACAATCGCATCAACGCCGGCCTGCTCACATTTCACGGCAGATTTGGTGTTTGGCACCACATGCACAACGGTGATCCCATGCTGCTTCAACATGGATGTATATTTTGCCGGGTTTCCTGCCGAAGTGAAAACGATCTTCACCCCTTCCCGGAGGATCAGTTCGAAAAGCTGCTCAACCTGTGGATAGATCAGCGGAACATTTATACCGAAAGGCTTTTGGGTAGCGGCTTTGCATTTCCTGATGTGCTCCTCAAGGATCTCGGGGTACATGGAGCCCGCGCCAATGAGGCCAAGTCCGCCGGCATTGCTTACAGCCGCGGCAAGCCGCCAGCCGCTGCACCAGATCATACCGGCCTGCACAATGGGATATTCAATCCCGAAAAGAGAGGTAATGCGGTTGTTCAAAACATTCAGGTTTGCCGGAAACTACCGGTTCTATCCCTTTTTAAAGACGATCGATACCAGGGTTTTGTCGTCGCCGCCCATGTTCACAGTGAGTCCGTAAGGCCGTTTGGGATCGATTTTGATCTGGTTCCCGCCGGCTTTCCCGGTAAGCTGCTCCAGGATCGTGATGGCCTGATGAACACCGGTAGCCCCGGTGGGGTGCCCCCAGCCGATCAGCCCGCCTGTGGTGTTGATGGGTAACTTCCCGTCACGGGCAGTATTCCCGGCGATAATATACCCCGCTCCCTTGCCCTTCGGGGCAAGCCCGATCGCTTCAACTGCCATGACCCCGGCGATGCTGAAACAGTCATGCACCTCAGCAGTCCCCAAATCTTTCACCGTGATGCCGGCATTTTTCAATGCCTCTGCAACCGCCTGCTTTGTGGTCGATAGTTCGGTAAGGTCCTTCGGCGGCTGGGTGATGTCCTCTTCCGCCTGTCCGAATCCGATAACTTCGACAGCCTGGCTCTTCGGAATGCCGATCCGTTTAAGTCCGGCCTCCGAAACCACGGCAATAGCCGAGGCGCCGTCGGAGACCTTCGAACAGCTGTAAAGGTTCAGGTTGTCGACGAAACTCCTTCCGTTCGGCGGGGTAAGTCCGCAGGCAATAAGGTCTTTTGTGGTGTTATGATACTCCTGGGCCGTAGGGCACAGGCGTGCATTCTCGATGGCATTCTGGTACCAGCGTGCAAAGGCCTGCTGGGCGGTATCTTTTCCGTATTTTTCATAATAGGCTCCCGCCCTGTTGCTGAACTGCCCTGGGAAAAAATAGGCATGTCCCTCCTTACGCTCCTTGAACCAGCCAGCACCGGCGAGGATATCGGCTCCGTATATCGCCTTCACCGTATTCTGCACCTCCACGCCCATCACCAGCACTACCTCTGCAGTCTCCGCCAGCACGCTCTTGATCCCCGTCATCAGTGCAAGGGCACCGCTACCGCAGGCACCTTCAACACGTATTGCCGGCTTATAGCGCAATCCTTTGTCGATGTAAGGGAAAAAACCGGCCAGGTTGGCCTGGTTGTTGAACCGCGAGGCCATGAAGTTCCCGATCACGCATTCATCCACATTCTTTGCGCCACCAATCTGCTTCAGCACACCCTGGCCCGCCTCCTTTATATACTCTTCCAGTCCGGGACGCTCCTTTTTGGGACTGAACTCTTTTCTGCCTGTACCCATTGCAATGGTGTTGTACCCGGCAACCATATATACTTTACGTCTTAACTTTTTCATAGGGATCATTTTACATAGTTATTGATCGGGCCATAAGCATGGAAGAAACCGGTGAGCAGCACCGTATTCAGGTCGTTGTCGTTGAAGGCAACCTTGTCGGCAACAAGCTGTTTGCCGATTTCGCGCGACCGGAGTGCATAGGCTACTGCCAGTTTCGCACCAGGTGAGGTGGCTTTTTTCAGTTCGGTAAAATAGGCGGAAAATACCTTCTCGCTGTCGGGATTGGAGATCACGCTCTTCCAGGAAGGAGCAGCCGGCATTGTGCCAAGCTTTTTATCTGCCTTCTCCTGCAACTCATCAATGGGGACGTATTTTTTCTTTTTCAGGTCGTAAATCGCAACCGGCCTCCCCTTTTCATACTTCAAAATGCCATCCTTCTGCGATCCGTCGGAGAACTGTCCCCCTTTTACGCCAAGTTTCAGAAACTCATCCAGCAGCGCACTGTGGAGATTTTCCTTCTTACTGTAGGGATTCATCACCGACATGATGTAACTGCAAACGTCAACGCCTACATAATCGATCAGCTGAAAAATGCCCATCGGGCGGATGAGCGACTCCTGGCTGATGCGGTTTATGGCATAGATGGCGCCAGCCTGGGTGTACTCTTTGGTGAGTTTTTCAACCTCCGATCCGGCATGCAATATATCGCGCATGAAGTGGCCATTGCCGATGAAGCCGGCTACATCATGTGATGGAACGACAACCTTCCTCAGGCTTTTCGCATAGGCAAGGGCAAAAGTTTCCACCTCCTTCAGGGTCTTCTTCGCCTTGATCAGCT
>CAYHCQ010000030.1:0-26438 GCA_964355115.1 uncultured Prolixibacteraceae bacterium | reverse complement strand
CTAACTAGCCTTTATTCAAATAGTTACGTTCTAGTTAGATGAAAGTTAAGAGTGAAGAGTGAAGAGTTAAGAGTTTACAAGTTTACAAGGTTATTGATGGCGGTGGTCATTGTTGACCAGGAATATTTCTTTTTTTCGATCGCTGCTTCGGCAGAAAACTCAGTCTCCCTGCCTTCATTATAAAAACGCAGGATTGCCTCTGCTATTTCAACAGGGTCAGGCTGCACCACAAAACCCACTTTGCCATCGGGCACGAATTCGGCCAATCCACCTACATCGGTAATAATCATCGGCTTGTTGAAATGATATGCGATCTGGGTTACACCGCTCTGTGTAGCGCTTTTATAGGGCTGAACCACCAGGTCGGCTGCGCAAAAATAGTTCACCACCTGGCTGTCGGGGATAAAGTCGTTACTCATGATCACCTTGTCGGACAAATTGTGTTTTGCAATGATTTCATGGTAGGGTTTCGGGTCACAATAGAATTCGCCTGCAACGAGAAGTTTGA
This sequence comes from uncultured Prolixibacteraceae bacterium, assembly GCA_964355115.1. GTDB lineage: Bacteria > Bacteroidota > Bacteroidia > Bacteroidales > FEN-979 > JANXZO01. The sequence continues at coordinate 25,930 of CAYHCQ010000030.1, read as the reverse complement.
TTTTCTGGTTTTTCAGCAATTCAGTGGCAAAGGCCTCCAGGAGCAGGTCAAGCCCCTTGTAATCCCTTATAAAACCGAAAAACAAAACATAGGAGAAGTCGGGATCGAGGTTAAGTCTCTGCCTTGCCATCTGCTTTGGCACAGGGTCTCCGAAATTGTCGTAGAGCGGGTGTGGTGAGAAAATGGTGGGTTTGGGGTCGGTTCGGATGAAAATTTTTATATCATTTTCAACGGAGCGCGACATAGCTATATAACCATCCACACAATTTACCCAGTAGCGGATCAACCATCTGTCGCCCGGTCGCTTTTCATGAGGAATGAGGTTGTCGACGATGGAGATTATCCGCGTGTGCCTGTTTCGTTTTATAATCCTGCAAATCGTACCGAAGCATGGCGCCATAAAGGGCAGCCAGAATTTCACGATGACGATGTCGGGTTTCTCTTTTTTCAGCCTCAACCCCACCCTGATCCAATTTAGCGGATTGATGCTGTTTACCTCGATGGTTATTGGCAACCCGGCAGGTGCAGGCTCAGTGGAAAGCTGTGTTTTCCCCGGAAAAAGGATTGACGGGTACTGAAGAGAGAATGTCGAGATGGAAGCGTCAGCACCCTGGGCAAGGTATTCGCGGATAAGCCTTTCATTGAATGTTGCTAGTCCGCCCCTCAGCGGATGGGCTGAACCGATCAGGACAATTTTTCGTGGTTCGGCCATTTCCTTCAGGATATAACGGGCGTTGTTAAATTCCGGACTTTTGCTCGATCAGGTAATGGTTACGGTCGCTTGCACTCCGTGACACCAATTCGCCGAGGAACCCGGCCACGAAGAGTTGGGTACCCAGTATCATGGCAAGCATTCCGAAGTAAAACAGGGGCCGCTCAGTCATTTTAAATGCCTGGTGGAAGAATTTCTCGTAGGCCAGATAACCGGCAATCACAAGACCCCCAAGAAAGATAAGGCTTCCCCACAGGCCGAAGAAGTGCATCGGCCGTTTACCAAACCGGGAGGTAAATGTGATGGTAACAAGATCAAGATAGCCTTTATAGAACCTGTCGAGTCCATATTTCGTCTTCCCATACTTCCGTTTCTGATGGTGTACCACCTTCTCCCCGATCTTCGAAAAACCGGCCCATTTGGCAAGAAATGGTATGTAGCGGTGCATCTCGCCATAGACTTCTATGCTTTTGACCACGGAGTTTTTATAAGCTTTCAATCCGCAATTGAAATCATGTAGTTTGATGCCCGAAATCCTGCGTGCCGACCAGTTATAAAATTTGGTGGGAATTGTTTTGGAAACCGGGTCGTGGCGTTTCTTCTTCCACCCCGAGACCATATCGAATCCTTCCTCAACAACCATCCTGTACATCTCCGGTAATTCGTCGGGGCTGTCCTGCAGGTCGGCATCCATGGTAAAAACCACATCGCCGGCAGCTGCATTGAAGCCAACATTAAGGGCAGCAGCCTTCCCGTAGTTCCGGCGGAACTTTATACCCTTGAAACATGAGTTCTGTTTTGTCAAATCTTCAATGACCTGCCAGGATATGTCTTTGCTGCCATCGTCAACAAAAATGACTTCGTAAGATAAGTTATTGGCCTTCATAACCCGGTCGATCCAGGCGGCAAGTTCGGGCAGCGACTCCGCTTCGTTTAATAGAGGTATTACAACAGAGATGTTCATCGTGACAATTTACGTGGTGGTATTGAGGGAGGTATCTTCCTTCTTCAGGAAAGTGGCAGCAATTAGGCCAATCACGGCCGAAGCAAGAAGATTCATAAGGAAACCTATAATCATCATCGCGACCGGTGATGTGAATTTGGCTGCCCATGATAAACCCATTTCAAGCTGTTCCTCAGTTAAATTAGGGTTTTTCGACAGCATCTCTTCACGCGATTTTTCCAATATCTCCTGTACAAAGCCCGGATGTATAAACTCGGCAAAAACAAACATGTAGATAGCCGAGACGAGACCTGCAAACATCCCGATTTTAAATAGCACCGAAAACGCTTTTCCATAGGACATGAAACCGCTGAGGTAGTTTTTACGGTACTCCAGGGTTCCGTAAACCATTCCTGCAATCAGAATGAGGTATCCGACTGACGACAGCCATCTGTTCATTAATAGGTCTGTGAGGAAAAGGATGAGTGAAAGAACGACCAGACCGGCGCCTGTAGCCAATCCGAAGTAAATACCGTTTACTGTTGTTGTACGTGTTTTCTCTTCCATACCGTAAGTGTTTTATTGTTTAAGGGCAAACATACGAAAAAAAATGAGGAGCACTGTCCGGCGGGGCAGGAATTTTTGTATTTTTGCAGCGGGGTAAGTCTTATACGACCAGCTCCCGTCAAACTCCCCCAGGTCTGGAAGGAAGCAAGGGTACGATGGTTGAGCGGTGCGATATAAGTAGCTTACCCTTTTTTAATTAAGAATTGGGAGTTAAGAGGTAAGAGTTATGTTATTGAAAATTCATCCGGATAATCCGGGTGAACGTCATCTGAAAATTATTATTGACTGCCTGCGGAGTGGCGGGGTGATTATTTATCCGTCGGATACGGTGTATGGAATGGGCTGCGACATAACCAAGATCAAGGCGGTGGACCGTGTGGCCCAGATCAAAGGAATCAAACGTGAAAAGGCCAATTTTTCTTTCGTCTGCAGCGACCTTAGCCAGTTATCCGGATATACCCGCCCGATTGCGAACCACACCTACAAAGTGATGCGGAGGGCGCTTCCCGGCCCGTTCACATTCATCCTGAATGCCAACAACGAAGTTCCCCATTTTTTCCAGAGCAAGAAAAAGACTGTCGGTATCCGGATACCAAACCACAATGTACCCATACAGATCGTTGAACATCTTGGAAACCCGATAATGACCACCTCGATACACAACGACGACGAGATCATTGACTACCAGACCGACCCCGAACTGATCTATGAAAAATTCCACAGACTGGTCGATATTGTTATCGATTCGGGTCATTGCGGCCTGGTACCCTCAACCGTAGTTGACTGCACCGGCGATGAAATGCACATTGTTCGCCAGGGAAAAGGCATCATTGAAGACTATATTTAATCCTTGCTTTTTTATAGTTGTCGTCGTATCTTTGAAAAAAAGGTACATATGAAAAAACTATCCCAGTTTTTAATGTTCCTTGCACTTTGCTGGAACCTGCCTGCGCAGAATAATACCAATGTCCTTCTGGAGATGACAACCGCAACGGGATGTTATCACTGTCCGGGAGGCAACCGTCGTATCGACAGTCTCACCTGGATGCATCCCGACAAGGTCATCCTTGTGCGATACCAGTGTCCTCTCAACAGCTACGACCCGATCTATTACCAGGATTCCGCAGAGATCAACCGGCGGATAAAGTTCATATTCCCGGATAATGTTTTTGGCCTTCCCGGCACTTACCACAATGGTCAATACCAGTTGAACGGCAATCCTGAACTGTATAACAGCGAGCTGATCGACAGCATTTACAACCTGCGCAGCCACTTTCAACTCACTTTGAACCATTCGCTCACTGCCGACTGCGACTCCATACTGATCACATTTACCATAACCAGTGATACGATCCAGGAATTCCCGGCCGGGTCGCTCAAAGGACGACTTATCGTGATGGAGGATTCGGTTTACTTTCAGTATCCCCCGGGAAACAATGGCGAAAAGGACTTTTATTTCGAATGTCGGAAATTCATCCCTGATCAGAATGGATTTGACATCCCGGTCTCCTGGACAACAGGCATGACCCGTACCTTCACCTTTCCGGTAACCATCCCCTCCTATATCTACGACCTCAATAATCTCTATATGGTAGGTTTTATCCAGCGTTCGGATGACAGAACGATCCTTCAATCTGTAAAGGATAATCAGGTCAAACTTCCCTGGTATGCAGGCATCAGCAGCAACCTGAGCCTGGATTTTCAGCCATTTACCTGCGATACGGTCCTGAAGGGAGCCAGTGTTTTTGTTAAAAATATGGGAACACTGGTTTTGACCAGCTTTAAACTGCTTTACAAGATTGACAGCCAAACATTCGACACTTTGGCGTGGAGCGGAACACTGCTGCCAGATGAATTAACAGAGATAACACTGCCTGATCTTGATCTGACGGGTGACGGCCATCATCTTGTATCTGTGAAAGTGACCGACCCCAATCACCACTGGATTGCCGAATCGTTCGCCAGCAAGTATTCCGCCACAATAGAGGTAAACGTAATCCCCGACGAACCCCCGCTTCATGAATACTTTACACAAAAAAACTTCCCCTATAAGGGATGGTTCATTCACAATCCGAATAAAGACGGCAACACTTGGATCCAGGTCACCTATCCAACCTTCGGTGAGACCTATAAGCTCGGCGCGCTGCTTCTCCGCGACTTCACCATGATGCCCGGAACCGCCAATGAATTTTACCTTCCTGAAATGGCCGTGCACCAAACGACCTCGATGTCTCTTACTTTTGATGTCTCCCATGTAAAGACAGGGGGGCCGCCGGATACACTTACCGTGCTCATGTCGAACGACTGCGGGAATAGCTGGGACGAAGTTTACAGAAAAACCGGCGAGGATCTCTTCTGGACGTCGATACCATGGCCTGAGTGGATTGGCGAGGTTCCCGACTCCACAGACGATGTGTCATGGAAACGGCAAACCATCAACCTTAGCGATTTCCAGCCAAACAGCACGATCCTGGTCAAATTCAGGTATGTGAGGGCTGAGGGCAACAACACCTATATCCGGAACATATACCTTGGACCCCATACATCCATCGGAGAATCCATGTCAGCAACCTTAATGCTTTACCCCAACCCCACACGGGGATGGATCACGATAGATCCCGGTAAGGGTTCCGACATCGGGAAGGCTGAAGTGGTGAACATTCTGGGGAATATCGTTTACACCGTGCAATCCCCGGTAATTGCCAGGGATCCGGTCCACGCAAACCTCTCCCACCTGCCCGACGGGGCGTACATTGTCAGGATTTCAACAAGCCAGGGATCAGTGTACAGGAAATTCATAATTAATCACTGATGATCATATCGTGTTTTTTCTTTGGATTTAAAAAGAAAACATGTACTTTTGCACCCTCAAAAATCAGAGATGATTAGCTAGCTCAGCAGGTAGAGCATCGCCCTTTTAAGGCGGGGGTCCTGGGTTCGAGCCCCAGGCTGATCACTTTTAATTCATTGATTATAAATTTGTTACAGAATTTATAACTGGTAATCAACACTTTAGAACCCCACTTTTGGGGTTCTTTTTTTTCCACCATTTATCCTACTTCGCACACACCCTATTGATGGTGAGCTTCTTCTTCCATTTGATAATGGTGATCTTCGCCCAGGCCTGGGCTATTTCATGTTCGGAAAGATGGGTTTGGGAGGTTTGCATTGAGCAAAGAAAAGCACAATGCTATACTGGATAAAGGACACAAAAAACAGACAACCATCAGTAATATTCATTGTCTTAATCATGGTTCCTTATAGGAATTACGTGTAAAAAACCAGTTTTTGAGGAAATTGCTTGCCTCAATCAAAATTTAATAATTACTTTTGATAGACTAATTGCCTGTTTCATAATGAATACAAGGGTTATTTCACGAGACGGCACAAAGTTGGCCGCAACATAAATGGGCATGATTTCGAAAACATATTTTATTCTCTTAATATTTAGCCTCTGGGTTCCCTTAACGGGTTTCTCTCAAACCATTACCAATGTTGGTACCGATTTCTGGATTGGATTTCCTTCAAACATAGGTCCTAACAATCTGGTTACATTACAACTTTTTATTTCGTCAGAATTTTTAGCAAATGGGACAGTTTACTCTGCGTTTCCTGGTGTCACTCAAAATTTCACAGTTACACCTGGAATTGTGACTCAACTTACTTTACCTTCAGATGTCTCTCTCCAGGGAGGAGTTGAAGATAAAGGTATTAGAATTACAGCAGACAATCCTATTTCAGTGTATGGCCTGAACAAACAACAATATACAACCGATGCTTTTTTAGCCATACCGGTGGCTGCATTGGGATTGGATTATAGAGTAATTAGCTACTCAAATTATGACGTTTCAAGTGGATCTTGTTTTAGTATTGTGGCAACACAAGATGCAACTGCACTCACGATTTTCAACCATCAGACGAATTCTACGACCTATGTTAATTTGAATTCTGGCCAAACCTACCATGTAACATCTACAAATGTTGGAGACGATCTTACAGGGTCTAGAATACAATCCAATTTTCCTGTTGCTGTTTTCGGAGCAGTAACATGTGCACTCATTCCTTTAGGATGTTATGCTTGTGACCACATTGTTGAACAAATGTTCCCTTATTATTCATGGGGCAAAAATTTTGTAACAGTACCATTAGCTGGTCGGGATGCAAGCGGAGATATATTCAGGATCGTGGCCGCAGAAGATGGAACTGATATTTCAATAAATGGAATATTTATTTTAACTATCAATACTGGAGCATTTTATGAAACAAATCTTACGGGATATAATTCAATAACAACCTCCAAAGCAACTATTTTAGCCCAGTTTGCTAAAGGCCAGATGTGTTCAGGAAATATAACTGGTGATCCTTTTATGATGTTGATTCCGCCAAGGGAGCAATTTTTGACGGATTATACAATTTGTTCTGTTGCTGGATTTACATCTCACTGGGTTAATGTTGTGGCTCCGGATTATGCGATAAGTAACATATATCAGGATGGAGTTTTAATACCCCCGGGAGCATTTACACCAATTGGCACAACCAATTATTTCGGAGCACAAAGACCTGTGACGGCAGGTTCCCATAATTTCAACAGCACTAGCCCATTTGGCGTTTTTGCTTATGGCTGGACTGCCATCGATTCCTATGGTTATCCCGGAGGTTGTTCACTTTCTCCTGTCGGTATGGTTAATAGCGTGACAATCTCTCCGCCCACTGCCACAGGCACCCTTGATGTCTCCACTCTTTGTTTTACAGCACACGTTGAAGATTACTTATTAAATCCAGTTGCCGGTGTACTCGTAACCTTTAACATAAGCGGAATCAGCAATATTACCGGAAATGCCTACACAGATGCTTCTGGAAATGCACAATACTGCTATGCCCGAACAGGTACCACCACAGGTACCGACAATATTTATGCAGAATGTTTCGGATATATTTCTACGACCTCCACAGCGAACTGGATTCTGAATTGTTTAAATCCGACCGGAGCCGGGACAATCGGCAGCAGTCAGTCGGGGTGTGGCAGTTTTACCCCATCTCCTATAACCAGCATTACACTACCCTCAGGGCAATCCGGTACATTGGAATATAAATGGCAGCAATCAACAACCAGCGCTGTTGCTGGGTTTACTGATATCGCATCAAGTAATTCAGCCGATTATTCACCAGCATTGATTACACAAACAACCTGGTATAGAAGGGTGGCCAAGGTAGACTGTAAGAGTGACTGGACTGGTGCTGCAATGACAGATGCATTGGAAATTACCGTCAATACCCCTGTAGTTCCTAATGTGGCCATTACTTCTGATTTCCTTCAGGTATGTGCCGGAGAGGCTGTAACTTTCACTGCAACTACGGTAAATGAGGGAACATCACCGGCATATCAATGGAAGGTGAACGGGGCCAATGCAGGAATAAATACTCCAGTATTTTCGTATATACCACTGAATGGCGACCAGGTAACCTGTGTACTCACATCCGACATCGTCTGTATATCCAACAACCCGGCCACCTCAAACACCATCACGATGGTTGTCAACCCGAACCTGCCCGTGAGCGTTACGGTCTCTTCTTCGGCCAACCCGGTTTGCTCAGGAACGCCGGTAACCTTCTCTGCTTTGCCTGTCAATGGTGGTTCGACCCCTGTTTTCCATTGGAACCTGAATGGATTCATTGTTGGAACTAATAATGCAGTATTTACCTATACTCCGGCAAACGGCGATATAGTGACCTGCATTCTGATTTCCTCGGAATCCTGCCCTACCGGCAACCCGGCCACATCGAACACCTTTACGATGGTGGTCAATCCGAACCTGCCCGTGAGCGTCTCAATCTCTGCCTCAGCCAACCCCTTTTGCTCTGGAAGCATTATCACCTTTACAGCAACCCCGGTAAACGGCGGACCATCTCCAGCCTACCAGTGGAAACTCAACGATGCGAATGTGGGAACCAACAGCCCTGTTTTCATTTGTAATCCGGTATCGGGAGATCAGGTTACCTGTTTGCTTACCTCCGATGCTTTATGCGCTGCCGGTAATCCCGCTCAATCCAACATGATCGTCCTGAATGCCCTGCCGGCTTCTGCCGTCACATTCACCGCCTGTTTCGATACGATAACCACGGTCAATGCAAAACCTTTCAAACTCAAGGGAGGTTTGCCACTGGGAGGGATATACTCAGGACCGGGAGTTAATTCAACAACAGGAGTATTTACCCCGTCGGCCGCAGGAGCGGGAACCCACACGATTAATTACTCTTACACTAATTCCTCACTGTGCTCCGGCAGCAAACAATTGTCAATTGTCAATTATCAATTATCAATTATCAACTGCGGCTCCCCGCTCACCGATATCCGCGACGGCAAAACATATCCGACAGTCCAGCTCGGCGCTCAGTGCTGGATGGCAGCCAACCTGAATTACGGATCCGCTGTTTCGTCCGCTCAGGTTCAGTATGATAATTGCGTTACGGAGAAGTATTGTTACCATGATCTGGCCGGCAATTGCACCAACTTTGGCGGGCTTTATCAATGGGACGAGATGATGAAATACGACAATACGCCGGCAGGGCAGGGGTTATGTCCCCCGGGCTGGCATGTCCCGACCGAAAGCGACTGGACAATCCTGTTCAGCTTTTACCAGGGTAATGCCTTTGCCGGCAAGCCCCTGCAGGATACGATTATTTCGGGATTCAGGGCGCTGACCGGAGGCGTGTATTATCTGAATTCAATCTGGAGTTTTAACGGTTTTGCCACCCTTTTCTGGTCATCCACCCCATGGAACACCACGAAAGGGATTTCGCATGGAATGAACATTTATGATTTTTCGGTGTCGCATTATCCTTCCTCAAGGGCAAACGCTTTTCCGGTGAGATGTTTGCGAGATTGACAAAGGCTGTAATATATGTAAAGAAAAATCGTTTTTCTTTACATATTAACAGAACAACCTTGTTTTTCTAAAGGGTAAGATGCGAAATTACCTTGTATTTCTAAAATGGTGGCAAATTTTGGCCTTGCTTGTAAAGAAAAACGGTTTTCTTTAACTCATGAGAGGAATATCACTTGACAATTGAGTATATTTATGTAAATTTGCAGTACAAATACAAAATTACATAAAATGATCCGGAGAAGCTTATCCGAAACCATATTGAAATTTGCCGGAAAGTATCCGGTAGTTTCTGTCACCGGCCCCAGGCAATCAGGAAAAACAACATTGGTGAAATCCCTTTTCCCAAAACATAAATACATATCCCTGGAGAACCCGGAAACAAGGAGCATTGCCCTGAGTGATCCTAAAAGCTTGTTCAATCCGAAGAATCAATTGATGATCCTGGACGAGATTCAGCATGTTCCTGAATTATTATCTTACATCCAGGTAATCTCTGATGAAAAGAAAATACATGGACAATTCATCCTGACCGGTTCACAGAGCCTGATCATGAGTGAAAAGATATCCCAGACACTGGCAGGCCGGACGGCTATCCTGAAATTACTTCCCTTCAGTCTGTCTGAAATCAGCAAACTGAAGCAGGTTAAGGATTTTTCATACGAAGACTACATCTTCAAAGGATTTTACCCCAGAACCTATGACGAGGACATTTCCCCTGAGGAGTTTTATCCTTTCTACCTTGAAACCTATGTACAAAGGGATGTCAGAGAAATTCAGAATGTCAGGGACCTTAATACATTCACGAATTTTATAAGACTATGTGCCGGTCGTACTGGCCAGCTCCTGGATTATTCGTCACTCGCAAAAGATATCGGCGTTACCGTTCATACCATCAAAGGATGGATCTCGATTTTAGAAGCAGGATTCATCGTTTTTCAGCTTTATCCATATTATAAAAATTTCGGAAAAAGAATGATCAAGGCCCCGAAACTGTATTTCACCGATCCGGGACTTGCTGCCTTTCTTCTGGGAATCAAGAGCACTGAGCAAGTGAAGACTCACTACCTGAAGGGGTCCCTGTTCGAGAACCTTGTCGTACTAGAATTACTGAAGCAGCGGTTCAATCATGGCCTTCCCCAGGATCTCTGGTTTTTCCGCGACAGTAACCGCAACGAAGTGGATGTTGTGGCTGAGAATGAACAACTGCAATGGATCGAGATTAAATCCGCACGGACTTTTTTCCCGAATTTTCTGACATCGTTCCGGTTCCTCGATAAAAATCTGGAGACTCAAAAAGGAAATAAAACGATCATTTATGGTGGTGATGAATCTTTCACCCATAAAGAAGTGAAAATTTTGTCCTGGAAAGACATGGGAAGATTCGAGTAAGGAGAAAAATCTGATACCGTCAACAAATGACCTCTTGGAAACGCTACGTACATAGGCAAAGCATGAAAATCGTTCAAATCCCAGGCGGATCACCAAGGAGGCTTAACGGCCTTCTTTTTTCGGCTGGTAAAGATGCTTAAAGTTTTAGCAATTGTTTACGGACCTATTGGCAATTTGGAATTACACAAATCTGATACAGCGAAAAAATGATACCTTGGGAACCTTACGTACATAGGCGAAACAGTAAAACAGTCCAAGCCCCAGGCTGATCACAAAATAAAAAAACCACCCGGAAACAGGTGGTTTTTTTATTGAAATGGCCTTCGTTATTTTATTATCACTAGTTTGCGTACGGAGAGTTCTCCACCCGACTTCAGAACGATATTGTAGGTTCCCTGAGGCGCAGAGGAGAGGTCGGCGCTGTACTCCTTTTCTCCCTTGTACTGTTTCTTCAGGTAAATCTTTCCGTTCATATCCTGCACAGTCACCTCAAGCAATCCGGTTGACCCTCCCGTTACAATTCTGAAGATACCGCGGTTAGGATTGGGATAGATACGGATTCCGTTTCCGGTTTGCTCTTCCACTCCGATACCGGAACGTGACTGGTTAACAGTGACTGTTTGTACAGGAAGGGTGGGCACCGTAACTGAAATAGTTGCTATCCTTGCCTGGTCCGTTGTGTTGACAGAATAATCGGCTACGATCGTCCCGTTGCCGCTTCCCGAAGCCGTAACTGTACACCATGAAACATCGCTCACAACTGTCCAGGCAGCATTTGAGGTAACAGTAAAAGCGGTGGTCCCAGCAGCCGAAGGCACGGCCTGAACCGGGGGCGAAACTGCCAGCATCAAGGGAACTCCCTCCTGTGTCACAGTTACGGTGACAGGAGAAATACCATTGGCTGTAACTGTAATGTTCGCAACGCGTGGCAATGTGGAGGTATTCTCCACATAGGTTGCGGCAATTGTACCGTTTCCGGTTCCGGAGATAGTCGGAATGCACCATGCAGCATCACTGATTACTGTCCAGGAGGTGTTTGAGGTGACACTGAAATCCGCACTTCCCGGTGCAACTGTAACCGGACGGTTTGGCGGCGACACCAAAAGTATCGGGGCAACACCAGCCTGTGTGAGTGTTACAACAATGGGGGTCACGCCGGCGCCGGTTACGGTAATATTGGCGACACGGCTGCCAACCACCGGGTTCTCATCGAATATGGCGAAGATTGTATCATTGTTGATACCCGAAGGGGTTACCGTACACCAGGATGCATCTGATACAACTGTCCAGCTTGTATTGGAAGTAACCATGTATTGAACCGATCCCGGGGCAGTGGCTACATTCTGGTTCGGCGGTGAAACGAGCAACGTCGGTGCCGCCCCGGTAGTAAAGTTCAGGGTTCCACCTGAAACGATGCCGGAAGGATTGAATGCCCTGAGCACAAAATAGTACTTTTTTGCAGGAGTAAGCCCCGAAATCGTTGCACTCACATCTATATTGGCATTGCCTGAACCTAAGGACACAGATGTTGTACTGTCGGTCATGTTCAGCGCACTTGTTCCCCATTCGAAACGATACGTGGTTTCAAGCCCTTGTGGATTTACAAAACCATGAAGCGTTGCAGTTGTTCCTGTGATATCCGTGGCTGCCTGTGTTGTGGCTGTGGGGCCGAATTGGAAAAGGAAAGATGCGATCTTTGTCTTACGGCTTCCTCCGCTGCCGATATACTGGGTGGTAAACCAGAAGGTCTTGTTATCGGTAGGATCGATCGAAAGCAGCGAATAATCTCCCCAGCGGTTCGTACTTGTCTGCGAATTTGCCCCGTTCTGGATAGTATCTTCGGCAATATCCAGCGTACTGTTCGCGGCATTGTAAGCTGCAGGAGATTGTCCGCAGTAAAAGATACCGGGATACATTTCCGTGCTTGAAACAGAATATCCCATTCCAATGGTACTGCTGCTGTTCAGCATGATACTACCCATCCAGCGGTTGTGCATATCGGGTGCATAGGTGCTTTGCTGGCGGACGGTCCATAAACCGGTCGTCCGGCGCAACTCATACCAGCGGATCCCCGCATGGTTGGTAGCATCCACGTCGACCGTATGGCAACAGACAATCGTTTGGTAACCTCCGAAATTTCGGTATTGAGGAACATTCATGATGACCTGGGGGATACCGTCAACCTTCTGGCCTGTCCCCTTCTGTGTGATATTGTTCCAGTTGTTTCCGAAATTGCAATCGAAGGGCTCAACCGCCAGTTGCTGGGAACGTATAAAAGTTGAGGATGACGGAGATGTCCAGTTCACTGCCAGCTCATAAATCCATAATTCGTCGGCACCGCCACCGATGGCATCATCGTTAAAGGCAATATACAACCCGGGCGAACCTGTGGGAGCAAAGGTTCCGTCGTTGTCGACCGGTGGCACACACATAAATCCATCGACCGATTGCGGCCTCCAGGGGTTGCTGAAGCCTACCATCTGGGCAGTTCCGCCCGTGAGCATGGGGGTACGTTCAAAAACGTAGATATCATCGTCACCGCCGTTGTTGTCGCCCATATAATAACCATCGCGCCATATGCTGAATTTAGGGTAATCCGGCATAGAGGCTACCGGAAAGGAGTACTGGTGCCAGGTACCGGTCGGGTCGTTGGTTGCAGAAACAGCCATCAACATGTAATTCTGTCCGCCTCCCAGCGAAAACTCCGTAACCAGATAGCGATCTGCCTGTTCGTCGTACAAAATAATCGGGTCTCCATCGTTGCGGTTAGCTCCGGGAACATTGCCGAAAAGCTGATTCAGGTTGGTTGGCCCTGCAAGCAGTGTACCGGTTTTGGAGTAAATTGCGTAAACGCAGTTGATCGTTTGCATATAGTGATTCGGGCCCACAGTTCCATTATCGTCCGGCGGGAAATAGGGTGATGACTGGCCTTCGAAGTTTACAACCAGAGCATCATTCAGGCTCTTCGTGGAACCCATGAATTTTTGCCAGGCGGCGTCAGGTCCTTTTGGCAAGGCCGTAGCTGCATAAGGATAGTTGCGGTATTTAAGTCCGGCATTGAGCATTTTATTCAATGCTTTGGCATCCATCTGTGCTCTCTCATTTGCCGTCATCGGCGGAATATCGCGCAGTGGCTTACTTAGCCCCCAATAGGTTCCATTGGCGACAATTACTGGATGAACAGGCTTATCCTGGCTGAAGAGCGGCAGAAACCAGGCAGAAAGAATGACGGTAAAAAGTAATGTATGTATCTTCATATGAATTGCTTTTTTTTTACAAAATTACGATATTTCTTCGACACCTGGTTTGCCTTTTCGGCTATATTTGCGGGTCGAAAAAAAGATACTGACCATGACTGCAAACGATCTCAACATTTTTCCTGTTCACGACGAAATCCTTGGCCGACGCGACAAAGAGGAGCTGCTTCAGCAAAAAGGCAAGGTAATATGGCTTACGGGCCTTTCCGGCGCCGGAAAGACCACAGTAGCAAAACTGCTCGAAGAGGAGTTGTTCAGCAGGGGCTACCTTACCCAGGTGCTTGATGGCGACAATATAAGATCGGGAATCAACAACAACCTTGGGTTCTCCGAGGCCGACCGCTATGAGAACATCCGCAGGATTTCAGAGGTCTCCAGGCTGTTTGTGAATTGCGGGGTGATTGCCATCAACTGTTTTATCAGCCCCACCGAGGAGATCCGCAATATGGCACGAAAACTTATCGGGAAGGATGACTTCATAGAAATTTACATCAATGCCCCTCTGGAGGTTTGTGAACAGCGCGATACAAAAGGTCTCTACGCCCGTGCCCGCAGGGGTGAGATAAAGGACTTCACCGGGATTACCTCACCGTTTGAAACACCCGAAAACATTGACATCGAAGTCAGGACAGACCTGCTTTCCGTTGAAGAGAGTGTGAAAAACATACTTGAAGTGGTGCTGCCGATGGTCGAGTACGCATGATTATTCATATAATTGAAGAGGACCTAACCCTGATCGCTCAAACATTCAGGTATTTCCGCACCTATACTGTCGAAGACAATATGGATCAGGTTGTTCCCATCGCCGCCGGGCTTGACCTTCAGGTTGCACTTGGCGTATATTGCCATCCGGGCGACAGTGCACGTACCCATCACAACATCGACAAGGCAGTTGCTATGGCCGCTTCCTATCCGGAAACTGTCGCCTGCCTGGTGATCGGGAATGAGACCAATATAAAGAACGACACTAACTATGTTCCTTCTACGGTCGTTATGGAGTATATGATCTATGCCAGATCCAGGCTTGTCGCTCTCTCGAAGAATACGACCATCACCTCGTGTATCACAGGGGGAGGAGCCGATCCCGACTACAACGACCCCACACAGGAGTTCTGCGGAGTGATCATGCAGGCTTGCCGCGACCTCAATGAGACCGACAAGCGTGTTATACTGCTCTCGATGTATCCTTACTGGGGGCAGTATTACTCAGGAAAAAATTCACCTGAAAATATCATGGCCGGGATGACCTGGTCGTACCAGCATGGTATCAAGCAGGCCAGGCTGATGTACGATGTCTGTTCAATGATCGGTGAAATCGGTTGGCCAAGCGCCTCCTTTGGCAACCCTACCGAACGTGAAAACAATATCAATGAAGGAATTAACTTCAGCACCACACTGAGCTGGCTGACCGGTGAAAACGAACAACATCAAGCCTTTAACGGCTTATGGTTCATGATGTTCGACCAGCCCTGGAAAACCCATGAACCCAACGAAGTAGGACCCCATTGGGGCATCTACGAAAAAGATGGTTCACCGTTTCCTAAATTTGATATCCCGGTAATCAGATAGTCTCTTTCTTTTCTACCTTAAGCGGCACCATGCCGGCCATATCACCCAATACGTTCACAAGGTCAGAACCGGCAGGAACGACGATCTTTGCATTGTCCTTAAGGGAGGTTTCGAGCATCTGTATCTTGCGAAGAATCTGGGCATTGCCAACAAAGTATTTTTCTGCAGCTTCATTCACGAGGGCAATTGCCTGGGCATCGCCTTCGGCCTTTAGTATGGCAGCCTGCTTGATCCCTTCCGCTTTGCGGATTTCGGCACGTTTTTCGCCATCAGCGCGGGTTTCGGTGGCTGTGGCGAAGTCGATGGCGGCGATCTTTTCATTCTCGGCCTTCACGATCTTGTTCATCGTCTCCTGAACATCCTTGGGAGGTTCAATCTCCTTCAGCTCCGTGCGAATGATCTCTATACCCCAATGCACCGTTTCATCGAGCAGCGTGGTATGCAGCTCCTTATTTATCCTGCCGCGTTCGCTGTTGGCCGACTTCAGTGTGAGTGTCCCGATGATATTACGAAGGGTAGTTCGGGCCAGGTTCACGATCTGGTACTCGATGCTGTTGACATTGTACTGCGAATACTTAACACTGTCCTCATCGCTCTTGATCTTGAAATATACCTGCGCGTCGACCTTTGCATTCAGATTATCATTCGTGATGATCTCCTGCGGTTCGGCGTTGATCATCTTTTCAGTTACATTCACCTGGTACATGTTTTCGATTCCAGGGATGATCCAGTGGAACCCCGGCATGGCGAACCGGGTGTATTTACCCAGGCGCTCTATCAGTCCCCGATGGGTAGGTCGAACGATACGGATTCCTGAGAAAAAGATCAGTCCGATAGCGCCGATGACAATCAAATAGACAAGATTATTCATACTGGTTTCTGTTTTGGTTTAACGTGATTTGTTTTCACAACAAACATAGGAAATATTTTTATTAATTTCGCACCAGAACTTAAAACTGTCATCCATGAACCGCAAAACCATTTTATTTCCCGCATTCGCAGCTTTTTTACTCTTCCTTTTTGCCGGTTGTAACGGCCCGGCCGGAAAACAAACATCACTTACTCATGAAGATTCGCTCCTCACAGCAAAGATCGGTGAGTTTGTCGTGGTAAAACTCACCACCGACCTCACAAAACTCACCGAAAAGGAGAAACAGATGATCCCCATTCTGATTGAAGCTGCCCGGATCATGGACGATCTCTACTGGGAGCAGGCGCTGGGCGACAAGCAGAAATTTTTCGATTCCATCCCCGATACACTTGTCAGGCAGTTCGCCGGAATCAATTACGGTCCCTGGGAACGGCTGAATGGCAACAAACCTTTCGTTAACGGTTTTGGCGAAAAACCAGCCGGAGCCAACTTTTACCCGGCAGACATGACCAAGGAGGAGTTTGCCGCATGGAAGGATAAAGACAAAACCAGCCAGTACTCAATTATTCGCAGAAACGACGACGGCAGCCTGAAAAACATCTGGTATCATGAAGCTTATGCTGACAGAATGGAAAAGGCAGCAGGATTGCTGGAACAGGCTGCAGCCCTGGCCGAAGATGCCGGACTGAAGAAATACCTGGAACTTCGTGCCACTGCCTTCAGAACCGACGATTACTTTTCCAGTGATATGGCCTGGATGGACATGAAAAGCAACACGATCGACTTCGTGGTTGGCCCGATTGAGAACTACGAAGATGAACTTTTCGGTTATAAAACTGCCTTCGAGTCGGCGCTTCTCGTCAAGGACAAAGAGTGGAGTCTGAAGCTTGCCAAATTTGCGAAGTTCCTTCCCGAATTGCAGAGCAGTCTGCCGGTTGATGCCAAATATAAAAAGGAGAAGCCGGGAACCGATTCCGATCTCAATGCTTACGATATTATATATGTATCAGGTCATTCCAATGCAGGAAGTAAGACCATTGCCATCAATCTGCCAAACGACGAAAAGGTTCAGATGGCCAAAGGATCGCGCCGCCTGCAGCTGAAAAATGCCATGCGCGCCAAGTTCGATAATATCCTTGTCCCAATTTCTGGTGTACTCATCGATTCGGCACAGCGCGGAAACATTAAGTTTGATGCGTTCTTCTCGAATGTAATGTTCCATGAGGTTGCTCACGGACTGGGAATCAAGCAGACCATAACCGGAAAAGGTACCGTGCGCGATGCACTCAAAGAGAAGTACTCATCTTATGAAGAGGCCAAGGCCGATATCCTGGGGTTGTTCATGACAACCCAACTGATTGCAAAAGGGGAAGTGACCTGGATAACTGCTGAAGACTGCTTTGTGACCTACATGGCCGGGCTCATCCGTTCGGTGCGATTTGGAGCAGCAAGCGCCCATGGTAAAGCCAATATGATGTGTTTCAACTTTTTTGAAGACAAGGGAGCCTTTGAACGCGGCGCCAACGGAACCTATAAAGTAAATTTCGAAAAGATCCGCACTGCCATGAACGAATGGGCCTCGATCGTTTTGAAGTTCGAAGGCGATGGCGATTATGACGGGGCTAAAGCCTATCTCGAAACCAATGGGAAGATCCGCGAAACATTACAGTCGGACCTTGGTGTGCTGAAGACTGCAAATATCCCGGTCGACATTATTTACGATCAGGGAGTTGAAATCTTAGGATTAAAATAAATGGCCAGCCAGGAGATATCGAATCCGGGGCAATTGATGGAGATGGTCAATGCCTTCCGCGCCAGCCGCGTGATACTTACTGCACATGAAGTGGGATTATTCAACATCCTTAAGGACAAGTCCCTGACTTCGGCAGAAGTTGCACGTCTTTTAGGTACCCATCCCCGGGCCACCGACCGTATTTTGAACGCCATGGTGGCCCTTGGATTGATGCGAAAATCGGATGATATTTTTTCAAATACCGGTTTTGTGTCCCAACACCTGGTTGCTGGCTCTCCGAAATTCATGGGCGGTCTTTCTCATGCAGTGCATCTTTGGAAAACCTGGAATACCCTCACTCCAGCCCTTGCCGCGGGAACCACAGTGGTCCTCGAAAAGTCAATCAACGACCGGTCAGAGGATTGGCGGGAATCCTTTATTGCCGCGATGCATGCCCGTGCAGGCAACCAGGCGAAAGAGGTAGCCGTTGCCCTTTCGCTGCCTGCGAAGGGAAAGATTCTGGATGTGGGAGGAGGTTCAGGCATTTTTTCCTTCGCCTTCATTAATTCCTCCCCTGAACTGACGGCGGTGGTATTCGATCTTCCCAATATTGTGCCGATAACCGAACGGTACATCCGTGAGGCCGGTCTCGATAATTGTGTCTCCGCCCGCGCCGGCGATTACCTTACCGACGAACTGGGCACCGGGTACGCGCTGGTCTTCATGTCGGCCATCATCCATATCAACAATCCGAAGGAGAACGAACGACTGATTGCCGCAGGAGCAAAGGCCCTTGCCCCGGGTGGCAGGCTGGTCATTCTGGACCATGTGATGGACGAAAGCCGTACCGAACCCGCTGTGGGAGCTATGTTTGCATTAAACATGCTGGTTGGGACCGACCATGGCGATGTATACACCGAAACTGAGATCAGGGGCTGGATGAATAATGCCGGCCTCAGCCAGGTGGTCCTGCAGACGACACCGTCGGGCATCCAGCTTTTTTCGGGGTTTAAGCATGCCTGACATTTTTCTTGTACCAGAAGTCAATTGAGTTTATATTTGTTCCAAAGCAATTCCCATGGCAGAATCCCTTATTGAAAAAGCAGACCTGATACTCGACAAGGCGACATTTGCAGCCGCAGAGTTCCAGCAATTTGACCAGAACCTGACCGATCAGATTGTTGAAGCAGTATACAAAGCAGGATTGAATGCCCGTATCAGGCTGGCAAAGATGGCTGTTGAGGAGACCGGCATCGGAATCTGGGAGCATAAGATGTGGAAGAATGTGATCGGAACCCAACTTGTTTATGAAAGTATTAAAAACGAGAAGACTGTTGGAGTGATTGCCCAGGATCCCATGACCGGAATCACTGAGATCGCCCAGCCGCTCGGACCCATCTTTGCTGTTACGCCGGTAACCAACCCTACCTCAACGGCAATGTATAAGATACTCATCTGCCTGAAGACGAGGAATCCCATCATCATCAGTGCCCATAGAGGAGCTGCCAAATGCACTGCTGAAGCGGCCCGTATCTGTTACGAGGCAGCACTTGCAGCAGGTGCTCCTGAAGATTGTATTCAGATGATACCTGCCGGTTCCCGAGAGTTTACCCAAATGGTGATGGCCCACCCGAAAATCGCACTCATCCTGGCTACGGGAGGTACAGGCCTCGTGCATGCCGCCTACAGTTCCGGAAATCCTGCCATCGGCGTCGGCCCTGGGAATGTGCCGGTGTTTATCGATGAGAGCGCCGACATCCCCTTTGCCGTTGCAGGCATCATCTCCTCCAAATCCTTCGACAATGGAACGATCTGCGCCAGCGAACAGTCGATCATCGTAGAAGAGAAAATTGAAAAGCAGGTAAGAGCGGAATTTGAAAAACAGAACTGTTATTTCCTCACTTCCGAGGAGATCCGCAAAGTTGAAAAAATCGCAATTGTGGCAGAAACCATGACAATGAGTCCGTTTATTGTCGGACAATCGGCCGAAACCATCGCACAAAAGGCAGGGATAACTGTCCCGGAAGGAACGAAGATTCTGCTGGCAAAACTGGAGGGTGTTGGCAAAGACTACCCCCTCTCGCATGAGGTCCTCGCTCCCATTCTCGCCTTTTATTCGGCCCGGGACTACAATTCTGCAATCAACCTTTGCATCGATTTGAATTACCTTGGTGGGATCGGCCACAGCGCAGGCATCTATGCCAATAATGAGAAGCGGATCATGGATTTTTCGCAACTGATCAATGCCGGCCGTATCGTGGTGAACACCCCCACCTCGCAGGGTGCAGTGGGAGGCACTTACAACCACCTCACACCGTCACTCACACTGGGTTGCGGTACCGGGGGGAAGAACATCACCACTGAGAACATCACTGCCAAGCACCTTATCAATGTACAGCGGGTTTGCCGCCGCAGCCTGAACCACAAATTCATGGATGCCGACCGCGCCAAATATTTCGATGAGAACTGCGATGAATCTGTTCTTCGTCTTGAATATCATAAAAACCACTAAACCCCAGGCCATGCTTACTTTCGACTACAATGCAGCAGAAAAGGTACTCACCTGCCATTTCACCGGACGACTCGACGCCAACACCAGCGTAATTCTATGCGACGAGATGTGCGGTAAAATCCATACAATGAAAGGAGTCGATGACCCTGAAGTCCTGCTCGATGACAGCATCATTTTCGATATGACCGGGGTAAACTATATCGCCTCCTCCTTCATCCGTATTTGCGTGAATGCCGCCAAACAGGTGCGCAAGGGCAATTTCTCCATCATCAACTGCGATCCGTTCCTGAAAAAGACCTTCAAAATTGCAGGTTTGGATGATATTCTGAATGTAAAATAGTCACGTCGGGAAGGTGAAAATTTGAAGGCTACCCCCGCGGATCGGCCTTCAGTGGCATCTTCGCCATCTTCAGCACGTTCATGCTCGGGAAGCCGAACTCCTCCACAATCTTTCCCTTCACAAGATAGACCCCGTCGCCGCGAAAAGGGTAATCAGTTACTGCTCTGGGAAAATGAACCGTATCAAAAAAACGACCGTTCGCATCGATGAAGGTGCCGAAGTGCATCCACTCCCTTTTTACGGTACGAACGTATTTAATGGTGACAAGCAGACCCAGCATGCGTATGGTTTTACCAACATGCGCAGCCATCTCATGCGAGAAGATATCGCCCCGGAACTTCGTATGCAGCAGGTCGAAATAAGTATTGGTGATCGGAAAGCCAAGCAGTTCGATCTCATCGTACACATCAGCAATCCGGTTTTGTTCCAATACAGGAAGCTCAAATTTTCTTGCCGGGGTCTGGAACAAAACCGGATTAACGATTGGACGATTTTCGATTGACGATTGAATTGACGATTTTCGATTGACGATTCCTGTACGAATTTCGCTATTTCCTTTTTCACCATTTCTCCATTTCCCCATTTCACCATTTTTCCCAAGGAGCATGTGCGCCTCCCACAGCAGTGTTGCCTTAGGTTTCCCAATAAACCGGAAAGCCCCCACGCGGATCAGGAGGATAAGCTGATCGAGGGTGACCGGAACGCGTCCGATGAAATCTTCGAGGCTGGCATACCCGTGACACGTGACGCGTGACGCGTGACACGTGACGGGTGAGTCGTGAGTGATGAGTTGTGAGTGATGAGTTGTGAATCGTAAATCGTAAATCGATCTGCCTACTGTCGCTTCCAGTCCGGCTATGTGGATAAATCCCAGGTAGATATCCTTTCCCCTGATGCTGGTCTTGTATTCGCTGTTGTTTACGCAGGGCACATGGAGGGTGGCTCCGGAGATCTTCGCTTCGTTGAAATAGACCCACGAGGAGTAGAATCCGCCGAAGTTGTTGATCACCCCGGTGATGAACTCCAGCGGGTAATGGGCCTTGAGGTAGAGGCTCTGGTAGCTCTCCACCGCGTAGGAGGCCGAGTGGGCTTTGGAGAAGGAGTAGCCGGCAAACGATTCGATCTGTCGCCACACCTCTTTGGTCACCTCCTCGGGATAACCAGAATTTCTGCAGTTCTCGAAAAACTTGTCGATAATGCGTTGCAGCTCCTTTTTCGACCTGTATTTCCCGCTCATGGCGCGGCGGATCACGTCGGCATCGGCCAGGTCGAGTCCGGCAAAGTGGTGACAGATTTTGAGCACATCCTCCTGGTAAACCATCACCCCGAAGGTCTCCTTCAGCTGTTCCTCCATTACCGGGTGGAGGTATTTGAACCTTCCGGGATTGTGAAAGCGCTGAATGTACTCCTTCATCATACCCGAGCGGGCAACCCCCGGTCGGATAATGGAACTGGCGGCAACCAGCGTGCGGTAGTTGTCGCAGTGCAGCTTCTTCAGCAACCCGCGCATGGCCGGACTCTCCACATAAAAGCAGCCGATGGTGCGGGCATTGCGCAACTGCTCCTTCACCTTTTCATCCTCCTTGAAGGCCTGCACATTGTGCACATCCACGCTGATTCCCTGGTTCCTTTTCACAATTTCAGCCGCCTCATAGATATGCCCGATACCGCGCTGGCTCAGGATGTCGAGCTTTTCAAAGCCGGCATCTTCGGCCACATACATATCGAACTGCGTGGTGGGAAAGCCTTTCGGTGGCATATCGAGCGCTGTGTAGCAGGTGATGGGCTCTTCTGTTATCAGCACCCCCCCGGCATGAATGCTGCGGATATTGGGAAAGTCGGCCATCATCTCCCCGAGTTCATTGATCTTTCGGATAATGTGGTTCTTATTGATCGCCTCCTCGGGGTGTTTCAGGAAAGCGTCGATCTCCCCTTTCGGCAAACCGTGAACCTTTCCCAGTTCACGGTAGATCGATTTATCGCGGAAGGTCGACATGGCGCCGAGCAGCGCGGTATGCTCATGGCCATACCTTTTAAATATGTAGTCGAGCACATCGTCGCGCTCTTTCCAGGAGTAATCGATATCGAAGTCGGGCGGCGACGTGCGTTTGGGATTGATGAAGCGTTCAAAGTACAGGTCCAGCTCGATGGGGTCCACATCGGTGATGCGCAGACAGTAGGCCACGATGCTGTTTGCCCCGCTTCCCCTCCCCACGTGGTAAAAGCCGCGCGACATCGAATAGCGGATAATGTCCCAGGCAATCAGAAAATAGGCTGAAAATCCCATCCTGTCGATAATGTCAAGCTCATGCCTGACCCTCCGCATCGCCTCCCTGTGCCCTTTGCCGTACCGGTACTGTACCCCGTCGAGCACCAGCTTCTCCAGCAGGATGAGGTCGTCGTACCGATCGCCGGTGAAAGTTTTCTTATTCTTGCATGCCTTGAAGTCGAAGTCGATGGAGCAGGCCTCCGTCAGCTTTTCAGTATTGCGCACGATCTCCGGAAAATCACGGCAGATATCAAGCAGCTCATCAACAGGAAGCATGATCTCGTCGGAAGCGGCTGCCTGGTGCGGCTCCAGCCGGCTCAGCAGCACGTTGTGGTCGACTGCCCTAAAATTGCGGTGAAGTTCATACTCCTGCTGATTTCTGAAAGTTACCGGCGCCATGAGCACCATGCGGGGGATCAGGTCGCGATGGCGGGAAAGCATTAGGGGGCTGAGGTCGGAGGGGCGCACGCCGATAAAATCGTGACGCGTGAAGCGTGACGCGTGACCGGGAAAATCGTGACGCGTGACGCGTGATGCGTGACCGGAAAAATCGTGACGCGTGACGCGTGATGCGTGACCGGAAAACGAATGAAGAATAGAAGAAAATGGATATATTACAAAGACATTGTTGAACTCGGGGGCCGTATCCGGCAAAGGAAGGTTGTTTATGTTGTGATGGCTCAGAAATTCGTTCAGTTCCCGGAATCCTTCGTTGTTTTTCGCCAGGCCGGTGTACAATAACCGGTCTTCAAGCCGGAATTCGATGCCCGCGATAGGCTTGATGCCCTTCTCCCTGCACGCCGCCACAAAGTCGAGGATTCCCGTGGAGTTGTTGATGTCGGTGAGGGCCATTGTTGGGGCGACTCCTGCCGGGGCGACCCGACGGGTCGCCCCAACATACGCACGCACCCCCTCCACTACCAGGTTTTCGATGGAGATGGTTCCGTAGCGGAGGGAGTAGTATGAGTGGCAGGAGAGGTACATAATAACAGTGAAGAGTGAAGAGTGAAGAGTGAAGAGCGAACAGATTGATTATATTTTAATCAATTTTTCGGCTATAATTTAATCATTTATTGGAAAAAGTCAAAATAATATATAAATTTGCATTTAACACGATAATTTACTAACTTTGTTGTTGTTTTTATCGGGTTAAATATAATATTACATTTTAAATTCAACGAACATGATACGCCGCTCGATACTTGAAGAATTAAAACGCCATCTGGCGGAACCGGAAATTACCCTGATCGCCGGGGCACGGCAGACCGGGAAAACCACGCTGATGAACCTGCTGTTGGATGGGTTGCGTGAAAAGAATGAAAGAGTGCTTTTCCTGAGTCTGGATTTTGAATCCGATATTCCGTTTTTTTCCACTCAACAGGCTCTGATCAACCGGATCAATCTGGAATTTGGCGGCCAGTCCGGCTTCGTATTCCTGGATGAAATCCAGCGGAAAGAGAACGCGGGCCTTTATCTCAAAGGGCTGTATGACATGAAACTTCCGGTAAAATTTATCATTTCAGGGTCGGGAAGCATTGAGCTTAAGGAGACAATATCCGAATCACTTGCCGGGCGTAAGAGGCTTTTTGAAGTTACACCGGTCACCTTCCATGAATTTCTTGATTACCGCACACAATACAGCTATTTCGGAAAAATACCGGTATACGTCAAGTCATACCCGGATAAAACCATGGAGTTATTTCATGAATATCTGAATTTCGGGGGCTATCCAAGGGTGATCACTGCGCTTACGATTAAAGATAAAGTTGTGCAAATCAATGAAATATTCCGGTCCTACATTGATCGCGACATTAGACATCTGCTCAGTGGTGATCAACCCGAAGCCTTTACCAGGGTGGTCAGGCTGCTTGCTGCCCGGACGGGCCAGATGATCAACCTGAAAAACCTTTCCAATGAAGCCATGGTCTCGGTTCCCACCCTTCAGAAGCACTTGTGGATCGCACAAAAAACCTATTTCATCAAACTGGTCGAACCCTATTTTAACAACATCTCCAAGGAAATTACCAAATCACCGGTCGTGTATTTTGCTGACCATGGCATCCGCAATTTTTCCATCTCAAACTTCGGAAATATCGAACGCCACCAGGACTATGGGTTTGTGTTCCAAAACCTTGTAGGAAATTCGCTTCTCCGGGAATTGTACGAAACACCATTTTCAGTCCATTACTGGCGTACAACAGACAAGGCAGAAGTCGATTTTGTCATATCACGAATGAATGATCCAATCGGTGTGGAGGTTAAGTTTTCAACATTGAAAGCGCCGGAAATTACACGTTCATTGCGAAATTTCATTGAAAAATACAGATCCACTGAGGCCTGGGTTGTTAACCTGACCTTCTCCGGTTCAATAATGATTGGAACCACGAGGGTCCTGTTTGTCACGTTCTTTGAGTTGACGGATATCCTGAAGAATCTGGTCACATCAATTGAACGATCATTCATTGTTGAAGAGCGCCTGTTTCCTTACAGAATAAAGGGGCGCACCGGTAACAGAAACTGACGGGCTTAGCGTAAGAATGAAATTTTCTCTCGTTGTTGTTGAACATGGGAAAACCGCGACACGGTGCTTCCTTGGCTTTGTAATTCTTAGTCTAATATCGTCAGAGTTGAATTATGCAAGTAAAAGACGGATGAAGGTTTTTGGCAGCATCCATTCCAACCGAAGGGTAAAAACTTAACGTTGTCTTTTCTTTATATATCAATTTTTCCCTTTTAACAGCTAAACCAATCAACCCCCCAATTGCAGTACAAGCTGATATAGTCCCATAAAACTGGACAGAAACTTAAGGTTAAAAAACGAGTATAAACCTTAAACCCAAAGTCCAATGAAAAAGACCAGAACAAGACACACGGCAGAATTT
>CAYHCQ010000029.1:2274-26522 GCA_964355115.1 uncultured Prolixibacteraceae bacterium | reverse complement strand
TCGACTGGCAACATATGTACATCCTGGTTACCGGATAGCTTTTTCACCTGCTCTCCCTTTTCGGGTATCCCGCTGCGGCAGGCCATGATCACGCGGGCACCCCTGCGGGCGACATCGACCGCAACGGCAAATCCAAGTCCTGAACTGGAACCGTCGACAAGTACTGTTTTTCCATCCAGCCGGTCGGAGGATTTGAGTTCTCCCGCCGGGATCTGCTTTCTGAAAAGATCCATGATGCCTGTGATGGTTGCGGTGACCGGATTATTGTACTTTTTCTGCCTGCTCCCTGCCATAATGTTCATTTATAAACTGCTGATATTTAGCCGTATGATTATCGATATCGGATTCAGTGAGTCCAAAATCGGACAGCGAATAGTGGTGAGCGCCATGTTTCCGGTGAGGGTGCTCCTCCTCATGCTTTTTAAACCGTGCAATGAGCTTGTCGGTCAGCCCTCCGTTTTGATGGTAAATTTTATCAAGTTCCTGAATGGAATCTGTTATCAGATCCTTGTAATAGATATCCGTAAACTTTGCCGCATTGTTCCCTTTCAGCCGGTATCCGAGGGCCTTGTCGAGCATGTAGCCGGTCTTACGTACCCAATGCCGTGCGATTCGCTTCTCATCAACATCATTGCTGAAGATCATCTGGTTATAGGTGACCATGCTTAGGAATGAGGGTACCGATTCATAGATCCTGCGGTGGGGCCATAAAAAATGAACATCACCGAAATGCTTTTCGATCAGGTCTGGAAATTCAAGATGGTGCGGGGTTTTCAACACCCATCGCTTTGCCGGGTTGATCCATTGAAGGAACTTAAGCAGTTTCGCAGCATAGGCATAGGCCGGAGACTGATCGGTCTGCTCCAGCCAATTTGCATAAGAGGGAACATTCATCATGGCTTCCGGGGTGGTGCTGAGGAAACTCACGTCAAGCATCAGGATATCCTCTTCCGGCTGCATGGCATCGATGGGATGGATCGCAAAAAATCCCGGCGACATCAGCTTCAGGGCGGCGACGCTGGTTTTAGCCACAGCGATACGTTTGTCTTTGGGATGCGGATACGATGTGCCGATGTGCCGATGTGCCGATGTGCCAATGTGCTGATGTGCTGATGTGCTGATGTGCTGATGTGCTGATGTGCTGATTAATTGATCAATCTGTGACTCTGTGACTCTGTGACTTTGTGACTCTGTGATTCTGTGACTCTTTGACAAATCATACAATCTCAGGTCCATCGGCACCGGGTTGATCACTTCCCAACTGGGGATGAGGCGATGATCGGGGTCGGCTGCAAGAATGCGCTGGAGTTTGGTTGTACCTGTTCGTTGCAGGCCGATGATGATCCAAGCCGGGTAGATCTCCTGTTCAAGGATGGCAGGGTGCTTTTTAAAGAAGTACTCGGCACGAAGGCGGATATTCAGGAGTCCCACAAACCGTTCTCGGGTGATAAAACGGCCGATGGGGTGCAGATTGGCCTCATGGTTTACAGACCAGAGAAGTCTTTCGAGCGGTTCATCGGAAAAATCATTTCCCAGATCGTTGAGCCCTGTAGCCTTCCTGGCTCTGCTGATAAGATCGTCTTTGGTTAACCTGATCTCCGTTCCGGTCGGATAGCTCCATCTCCATGCGGAGTTCATCGCCCGGAACCAGGCGGGACGTTCCCTGAAGTTTTTTAAAGTCGAGGTGGCAGTTTCCAACATCAGCAAGTTACAATTCGTTGGTTTTTATCAGGGTGCACTGAGGCTGAACCGCCTGTTCTCCCGGCCGGAGCCTGTACCAGCGCCAGAGCATGGTTCCTTCGTTGTGTCCGCAGGTATTGATCCAGTTTGGTATTTTCGGATCATGGTGAGCCACAATTACCCGGACTGTGCCGTCTTTTTCATAAACTGCCGAAGATTTATTGACTGTGATGGTAAAATAGCGGTAATCGAGTGATTCCATCCAGTAGTTATTCAGCTGAAAATTCCAGGAATCGCAATCCGGAGGCCTTACCTCAATCACGAGAGCCTCGCCGGGCGCCAGTTTCCAGTGACTGTGATAGTAAATGATGCTGGCATCGCCACCGGCTGCCTTGGAAACCTCAGGATCGAAAAGGGGAAGCTGGTTGGTATGTTTCTGAAATCCTTTTGCCCACTTCGCAAAGAGCAGCGAGGCGCCGGCCACGAACATCGAGGCGGTTTTCAGTCCTTCGTCGATCATTGCAGGTGTGATGGGATCAGGGGCTTTACGCCCGTCAAGGTTTTCGATGAACAGTTCGGCAGGCGACTCACGATACCTGTCCAGGAATGTCTGCCGTACCATTACCATCGAGGTGGAATCCTCGATCCTGAGCCAGTTTTTCCCCCTTCGTTCCCTGCTGAGGAGCACCTCGAAACTGCCATCGGGTTCCAAAACCAGCTCCCCATTATCAAGAACCCCGCAGGGAGCGAGTCCGCCGGTTGACCCATAATTTCCGTTCTGGGTAAAAAATCCGATATAGTCGATTGTGTTTCTTTTTCCGAATATCCGGTATTCATACTTCCCGCTGATCTGTGCATTGAAATAGTGGTTGTCGGGATTATCGGCTCCAAGTTTTATCGTCTCATGTGCAGTTCTGCGCAGCACTGGGAATGCAGGATCGCCGAATTCAACAAAAGCCTCCAGTCCGCCCCGCGTGAGGCGCGTCAGGTAACGGAGTCCTTCTGCCTGCTGAAAAGCATCGCGCGGGGCGCCCGGGTAGGCAAGAGAGGCTCCGGCAAGCTTCAGGTTATCGCAGAACTCTTCCCAGGCTTTTCCTGAAACGATCCGTTCATCGTGAATATCGGCCTCGCTCTTCCCGCGAAGCTTTAATCCCGCTTTACGGATAAATTTCAAAACACCTAAAAAGGAAAACAGGAGTCTTCTCATTTTGAAAAGAAATAACTAACATTGCAGCAGCGGCAAAGATAGAAAAATCATGGGATCACTCAGGGATCGTTATGGAAATTGGGCCCTCGTGGCAGGCGCCGCCGAAGGAATCGGCGAGGCCTTCACGGTATCCCTTGCCATGCAGGGATTCAACATCATCCTTGCCGACAACAAGGGTTCTGCCATGGAATCCCTTGCCCATGCGGTGCAGCTAAATTACAAGGTAGCCACACGTCAGCTCCTGCTTGACCTTGCCCATCAGGATGCCCCCGATCGCTGTCTTGCCGAGGCCAATGCCACCGGGTGCAGGCTCATGGTATACGTTGCCGCTTACAGCCACGTTGCAAGGTTCACCTCACTCAGCAGGAATGAACTCGACCTTTTCATCGATATCAACACAAAAAGCCTGCTTCACCTGGTTCACGGGTTTTCGAATGCCCTTATTTCGCAGAGAGAGAGAGGGGGCATTCTGCTGGTCTCCTCGCTGGCCGGACTGATCGGTCCGCTGTTTGTGGCCACCTATGCGGCCACGAAGGCTTTCAGTATACGCCTTGCCGAAGCGCTGAGCTATGAGTTGAAACCATCGGGTATTGATATCACTGTATGCATGGCGGGCATGGCAGCCACTCCAACCTTTCTTGGCAGCATGCCAAGCTTCGAAAAGATTAAGCCCGGCATGCTTCCACCCATGGAGATTGCAGCCTACTCGCTCTCAAAGTTAGGCAAGCGATCACGTTGTATTCCCGGCTGGAAAAACAGGATGCAGTATTTCCTCCTTCAACAAATCCTTCCCCGGCGACTGGCCACCTGGCTTGTAAATGATGCAATGAAAAAAATGTATAAACTGTGATGTTTTTACCAGATATTTCTGTATATTTGTGATGTTTATCTGGTAAACATTGTTGAAATGATCCGGCGAACAATTTTCAATGATCTTCTGAGCCACTTAAAACAGCCTGAGATCACACTCATCACAGGTCCCCGCCAGGTTGGGAAAACCACCCTGATGCGCTGGATGGCCGATAGCCTGGTTGCAGATGGTCAACCTATCCTTTTTCTGCATCTCGACAACGAAACCGATTTCCCCGTTGTTAAATCCCAGGCTTCGCTTATTGAAAGGATCCGCAGTGAATTCGGCAACCGAAAAGGCTATCTTTTCATTGATGAAATCCAGCTGAAAGAGAATGCAGGTCTCTTTATGAAGGGGTTGTATGACATGAACCTCCCGGTAAAATTCATCCTTTCGGGCTCAGGAAGCATGGAACTTCGCTCTTCGATACAGGAATCGATGGCCGGAAGAAAGCGGATGTTCGAAGTCATGCCTGTAAGTTTCTTTGAATTTGCCGATTACCGGACAGGTTATCGTTTTACGGAGCAGCTTGGCTCTTATCTGATGAGCGATTTCCCGGGCTCACTTACACTTCTCAACGAATACCTCAATTTTGGAGGCTATCCGCGTGTAATTACGGCATCCACCCTCCAGGAGAAAATGGATGCGATCAATGAGATTTACCAGTCATATATGGTAAAGGATATTCAGCAACTTCTCAAAGGGCACGGCCCTGAAGTATATGGCCGGATGATCTCGCTGCTGGCGGCCCAAACGGGGGGCATGATCAACCTCTCCATGTTGTCGAACGAAACCAGGGCTGCACAGCCAACCATTCAGAAATACCTCTGGTATGCGGAACGCACCTGGTTCCTGAAAATGATACCCCCCTTGCACGGAAATAAAATCAAGGAGATAACCAAGTCGCCGGTTGTTTACTTCATCGATCATGGCATGCGCAACTACGCCATCCGAATGTTCGGGAATATACACAACCACCGGGATCATGGCTTTGTTTTTCAGAACCTGATCTGTATATCGCTGCTCAACACCCTTCAGCGCCATATTTATGATCTGCACTTCTGGCGTACCACAAATAAGGCAGAAGTTGATTTTGTAATTGAACGCTACGAAAACCCGCTACCCGTCGAGGCTAAGTATTCCTCCCTGAAAAAGCCGGAAATAACCCGTTCACTCCGGAGTTTCATCGACCACTATCATCCCTCAGAGGCCTGGGTGGTCAACCTCTCTTTTGAAGGTAGCATCTCCATTGGCGAAACCACAGTTCATTTCATCCCCTTCTTCAGGCTCCAGTCGTGGCTCGAGGCTTTACGCACTGAGCCTGAAAGGCTATACAAGGTATCAGAACGCGAATTCGTTTACCAAATCATGCAACCTCAGGCCAACTCCCGCCTGAAAAAAAGCAACCTTTACAGCAAAGGGGACAACGCCTGAAATAAATCGTCAAAACAATAATTATTCAGCCAATCTGTTGCTTTCAGGGCTCATATCACTTATCTTTACGGTACAATTTCCATCCCTCTTTCCTATAACCATATAATTTTCCACCCCATGAAACCAACAAAAACCCTTGCCATCCTGCTGCTGATCGCGGCGCTGGCCGGCATTTGCGGGCCGCTCTCCGGCCAAAAGATGCCACCCGAAAATCCACTTGACACGCTTTACCCTCCGACTAATTTTACAGGTAGCGCTGTGGAAAATTCATCCTATTTAACCTGGCAGAAACCTCAGAAACCCGACGGAACAACACCTGCCGGGTTACTGGGGTATTACATCTACCGACTTGGAACGTTGATATTTTACATCAACAACGCGGAAACTCTTTTTTGTTATGATTATGACCTTGATCCCGGCACTTATGTATACACGATCAAGGCCAATTATGATCTTACCTACTATGGTTCCCCCGGACAGTATGGAACCTCCCCGGCAGCCGGACCGATTACAGTAGTACTCGCAACCTGTTGCGGTCTCCCGTTCTATGAACCCTGGGACCAGGGTACGTTTACATTCAACGCATGGAAGTTCGTGCCTTCACAATTAAATTGGAGTGTTCAGACTTCACAGGGAAATCCTGCCCCCACAGCGATTTTCAGCGGCAACCCGGGTCTGCAGAATTACGAGGTAACCATGCGAACCCTGCAACATGATGCAACTCCATGGCTTTGTATCAATATGTACCTGGAGTTTGATTATCAGCTGGCCGACCTCACTTCATCGGGCACTGAGAAACTGACTGCAGGGTATATCATGGATTCTGTCTGGTACCCGGTATTTGAAATCTCAAACACTGGTTCGACCGGATGGATTCATCAGAAAATTGATATTTCCCAGGTTTATGGAAATGTGTTTAAAACAGGATTCATGGCATCAGGTGCCAACAGCACGAATTTCGAAAAATGGTCAGTTGACAACATCATGGTTTATGGAGTATGTAAAGGACCGGTTGATTGCGACTACTCAAGATCCGGCCATACTGTGCATGTCTTCTGGCAACCGCCCGATTGCGACAGTCTGCAGGGACTTACAGGTTATAATGTCTATCGAAGTCAATGGGTTCCCTCCTCATTCGCAAAGCTAAACGCAAGCCCAATTACGTCTCTTGAGTATTTCGACAACCTCCCTGTGAACGATACCTGTACAAAATACTATTATTATATAACCGCTCTTCATCAGGATCCTGTCACCCATATACTGCTTTGTGAAGCCCCTTGCGACACCATGCTGGTCGACCTTTCGCTGGGCATCGAAACGGCTGACAATAATGGAACACGGGTCTTCCCAAATCCGGCGAATGACAGGTTAACCATTCAGAGTGACTCCCCGGTAAGGTCAGCGGAATTGCTTGATTTCACCGGTCAGCGGATGTTATTTTTGGATGGCTGTATGAAAATGGAGTTCACCATGCCGGTTACCGCCATACCATCCGGTATTTATCTTATCAGGATTAAAAACAGAACTGGCACAATCCTCAAAAAAGTCTCGGTTATACATTAATTAAACCGACCCTCCGTTCCATAGTGTAAATGTCAATTTTATTTTTACTTTTACGTAATCAATTGACATTCAGTGTTAAATTATTAACATTAAGACTATGGAACCTAAAATCCATCCCGTTGACGGCATGTATTATCCTTCCAAGGAGATCCTGAAGCATGCCCATATTAAAAACTACGAAACTGTTTACCAGCAGTCGATCGAAGACCGTGAAGGCTTCTGGGCGGCAGAGGCAAAGAAGCTCGAATGGTATAAGAAATGGGATAAGGTGCTCGACGACAGCAAAAAACCGTTTTATAAGTGGTTTACGGGCGGGAAGTTCAACATCATCCACAATGCGATCGACCGCCACCTGAAATCTGCCACGCGCAATAAGCTTGCCATCATATGGGAGGGAGAACCCGGTGATGTGCGTACCTTCTCATATCATGCCTTGAATCGCGAAGTCGCAAAATTTGCCAATATCCTGAAGGCCATGGGCGGTAAAAAAGGCGACGTTATTACTATCTACATGCCCCAGATTCCTGAACTGGTGATTGCCATGCTCGCGTGTGCCAAGATCGGGGCGGTTCACAGCGTGGTATACGGCGGATTCAGCGTTGAATCACTTGCCGAGCGTATCCACGACTCGCACAGCAGGATCCTCATTACGGCCGATGGCGGTTACCGGCGGGGGAAGGCCACAAACCTGAAAGCCATAGCCAATGACGCGATGAAACGGTCGGCCACTATTGAAGTATGCATTACGGTAAAACGGACCGGGCAGGAGTGCTACATGGAAAATGACCGGGATTTTTGGTACCACGACCTTATGTCGATGCCGCTCGATTCAAAGGATTGCAAAACCGAAGTGATGGATGCGGAAGATCCGCTGTTTATCCTTTATACATCTGGAACCACAGGCAAGCCAAAAGGACTTGTCCATACCCATGGAGGATATGCTGTGTACACCGCCACCACCCATAAGTACGTTTTCGATATCAAACCCGAGGATCGCTGGTGGTGCGCCGCCGACCCCGGCTGGATCACAGGTCACAGTTATATTGTGTATGCCCCGCTGATCAATGGCTCCACAATCATCATGTACGAAGGGGCTCCCAACCACCCTTATCCTAACCGCTGGTGGCAGATGATCGAGCGCTACGGCATCAACATCCTCTACACCTCACCCACCGCGATCCGCGGGCTGATGCGTTACGGCGCATCCTGGGCCAACCGGCATGATCTGAGTTCTCTGCGATTGCTTGGTTCAGTTGGTGAACCCATTAATCCCGAAGCCTGGAAATGGTATTACGAAGTGATCGGCCACTGTAAATGCCCGATCATGGACACCTGGTGGCAGACAGAGACCGGTGGGTTCATGATCACGCCCATTCCGGTGATGCCGCTGAAACCGGGATCCTGCGCCAAACCGTTCTTCGGCAATGAAGTTGCCATTGTCGATGACCATGGTGTTGAGGTAAAGCAAGGCGAGGAGGGAAACCTGGTCATCAAGAATCCCTGGCCAGGTATGGCCAGAACGATCCTTCACGATCCCGAAAGGTTTATTGAAAAATACTGGGAAAAGTACCAGGCACAGGGCTGGTACCTTGCTGGTGATTCCGCTAAAATTGATGAAGATGGTTACTATTGGGTGATCGGTCGTATTGATGATGTGATCAAGGTGAGTGGCTACCGGCTTGGGTCGGCTGAAATTGAGAGCGCCCTGGTCAGCCACGCTGCGGTTACTGAAGCTGCCGCTGTTGCCTTACCCGACGAATTGCGCGGAAATATCATCCACGCGACTGTTGTGCTCAGGGATGGTTTTACTGCCAGCGAAAAACTTGCCGAGGAGTTGAAAACACATGTTGAAAATGAGATCGGCCCGATCGCAAGGCCAACGCATATTGTATTTACAGATGGCCTGCCCAAGACACGCAGCGGCAAAATCATGCGCAGGGTCATCCGGGCCAGGGTGCTTGGCCAGGATACCGGCGATCTGACATCGCTCGAGGAATAGCTGGAAACTAAGCGTGCGTCTTCATGAAGTTGAGTGCACCTCCGGCGTTGAACCATCGGATTTGCTGGTCGCTGTTGCTGTGGTTTATCTTAATCTGCTCATCAGAGCCATTTTTATGGTGAATTACCAGGGTGAGCGGCATGCCGGGGGTAAAGGTTTCCAGGCCGGTAAGGTCGAAGGTGTCATCTTCCAGTATCTTTCCATAATCGGCCGGATCGGCAAAGGTCAGCGCAAGCATCCCTTGTTTTTTCAGGTTCGTTTCGTGAATACGGGCAAACGACTTTACAAGCACGGCGCGAACACCAAGGTGCCTGGGTTCCATGGCAGCATGTTCGCGCGACGAACCCTCGCCATAATTTTCATCACCGATGATGAGTGTCGGGATTCCTTTCGCCTTGTAATATCTTGCTGTTTTCGAAACTTCTGCATACTCCCCGGTTTCGGCATTCTTCACCGAGTTGGTCTTCTCGTTAAAGAAGTTCACAGCGCCCATCAGGAGGTTGTTGGAGATATTATCTAGATGACCGCGGAATTTCAGCCACGGCCCGGCCATGGAGATATGGTCGGTGGTGCATTTTCCTTTGGCCTTGATCAGCAGATGCATCCCTTTCATATCCTTTCCGTCCCAGGCATCAAACGGGGCGAGGAGCTGCAGGCGTTCTGAATCAGGACTAACACTTACAACCACTCCTTCTCCTGTTGAAGGGGGTGCCAGGTAGCCGGCATCCTTCACATCGAAACCGCGGGGAGGAAGTTCGTGTCCGGTCGGTTCATCCAGTTTAACCTCACGACCCTGTTCATTGACAATGGTGTCGGTCATCGGGTTGAAGGTTAGGTCTCCGGCCAGTGTCAGCGCCGTAACGATCTCTGGTGAAGAGATAAAGCTGTGGGTTCCGGCGTTGCCGTCGTTGCGCTTGGCAAAGTTCCGGTTGAAGGAGTTGAGAATCGAATTCTTACGGTCGGGGTTGTCGATCTTGCGCGACCACTGTCCAATGCAAGGCCCGCAGGCGTTGGCCATTACCACCCCGCCAATATCCTTGAAGGTGTCGAGGAGTCCGTCGCGCTCACAGGTAAACCTGATCATCTCAGATCCGGGGGTTATTACGAATTCTGATTTCACTTTCAGGTTCTTCTCCCGGGCCTGTTTTGCCACAGAGGCAGCACGGGATAGATCTTCATAAGAAGAGTTTGTACAGGAGCCGATCAGTCCGACTTCCAGTGTTTCCGGGTAATTATTCTCTTTCACAAAAGCCTTGAAAGCCGAGATGGGATGTGCAATATCCGGGGAGAAAGGTCCATTGATATAAGGTTCAACTTCAGAAAGGTTGATTGTGATGTACTCATCATAATAGGACTTGGGATCCTGGTAAACCTCTGCATCGGGAATAAGCAGGGCTGCATATTTGTCGGCAAGATCGGAAACTGCCTCGCGGCCGGTGGCCTTCAGGTAGCTCTTCATCCTTGAATCATAGGTAAAAACGGAGCAGGTGGCCCCGATCTCGGCACCCATGTTGCAGATGGTTCCTTTGCCAGTGCAGGAGAGGCTTTCGGTTCCTTCGCCGAAATATTCGACGATGAACCCGGTTCCGCCTTTCACTGTGAGAATTCCTGCCAGCTTCAGGATAACATCCTTGGCTGAAGCCCAGCCGCTCAACTTTCCGGTAAGCTGGACGCCAAGCACTTTGGGCATTTTCAGCTCCAGTGCCATTCCCGACATGACATCGACGGCATCGGCACCTCCCACGCCAATGGCAACCATTCCGAGTCCGCCGGCATTCGGGGTATGCGAATCGGTTCCGATCATCATACCTCCAGGGAAGGCATAGTTCTCAAAAATCACCTGGTGAATGATTCCGGCTCCCGGTTTCCAGAATCCGATTCCATATTTTGCAGATACCGTTTCAAGAAAATCGTATACCTCCTTATTTTGCGAAAGTGCGGAAACCATGTCGCTCTTTACTCCTGCCTGGGCGAGAATGAGGTGGTCGCAATGAACTGTTGAAGGCACCGCGACCGTCTTTCGTCCGGCGGTCATAAACTGAAGCAGAGCCATCTGCGCGGTGGCATCCTGCATGGCGACCCGGTCGGGCAGAAAATCAACATAGTCACCCCCCCTGCGGAAGGATTTTTCAGGTTGATCATTGTAAAGATGGCCGTAGAGTATCTTTTCGGTCAGGGTCAGCGGTTTGTTGAGCAGCGTGCGTGCATGGCCGACGCCGAGCGCGATTTTTTCGTAAGTTTCCTTAATTGTATTGATATTGACTAACATAACTGATATTTATAACAGGTCTAGAGATTTATATATTCACAAGTTTGTATGTAATTGGGTTGAATTAAAAATAACGTTATAAATTTATAAAAGATTTCGCCATAAACAACTTTTGTATGCCTGAATTAGCATCCCTGCTGGAAAAATGGAGAACAGCCGGCATTTTATCCGCTGAAAACGAGAATATTCCCTTAGAAATTGTAATTGCTGCCGAGAATGCTGTTTCAGCCGCTTCTGAGCAGAAGGATTCCGAAAAGAGCCTGAAAGAATTTTTAAACCTCACCCGGAAACCAAAATTTCTTCAGGCCCTCAAAACCCCGGAGATACGAAACCGGTGGTCGGAGGTGGTTTTTAAAGTACTGCAGGCGACCAATTTTACCCTTCGAGATATGATGGCCCAGCGTGTGGAAGAACATCCGCACAAGGTTTTGTTCAAGGATATGTCATCGGCCTTTTCGATTGACTGGACCTATGAGCAGATCGGCCGGCTCCTTCGCGAGATCGCGAGCCTGTTTTACCTTACTTCGGAGGGTCCGCCGCGGGTCGCGATATACACCGAAAACTGCCTCGAAGGAGCCTGTACCGACCTGTCCTGCCTGATGTATGGCATTTACGACACCCCGCTAAGTCCGCATTTCAGGGCCGAGATCCTGTTGCCTGTTTTTAATGAACTGAAGATCAATATTGCACTTGCCGACACAGAAGAGCGTCTGTCGGTCCTGAAAAAGGTAAGAGAGCAGGCATTGGTTCAATTTACCATCCTCTCTCTTCAACCGATAACTGCAAAAACCCGCGACATTCCCTACCTCGTTGAGGAGAGTAAAAAGATCAGCCGGTGGGACATTGATGTGACCCTGGCAAAACACAAGCATCCACCGGTAAACCAGGTTGCAACGACCATGTTCACCTCAGGCAGTACAGGGGTGCCCAAAGGTGTTTCGTTCTCCATTTATAATATTGTAAGCAAACGGTTCGCAAGAGCCGCTGCCTTGCCAGAGGTTGGCGAGGAGACTTTCCTCTGTTTTCTCCCGCTATTCCATACCTTCGGGAGGTATCTTGAGATGACCGGCGCTATTTTCTGGAGCGGAACCTACATATTTTCAGGTAACACATCATCGGAAACCCTCTTTTCACTCTTTCCCAAAATGAATCCAACCGGGTTCATCAGCATTCCCTTGCGCTGGCAGGAACTTTACGAGCGTTGCCAGGAGAAGATCAGTAATATTGAAAGCGCTGAAATCCGGGAGAAGAGAGTCAGGGAGGTCGTGGGACAACGCCTTCACTGGGGACTCTCTGCGGCCGGCTACCTCGACCCTGCCGTGTTCAGGTTCTTCAATGAATACGGCATTCACCTCAACAGCGGGTTCGGCATGACCGAAGCTACAGGTGGCATAACCATGACACCTCCCGGAGAGTACAAGGAATTTACCGTAGGCATACCACTTCCCGGAGTCAGGACAAAAATCACCACCGATTCTGAACTGACATTGAGCGGTCACTATATTGGCCGATATCTTGAAATTGCCGGTCCCGGAGATACAATTCCCTTCCCTGTTTCGCCGCGGGAGGATTGGTGGTTATCCACAGGAGATGTGTTCAGGATTAATAAAGATGGATACTACGAGATCATCGACCGGGTTAAGGATATATACAAGAATAACCGGGGACAGACGGTAGCTCCCCAGGTGATTGAGAAGAAGTTTTACAAGGTTCCCGGCATTAAAAACGTGTTTCTTGTGGGTGACAACAGGCCGTACAACGTACTTCTTATCGCGCCCGATAAGGCCGATCCCATTTTCGATTCCCTTACCGGCGAAAATATCAGGGAGTATTTTCACCAGATCGTGATGGCGGCCAACCATGATGTTGCACCCTATGAACGTGTTATCAACTTCACGCTGCTCGATCGCGATTTTGAATCAGAGAAGGGAGAACTGACACCAAAAGGCTCTTTCAACCGCAAGATGATTGAAAACAATTTCAGGGATTCCATTGAGGCGCTGTACCTGAGCAATAACGTTAAAATTGTTGCCGGTGATCTCACCATATTGATCCCCAAATGGTTTTACCGCGACCTCGGGATACTTGAAACAGATGTCCTTTATGAAAAAAATCGACTTTTCAACCGGAGAACAGGCAATTTCCTTACGTTGAAAAAACTGAAGAACAACTGGTTCCAGGTAGGTGACCTGAGATACCATATCACCTCCGCAAACCTTGAACTGGGAGTATTTACAAGGCAGCCTAAACTCTGGCTTGGAAACCCTGAACTTGTCAGCTTCTGTCCGGTGAAGGAGGGATGGGATCTCAACATTGAGAGTATTTCGGCCGGAGCTTACATAACCTCATTCAAGGTAAGACCAGATGCTGTTTATCCGGATGTGATTTCGGTCCGTGATCAGAATCTTATGCAGGCGAACAGTCTCCTGTTCAGAACCTATTTTTGCGCCCCTGAAGCGGCCTATTCTGCCGCAGAGGAGCTTGGAAAGATACTAAGCAATGCTGAACCCAGGCTGGCCATTGCCATTCGCCGCCGGCTTGAGGCCCTGGCATATCATCCCGACGAAGAGCTGCGCTGCCTCGCCTACCGGCTTATCCTGCTGAAAGCGCCGAGTCCGGAGGATATCTCCTACATGCCGGCATTTATAGAATCCGGATTACCGTTTCTTAATGAGAATTCGATCCGCGAGATTGCCGGCAGTAACTTTGGGAAGCACAGGCTCGATGCACTTAAGCAGCGGCTTTACTGGTACCGCACCAACCTCAAGTGGCCGGGAAACAGGAAGAGTCAGCAGGCTTTTGGAGATGTTCTCGGACTGCTCTATAATTTTGCCGTTCTTCATCTCGAATATTATGTTCCGGTAAGGGCTGAACTTTCGCGATGGATCCTTCACAAACAGGACCCCTATCTGTCGGGGGTTGCAGAAGATTATTTTTATAAACTCGCGGATGTCTTTGAGAAAGATGTTGAAGCAAGATCCGTTTCCTATTCGATCCAGGAGTGGAAATCGAAAGTTGTGTTCGAGCATGGCATCTCAGATGGAGAAAAACAGCGAATGCTGAAGATTTTCCAGTCCACCACCTTCCTGAAAGAGAGCATCTTGCTAACATTCAACGACCGGGAGTTCGATCCCGGTGAGGTTCCCGACAGCGGAATCTGGGTATTGCGACTGCTGGCATTCAAGGAGTTCAAGCATTATCGTTTGTCGATCAACACGACCAGCGAAAAGCATTTCGACATTCACCTCGTGATGAGCGAGAATCCCGATTTCCGGCCGCGGCCCGAATCGTTTTACTGGCTGGCTTCGCTGGCCGGTTTCCCGCATGGACCAGCGGTTGCTCCTATGCTTGGCAGCAGCAGGCCAAATCTGGGAATCCTTACTACACAATACATTGGCGGACTAACGGCCTGGGACAAGATCAGGGAGCTGGCCGAAATCGACAAATCGACGGGAAATATCCGGGAGAATGCGTGGCGAAAAATTTTTATCAGATCCTTCAGCATCGTATTCAAAGCCTGGCATCACAGCGGGTTCCAGATCGTTCCCGGCAATATATCTCCCACGAACATTTCGATCCCTGAACCCGACTTCAAGGAGAGCGCCGTTGTACTGTCACTGGCCGGCTGGTCGGATTACAGGAATACCCTGTCACTTGTGGAGCCTATGCTCCGTGATTTCTTCTGTAAAACGGCATCGATCTATCCGTGGTGCAGAAAACAACTCGATGTGCGGTGGATTTTCGATGCCTGCATCGAAGCGCTTGGGGTGGAACAGGCGCGGAAATTCCTCACCGCACTAAAGCGCGAACTGAAAAAGAAGTCGGTTACCTGTTTTGATGATACCGATTTCAAGGCGGTGCTGAACCATTATATAGAGACATCGCTCTCGCAGTATTATCTTCCGGTTGCTTTGTACAGCGCCATCGATCAGTATGCCGACTGGTACAGGATGAACCCGTTAACGACTTCCGGCGCCAAGGAGCAAACCATTCTTGAGTTGATGGAGTTGTATAAGCTAGGCCAATATTCAGAACTTGTCAGGTACCATTTTTACCGGCACACCTATTTCTCGGATGCCCCGGATGCGGTTCAAACCAGCTTCAACAGCCTGCTGGCGCGTATTCAGGAGTCGCCCGAAACACTTGCTATCCAGTTGGTTGAATTGTCGGATCTGCAATCGACATTGCATGACCCCGACGACAAGAACATCTTCAGCCGGATGGTCTTCCCCCGTCACCAGGGTGAGCAGGGGATCGATTTTCTCCGTGTCGGCGAAAGCCTGCAGGAGCATGTAGTGGTCAGGTTCAGTATCCAGGACAAGACAGGCCGGAAATACATTCAGCGTGAGCCCATCGAACCCCGGGAGATCGGGCAGCTGTACCAGCTCTTTTTCAGGGAGAATTACCCCCGGGAAATATCCGATCATGATCATCAGCATATTGTTACGGACGAGAACAACAAAATCATCGGCGGACTCACCTTCCGGTTTCTTGAAGACCAGAATATCCTTTTGGACGGAGTAGTAGTCACCTCCTCTTTCCAGGGAAAGGGAATCGCCTCCTCAATGATTAATAACTTCTTTTCCAGCATGGCTGCCCGGAAGATCAAGGTAGTAAAGGCACACTTCCTTTTCGGGAACTACTACCTGAAACACTTCTTTGAAGTTGACAAGAAGTGGGGGGCACTCATAAAGATGCTGAATTAATTCGTAATT
This sequence comes from uncultured Prolixibacteraceae bacterium, assembly GCA_964355115.1. Taxonomy (GTDB): domain Bacteria; phylum Bacteroidota; class Bacteroidia; order Bacteroidales; family FEN-979; genus JANXZO01. Next base: position 10,805 of record CAYHCQ010000029.1, on the reverse strand, counting down.
TTGCCGGCCGGAACAGCTAAGAGGATGCTGTTTCCCATACTTCTATCAACAATTTGAATTAACATTTTAAATAATCTTACAATGAACGGAGAAAAAATCACCCTGGTGAATGGAAAAATATCGGTTCCCGACTACCCTGTTGTTCCCTTTATTGAAGGCGACGGTACCGGGCCAGATATCTGGAGCGCAAGTGTAAAGGTTTTTGATGCGGCTGTAGCCAAGGCATATGGCGGCAAACGAAAAATCATGTGGAAAGAGGTTTTTGCCGGGGAAAAAGCATTCAACCAGACTGGTGAGTGGCTTCCGCAGGCTACCCTCGACACCATTCACGAATACCTGGTTGCCATCAAAGGGCCCTTAACAACACCTGTCGGAGGCGGCATCCGATCGCTGAATGTAGCCCTTCGCCAGATCCTTGACCTTTACACCTGTTTGCGGCCGGTACGATATTTCAAAGGCGTTCCGACACCGGTTAAGCATCCTGAAACCACCGATATGGTTATCTTCCGTGAAAATTCAGAAGATATTTATGCAGGTATCGAGTGGATGCAGGGTACACCCGAGGTAAAAAAAGTCATTGATTTCCTTATCGGAGAGATGGGTGTCAAGAAGATCCGTTTCCCTGAATCCTCCTCCATCGGGATCAAACCTGTATCGAAAGAGGGCACGGAACGCCTTGTGCGGGCTGCCATCCTTTATACCCTTGAGCACAAACGCCCGTCGCTTACCCTGGTGCACAAAGGAAATATCATGAAATTCACCGAAGGCCAGTTTAAGAAATGGGGCTATGAACTGGCAGAACGTGAGTTCGGTGACAAAGTCTTTACATGGGCACAATACGACATCATTAAGGAGAACCAGGGAGAGGCTGCTGCGGATGCTGCCCAGAAAGCCGCTATTACTTCCGGAAAAATCATCGTTAAGGATGTGATCGCCGATGCATTCCTTCAGCAGATCCTAACCCGGCCGGCCGAATACTCGGTAATTGCCACCCTTAACCTCAACGGCGACTATATCTCCGATGCCCTGGCGGCCATTGTTGGCGGTATCGGAATTGCGCCCGGTGCAAACATCAACTATGTAACCGGACATGCAGTGTTCGAGGCTACCCATGGAACAGCACCCAAGTATGCAGGCAAAGACCAGGTCAATCCCGGGTCGGTAATTCTATCGGGTGTGCTCATGTTCGAATATATGGGATGGCAGGAGGCTGCCGATCTGATCGTGAAGGGTCTTGAAGGAGCCATCCAGAAGAAGCGGGTGACCTATGACTTCGAGCGCCTGATGGAAGGGGCAACAAAGCTCAAATGCTCTGAATTCGGCACTGAAATAATCGCCAACATGTAACAAATAAAAAACCCGGCCATCAACCGGGTTTTTTATTGTTAGTAGAAGCTCGGACATTCCAGCGGTCCGCTGCGATTACGGCCCGCACCACCCGGTACGAATCCGCCGCTTCCGCCTCCGCTACTGCCGAAAATGGAGAATGAATTAAATTCGAGAACAAGACCGATTTCATGGGCACCACCGGTTCCCTGAAGCGCTCCGGATACCTGAACATCATAGCTGTACATAAATTTCAGGCTCATATCCTCATAAAATGTGTACTTGTATCCTGCCACGATGGCAACGGCACTGTTTACAATACCCGTCATTGTGGTTTTGTACCAGGCCCCTAAATAGATGTTGAATTTTAACAGGTTAAGTCCTGCCTCGAGGGAGTTAAACCCTGCCTGGTTCTGGTATAATCCGCCGATATTTATTTTCAGCGGTTCATCAGAAGAACGGTACATGCCGCCGGCAGAACCACCGCCCGGACCTGTAGAGACCACCAGGTCAAAATGGCCTACCCATTTCCTTGGATAAGGCATCGATCCTGTGGTAAGAAAACCAACATCAGGCATGAAAATATGATCTACTGCGAAACCCAGGTTTCCAGTCATGGAACCTTCCGGATTACTGAACTGAAGCAGACCTCCAACACCGAAATCAGGCACACTACGTTTGCTGGCATCTGAGGGAACAAAGGCAGTCTGATAAACGGGGCCCCATTTCGGATCCAGCTGATCGGCAAACACCAATGTTGACCAGTTGACTGTACGTTGCATAATGGCTGCCTTTATTCCGATCTGGCTCACCATAAAACTGGTGATGGGAATACGAACGCCAAGCGTAAGGGCTGCCGAGAAATTATTTATCAAACCGGCACCCGGGGTATCACTGTTAATCTGTATACCAAATCCGCCGGCACCGGGTAATCCCCGGTCGCCCAAATCCGCTGAAAAATAGTACGATTTATAGTCGATCGGGGCGGTTGGCCATTGATCCCTGAAAAGGAACCGTGCCCTCAATCCCGTATTGATCCCCGTAAAGGCCGGATTGTAGTAAATCGGAGTGCTGAAATACTGGGTATAATTCATATCCTGCTGCGAAATGGCATAAGGAAGGAGACTGAACAAACCCAGTGTTATCAGGAGTGGAATTTTATAGCATTTTTTCATCGGGAAAGATATTTTCAGTTATCGGATTAAACTCACAGAACCCATGGTGTTATATTCACCCTGGCCAATATCGCCGCCTGTCCAGGGGGTATCGTCCACGAAGGTGGCGGTGATTTTCCAGAAGTAATTCCCCTGCATCATCAACTCACCCTCAAAGGTACCATCCCAGCCCTCTTCAGGACGGCCCTGGCTGTCGAGTTTGACCGACTCCCAGACAAGGTGACCCCACGGATCAAATACCGTTACATGGTATTGCTTCAGATTAACCCCGATTGGTTTGAATAATCGCACCCCCAGGCTATTATTGGTTGGCGAGAAGGCGTTGGGCACATAAAGACCCTTGAAAAGGAGTTTATATTCATAGAAGGTGGTATCGGAACATTCAAACTCATTATTGGAGATAAGCTTGATGATATAGGTACCGTCCTCCGTGTATCCATTTACCGGGTTTTCATCAGTTGATGTTTTTCCGTTCCCGAAGTCCCATAGATATCCGGAGGCTCCCGTTGTTGTGTTGTTGAGCTTCACCTGTCCCTGCTTCCCGTCATAATTATTCTGAAGGGTGAAAGCACTGAGGGGTGTTACATTAACAACCACAGTGGAATCGATGGTATCCAGACACCCGAAGTTGTCCTTGACAATAAACTTCACGATGTAGCTGCCTGTTGTAAAGTACCTCCATTGCGGATCCTGAAGGCTCGACGTATCCTGCACCGAAGTGGGATCGCCAAAGTTCCATTTCCAGAACCCAACCGTGGTATCGGATACTACAGAATTATCGGTAAAGTAGGTAGGATCATCCTGGCAGGCCGGGGTATTATCAAAATGGGCCACTGGTAATCCATACACACGGGTTGTTTTCGTCAGCGAATCTTTACAGCCGAACTGGTTCATGGTCATCAGTTTCACGCCATAATAACCGGCTGTATCGAATTTATGGTTTGGATTCCTGAACGATGAGGTATCCTGGTTCCCCGATGAGGGGTCACCGAAATTCCACCTCCACTGCGATATATTCTCACCGAAAGTATTTGACGTATCCCTGAAAAGTGTGATCTGGTTCAAACATACCGGTGTATTCGAAAAGTAGGTAAGCGGCGTGGGATGAACAACCACAGTCTGGGTGATGCTGTCCCTGATGGTAGTACCACTGAGTGCAGCCCTGATGACAAGAGTAACCGAATAGGTTCCTGCATCGGGATAGGTGTGTGTTATCGGGTTGCCGTGGGATGTATATGTTGTATCGAGACCGTCGCCCCAGTTCCAGTGCCATTGGTTGATAAGGGCTGTGGGCAGGGAACTGTCTGCAAACGAAATCTGATACCTTGCACAGCGCAATGTATCCTGGTAGGCATACAGTGCCTGGATACACGGATACCGCTTCACGTTCATTGTCACACTGTCGACGCAGCCGCTCTGATTCTCCATGATGAGAGTAACCGGGTAGGTGCCCACATTGACGTAAAGGTGCGAAGTATCGCCGATAACCCCGGGTGCTGCGTTAATTACCACAGGAGCTGAACCATCCCCAAATATCCAGGTCCATTTTGCAATGGATCCTGCGCCTATATTGGTTGTGGAGTCGTGGAAATAAAGGGTGCTGTCGCACGGTTGCGACCGGTAGGTAAAGACAGGTTCCGGCAGGCCATAAACATTTACCTGGTGAAGTACGCTGTCAACACAATTGTCGGAATTATAAGCTCTCATGGTAACTACATAGGCACCTGGCTGCAGGTAGGTATGTGTTGGATTACGCAGGGTCGAAGTATTGTTGGGTCCTGAATTCGGCTCTCCAAAATTCCAGTGGATCGAGTATAGGGAATCGCCCGGTGTTTGGTTTACGGCATGGAAATGTGTCGTATAACCATGGCATACTGTGTCGTTGATGAAGGTGAACAGGAAGCCGGGTTTCACATATACGCTGTCGACAATGGTATCCTTACAGCCATAGCTGTCGGTAACAACAAGCGACACGGCATAAGTTGTATCAGTTACGGGGAAGATATAGGATGGATTTGGGATGGTTGAATTGTTCCCCGGTTCAAAAGTCCAGAAACGCTCTGTTATTGCCGCTCCGCTGCCTATCGACTGATCCTGGAAGTCAACTTTCCCGTTGGGACAGAAGTAGGAGTTGAAGGTATATGCAGCTGTCGGTTTGGGTCGGGCAATTACCTGCTGGGTAACTGAGTCGACGCACCCTGCCAGGTTGTGAACGGCAAGGGTGACATTATATGTACCCGATGCCGTATACATGTGCTGGGGATTCTGCATGGTTGAATTGGGTGTGCCATCTCCAAAACTCCAGTCCCAGCTCGTAATTGCACTGCCTGGCGCCAGCGACAGGTCGTTGAATTGTGTAGAGTCGCCAACACAGGATGCGGTATAGGTATAATTGGCTACCGGCTTTGGATTTACATTTATCTCCATAATGGTATCCTGTGTACACTGGTTTGAGTTGGTCACCAGTAACACTACGGTTTTATTACCTGAAGAGGTATATGTATGGGTGGGATTCTGAAGTGTGGAGGTGTTCCCCGAACCGGAACCCGGGTCGCCAAAGTTCCACAGCCAGGCAATGATGGTGGTCCCCGTCTCAGTTGTTGATTCGTCGGTGAAATGAGTCAGGTTGTTGGTACATGCGGTATCGGAAGAGAAAATGGCAACCGGTGCCCCATTAACCGTAACATCTTTGCTGATTGAGTCCAGACATCCGCTGCCGTTATAAACCAGCAGGGTTACATTATATGTCCCTCCGGTGGTAAAGGCATGAAGCGGATTCTGCAAATTCGATGTATTGCTGGCACCAGAGGCAGGGTCGTCGAAATTCCAATCCCACGTGGTAATAGGTGGTCCGCCGTTAAGCTGTGTAAGGTCCGTAAATTGAACTCCGATCTCTGCACAATTGCTGGTGGTTGCGTTAAAATTTGCCAGGGGTTCAAACCCGATCTGCACCTGGTTAGTACGTGATTTTACGCAACCATCGGATGTGGTAACTGTCAGCTTCACATTGTAAGTTCCTCCCAGGTTGAAAGCATGTTTCACATTCTGGTTTGCCGGAAAATCAACAATCACAATCGGGGTACCATCGTTAAAGTCCCACTCCCAATGCTGAACTGTGCCATGGGGTGTGGTAGACAAATCGGTAAACTGAACGGAGTCCTTGGCACAATTTGGGGAAGAGTAGCTGAACTGAGGCAGAGGTTCACCAAGTACAAGGACCTGAATGGTGGTATCATTTACACACCCCGCTCCTGTAGTTACTGTTAACTTAACGTTATATAGCCCATCTGCTCCGTAAAGGTGGGTCGGATTCATTGTAGAGGAGTTACCCCCGTCGCCGAATTCCCAGAAGAAGCTGGTAATACCTCCGGTGGGAAGTGCCAGTTGGGTGAATGTCGTTACTGTTCCTTTACAGACTGTATCTGCCGAGAAATTTGAATGCGGACGATTGTTGATGACTACCGACTTTTGAATGGTATCGTGACAGCCGCTTGCATTGGTTACAATAAGGTTCACCTGGTAGGTACCTCCAAGCGTAAAGAAATGGACAGGGTTCTGGGCGGCAGACTGGTTATTTATGCCGGAGGCAGGGTCGCCGAAATTCCACAGCCAGGTGGTAATGTTGCCACCACCATTTTGCTGGGTAAGGTCGGTAAACTGAACGGCCTGGCCTTCGCACATGGAATTGGGAAAGCTGAAGTTTGCAATGGGTTCAGGCAGACTGTTTACAACATGCGAAACTGTATGGATACATCCCTGGTTGGTAGTAATTGTCAAAGTAACCGTATGCTGGGTTCCGCTTCCTGTGAATGTATGCGTGATATTTGGGGTAGCCGGCCAGTTTATAGGCGGTGTTACGGAGCCATCACCGAAATCCCACTGCCACACCAGAATCTGACCGGGATAGCCAACAACGGTTGTCGACATGTCCGTGAACTGAACCGGAGCACCGATACAGTTGGGGTTGGTGAAGATAAACTCAGCGATTGGAAGCGGTCTGACGAGAATGACTTTTGATGTATCATGAATACAGCCGTTGCTGTTGGTCACCGTAAGAGTTACTGTTTTCCATCCATAGGTCGAATAGGTATGGGTAGGATTGGGCAGCGGAGATGGAGGCGTTCCGTCGCCAAAATCCCAACTGTAGGTAATAATATTAAATGCCCATGGTGTGGAGGTGTCGGTAAAAGTCGTGGCACTTCCCTTACAAACGGTATCGGCCGTAAAATTGGCAACAGGAAGCTGATTAATGATCACGGATTTAATGATTGTATCGCGACAGCCACTGGTATTTATGACGATCAGGCGTACATTAAAAGTTCCAAAAGTCGTAAACTGGTGGGTCGGATTCTGTGCGGTTGAAAGGTTGTCGATCCCTGAAGCGGGGTCGTCAAAATTCCAGTTCCAGGTTGTAATGGTACCGCCTCCGTTGAATTGTGACTGGTCGGTGAAAGCAACCTGCTGATCCATGCAGCTTGATGCCGGAAAACTAAAATTGGCAAGGGGACTTGGCATGCTTGTTACCAGGTGTTCAATATACGCTACACACCCATGATCGGTGGTTACCGTAAGCCGAACGGTATGCTGCGTGATGGTTCCGGTATATGTGTGTGTGATATCGGCGCTTGCCGGGTAATTTATGGGGGGAATAACTGAACCATCCCCAAAATCCCATTGCCATGTTAAGATCTGGCCGGGATATCCCGCAACGGTGGTCGACATATCCGTGAACTGCATCGGAGCACCCAGGCAATTCGGTGATGAGAAACTGAACTCCGGCACGGGTAAAGGCTGAACGAGTACCAGTTTGCTGGTATCCTTAATACATCCGTTGAAATTGGTTATACTAAGGGTAACCGTTTTCCATCCGTAAGTGGTATACAGGTGGGTTGGGTTGGGTAATGCTGATGGCGGAGTCCCATCGCCAAAATTCCAGCTGTAATATAGTGTTGGGTTTAAGGCGTTGGGAGTTGAGAGATCTGAAAAGGTGGTAAGGCTGTTAAAACATGCCGTATCGGCTGTAAAGTCAGCTACAGGTAGACCGTTTACATTTATTTGCCGGACGATGGTATCGCGGCAGAAGTTGGAATTGGTCGCCACCAGAGTTACCGTTTTCAACCCCGGCGTGGCATAAACGTGTGCAGGATTCTGTGTGTTTGAATAGTTACCGGCTCCCGTGGAGGGGTCGCCGAAGTCCCAATACCAATAGAGGACGTTTCCGCCGCCATTGGTTTGCGAAAGATCGGTGAAATTAACAGCCTGCGGGGCAATACAGGAGAAGCTGCCGGCAGTGATCTCAAAATCGGCAATGGGCGCGGCAATCTGCTGTACATTGATGGTCTTTGTTTGTGAACAACCGCGATTTGTGGTAACGGTCAGGGTAACATCATATCCGATGGCACTGTAATTGGCATAGGTATAAGAGGGATTCGGCATTCCTGTTGCCGTGCCGCCATCGCCAAAAGCCCAATCCCAGGCCACAATAACATCATTGTATGGGAGGGGAACAAATGACAGGTCTGTAAACTGGATAGCAGTGCCGAAACAGCTGGGTGATGTGAATGTAAAGTTAGCCACTGGCTGAGGGATAATACTTACGGTATGAACTTTCGATTTACTGCAACCGTTCACATCAGTGAGAGTCAACGTTACCGGATAATCACCAACCCCTGCATATAAATGAGAAACGTTCCCGGGCGTTGTGGCGGTAAACCCATCGCCGAAACTCCATAACCAAGTATAGTCTGCAGGAGGAAGGGCGGTTGCATCTGTAGTAAAGTTCACTGCCTGATCAACACAAACGTTATTATTGTAAGAGAATTCGACAGGAATCGGGGTGTTGATCGTAACTACTTTTATTGTGACAGGACTCACGCAGGTTTGCGAGTTTTCCCACGATTTCAGGGTTACATTATATGAGGCAAGACCGCCCATAAAGGTATGGGTAGGGTTTTGCAGGGTTGAGGTATTGTTTGGCCCCGAAAGCGGATCGCCAAAATCCCAGAACCACTGGTATATTGTCGAAGGAGG
>CAYHCQ010000029.1:0-2174 GCA_964355115.1 uncultured Prolixibacteraceae bacterium | reverse complement strand
GCCCCGAAAGCGGATCGCCAAAATCCCAGAACCACTGGTATATTGTCGAAGGAGGGGTATTGTTTGAATATGACTGATCCTGGAAATAAACATCCTGTCCGTCGCATGCCATACCCTGGTGGAGATGGGCAGCGTCGCTGAACCAGATAAAGTTGGCTGTTGGCGCTTCATAAATGGTTACCCACAAATCGAAAGTGGCCTCGAGTGCAGTGCCCTGGTTAACGATCCTGACAACGTGGAAAGGTCCGGCTGCTGCATATGAATGTGTAGGTGATGCAGGAACATTGGGGAAAACGAAATTTTCAACCGGAGAACCGTCACCGTAATCCCAGTCTTCGGTCGAGATAAGTCCGCCCGGAGGACATGGAACAAAAAGTATGGGTTCGTTCTGGCACTGATTAGGTGGATTGGCTGTAAAGCAGGCAGCAGGAGGAGCGCCCATGATCACCGTATGCTCGGCAGTATTGGAACAGCCCGACAACATATCGGTGGCAGTGCAGATAACTGTATAGGCTCCCGGACCAGGGTAGGTGTGGATTATCGGAGATCCGAAACCACTGGTTCCGTCGCCAAAATTCCAGTTTACATTATTTCCAACATTCTGTGAAGGGTTGATGATCGATGTGAAAATCTGGTCGTATGCAGTCGGGCCCTGGGCAGATGTGAAATCGATGTCGGGATGGGGATTGACAACCAGCGGACTGCCGGCAGGAAGTGTTTTTGTATTGGCACAACCATCCTGGTTTGTAACCGTGAGGGTGATGATATAACTCCCGGGTCCCGAGAAGAGGTGCTGGGGACTGGCATCTGTCGAGGTATTACTTGGAGAAGCAGGGTCACCGAAATTCCAGAGGTAGGAAGCAATCGGACTACCGGTTAGCTGCGAACTCATATCAGTAAACTGAACAACATCGCCCGTACAGATGGTTATGGGATAGGTGAAATCAGCCTGCGGAGAGGGCTGTGCCTGCACGGGTATGTCGATCGTAGTGTTCTCACAGCCATTGCTGTTCGTTACTTTCAGGGTAACAATATGCGGAAGAAGATCGGTAAACACATGATTTACAGGAACCGGCGGCGGGTTCCCGGGTATGCTGTAATGCTCGGTTCCCGATCCATCGCCCCAGTACCACCACCAGTCGGTAATGATGCCGGTGTTTGCCAGAGAGTTATCGGTAAAGGGGGCAGGTTCGTTCACGCAGGCCTGACTGAAGGTAAATGAAGCTATCGGGATGGTATTTCCGACATTTACCTGCTGCGATACACTGTGCTCACAATTGATGGTATTGGTAACTTTAAGTGTAAGGTTGTAGATTCCCGGAGCGGTAAAGGTGTAATTTGCCGTCATCGAAGGAGGAATCGTAATCCCGTCGCCCGAATGGTAGAAAAGAACTCCATCGAGATACCAGTCGCAATATTTGATTTTTATCGTAGCATCGGGATTGCTGGGCGGCTTGGGTAAACTGCCGGCTCCCGAAAAGGTGTACTGGTTGTAAAGGCAATTCGGGGTGGGTGGAGTTACTGAGGTTATTTCGGCTGTAGGTTTGTATTTATCGGGATCAACATAGATAAAATCGGTTATGTCATCTTCCCAGAGTGTTCCGGAGATGGTTTTCGATACTTTCAGGTTTACTTCATAGGTAATTCCCGGTGTGGCCGGAAAAAGAATGCTGACAATATTAGGGGCTCCACCCGGAGTGATGTTTGTCGTAAGCCATGGTCCCTGTGGATTGTAAACGCGGTATTTCCATGTATAGGAAACTGAAGGATCCTGAGGAGGGAAATGGCCGTCGCCTGTCGCTGTGAATGTCGCTTCATTATAAAAGCAGCCGTGGGTAACATCAAACTCATAATAGTAATAAGCAGTTAACATGGGCTTTACCGAGATGGTCATCGGGGTTGCCACGACCGGACTACAAGAATTTCCGGAAATTCCTTCGCTGAGTTCTATCAGGTAATCTCCCGGCGCCGACCATACCTGGCTGAGGACATTGCTTGCAGAGGTTCCCACAATGGTCATCGCCGGCAACTTCTTGACTACCCATGAATAGGTATGGCCCGATACCGCAGGAGTTGAATACTGAACGGCGTTTGTACTGGCCCCAACGGCATCAGGACCTGTAATTTTTGGCTGTGTATCCGGACAATCCGCTGCCGTAGCAATCCAGGTAGAG
>CAYHCQ010000028.1:0-26907 GCA_964355115.1 uncultured Prolixibacteraceae bacterium | reverse complement strand
TACAACGGTCTGTTTTCCCATGCGGTCGATGATGGTCCCATCGACCATCACCAGCCGTTCCGGCGGACCGTCGGCCGGCCAATCGACCTGCTTTTCACATCCGGTCAGGGCTATTAAAAGGAGCAGATATTTTGCCTTGTGTTTCATCAGAATCTGAAGAGATAATTAATGGATGGAATGACACCAGCCACAGACAGACTGGTTGAATAAAGTGTACTGTTGCCCTGCACATTCGCCGGAACAACAAACTCCCCGTCGGCATTCATGGTCTTGTTGAAATTTACCGAGAAGGGATTGAGCCGTCCGTAAGCGTTGTAAATGGTTGCTGTCAAACTGTGCTGATACCGGTTCGCTGGTTTACTGAAGGTGTAGGTTACTGCCAGGTCGAGCCTGTGGTAGTCGGGGAGGCGGTCGTTGTTCTTTGTCCCGTAGAGTGGCACTGAAGTGCCGTTTATGTAGTAAAAGCCAGTGGGTGTCGTGATGGCCCCGCCGGTGAGATAAAACCAGTTGACCGTAAATGCCCATCGTTTCCGGTCGGTATAGGCCAGGTTCACACAAAAATCGTTGGGGCGGTCCCAGGATGCCGGATAAGTTTGCCCCTTATTGACCTCCGGGGTTTGCACAAACGACCTCGAAAAAGTATAGCCTATCCAGCCGGTAAGCCGACCCTCGCTCTTGCGGAGCATCAGCTCAAGCCCATACGACCATGCCTTCCCAAACCTCAGCTCGCCTTCGATGAAGGGATTGTAAAGCAGGTTGGCATGATCTTTATAATCGAGGTGATCCTGGTAGTACTTGTAATAAATTTCTGCCGAAAAGTTCAGCAGGGGCTTACTGAATTTCATAAAATATCCGAGTGCAACCTGATCGGCGATTTGCGGTTTGATATTGGGGCCGGCCGGAGCCCACACTTCGAGCGAAGTGAAGGGGCTGGTGGAATTGGAGAGCAACTGCATGAACTGGGTCATGCGGCTGTAGCTGCACCTGAAGGCCGCGTTTGCACTCATCTCATACCGGATATTCATTCTCACTTCCGGACTCAGAAATGCTGTATAACTCTCCAGGTTCATCACATTCATTGTATCACTCACCTGGTGGTTCACATTGAAATAGTAGACACTGGTAGGACCGATGTTCTGCCAAACCGGCAGCCGGATACCGTATCGTAGTGAGAATTTGTTTCCGAACGACTGTTCATTGCCCAGATAAACATCATACTCCACCGAATGGTATTTCGCCACGGCAGGCGCCTGTTGCCGGGCCTCTTCACTCACCAGGGTTACATTTCCCGGGTTCGAAAAGTGAGATGTCACCTCCACTCCGCCCCTCAAAGTATTCCCCGGATTGAGGTACCAGGTGAGGTCGGTTTTGAATGTAAGATTGGATATCTGCGAATTCCAGTAGTCGTCCTGCTGGCTTGAGATGAACAGGTCGTAATTGTACCGGCTGTAGTTGACCGTGGTGTTTGAAAAGAGCCGGTTACTGAAGAGGTGGTTCCACCGCAAGGTTCCGGCCAGGTTGTTCCAGCTGATGCCATAAGTGCGGAAAGAGGCTTCCGTGATCCTTGAAAAATCGTCCTTCCCGGCATAGAAGGTGAAAAAAAGCCGGTTGTTGTCGTCGATCCTGAAGTTGACCTTGGCGTTGATGTCGAAAAACTGAAACTCCACATCCGGGACCACCTGAATGATACTGTTGATCCAGTTGAGTGTGGAAACCCTCCCTGAGATGAAGAAGGAGGCGCGGTTTTTCAGGATGGGGCCCTCCACCGAGATGTTGGTGGCATACGGACCGATGTTGCCGGAAACGCCAAACCGCTTCAGGTTTCCCTCTTTTGCCTTGATGTCGATCACCGAGGAAAGACGTCCCCCGTATTTTGCCGGGAAATCGCCCTTATAAACCTGCACATCGTTGATGGCATCGGGTGAAAAAGCCGAGAAAAAGCCAAACAGGTGCGACGGATTGTACACAGGTACCTCGTCGATGAGCATCAGGTTCTGATCGGAGTTGCCGCCACGCACATAGTAAAGCGAGGAGCCATCGCCAAATGTCTGAATCCCCGGTACAGCCTGCAACGCCCTGATCACATCAAGATTACCGGCAAAACCGGGAAGCTTCGCAAGGGTCTTCTGTGAAAAGCTGAATTCGCTGAGCTGGTTGTTGCGCAGGTCCGACCCGGCGCCGGCTGCCACGATTTCCACCTCCTTTGTCTCGATCGACGACTCCTCCAGGTCGGCATCCAGTACGGTATTTGCCTTCAGCTCCACCTCCTCGACCTGGTCCTTGTAGCCAAGATAGGCAAAACTCACCCGGTATTTTGCCTCAGGGATGGTGAGAGAATAGAATCCATACCCATTGGTGTAAGTCCCCGTCGTGGTTCCCTGCAGGTGAACAGTGGCTCCGATGAGCGCCTCCCCGGAGGATTTCTCACGGAGGAATCCGCTCAGGGTAAAACTCCTTTCTCGTTTGTGCACCACCACCGGTTCCGTTACCAGATCAGGATTCATCGGACGCAGGATCACCTGGTTCTCGACCACAAAATAGTCGATGCCGTTTTTCCTTAGCAGTTCATCGAGTACCTGGCGGATGGTCTTATGCCGGGCCTCAATTGAGACTATTTTTCCGGCCGGGATGACCTGCGGACTGTATGAAAAGTCGATGTTCCCCTGCCTTGAGATCATCTTCAGCACCTCCCCGATTGACTGATCATTGACAATGACCGTGATCTTTTTCGTGAGATCCTGAGCGCAGGCATAGGAGGTGATGAGGTGAAGAAGTGTGAAAAGGGCGAGGGTTCTGACTGATATTCGGAAAAAGGACATCAGCCGGCCGGGTTTAATTACATCCGTTGCCGGAAAGTTCAAATCCGTTCCCGTTTTTACTGATCTGCAGGTCGAGGGTCGCTTTGAGAACATTCAATACAGACTCGAGAGATTGTTTGTCAAAGGTAGCAGTTATCCTGCAATTGCCCAGTTTCTCGTGCTTCAGGCTGACGGGCGTATGGTATGCCGAGGCAAGGGAAGCCACAACCTGACTGAGGGGAGCATCGCCAAACACGAAGTGACGCGTTTTCCAGGCCATATAATTTGGATCGTCGTTCACCGATTTGCTTATGCCCGAAAGGTCGGCAGGAATCTCTGCTTTTTCACCCGGAATGAGGATTACGGGATCGGATGTCTGTTCCTTGAAATAGACAGAGACCTTTCCATCCGTTAGTACCACATCCATCTTTCCGTTCAATGATTTCGTATTTACATTGAATTGTGTTCCCAAAACTTTTACACGTACCTCTCCGCCCGAAACAATAAACGGATGGGCTTCGTCGTGCGTTACAGTGAAATAGGCCTCTCCGGCGAGTTTTACCTCACGCGTTTTGCCTTTGAATTTTTCAGGGTATTCGAGGGTCGATCCGGCATTCAGGGTAACCCTGGTACCATCGGGAAGGAGGATCTCACGAATTGAATCTTCTGCTGTCAGTTCAACCCTGGGCGCCTCGGTAAAATAGCGGTAGGCGAAGTAGGATGGGATGGCGATAAGGAGAATGAGGGCCGCGATACGCGTGACACGTGACGCGTGACGCGTTATGCGTGACACGTGACGCGTGACGGGTGACGCGTGACGCGTGACGAATTGGAGTTTGTTCCATTCGGCATCTATATCAGTCTGCGCTTCGATTTTTTCGCGCTGGAGGAGTGACCAGGTTCTGGAATGCTCTTCAAAGAGTCTGGCATTTTCCGGATCGGATTTCACCCAGGCCTCCAAAAAACGGATATCATCTTCCGATGCTTCTCCGTTGAAGTAGCTGGTGATCAGATCGATATAATATGTTTCGTTGGTTTCCATGGTTTTCACCCGGTTATATTACACATGAGATCAGGTCTACCCTTATCTTACATCAAATTATTTTACCAGGTCACAGAGTCACAGAGTGAGCAAATGAACAAGTGACCGAGTGAACAAGTGAACAAGTAAACAAATACTGAGGTACTCGCCCAGCCTGCCGCGCATGTGCTGGAGGGCTTTCGACATTTGGGCTTCCACGGTCTTTATTGAGATTTGAAGCCTGTCAGCGATCTCCTGGTATTTAAGGTTTTCGGAGCGGCTCAGAACAAATATTTCGCGGCATTTTTCGGGAAGTTCACTGATTGAGACGGCTATCTTTTCGCGGATCTCAGCCTCCACCAGCTTATCGGGTTGTTCATTGTATTCGTTGCCGGTTGCATGTTCGATGGCAAGCAGGTCGCTGCTGAACTTTTTATTATCGCGGAGGTGGTTCAGGCAACGGTTACGCACCGAGGTGGAAAGGTAGCTTTTTACCGGCTTGGAAAGGTCGATGCTGCTGCGCTTTTCCCACAGGTTTATGAAAGTCTCCTGCACTATCTCACGGGCTGTTTCGTCGTTCTTGACAAACGTGATGGCGAAGTGGGTGAGTCCTTTGAAATGGCTCCGGAAAAGCTGTTCAAAAGTGACCTCATCAAGAAACCGGCTGGTCTCCATCAGGCTCAGGTATAGAGAAACCGCTTGATTTTCTGTGTGGCTGTCTTCTGGAAAGGATCGCTCTGGGTCAATACGATCTGCACCTGGGAGAACTTGTTTACCCGGGCATTTACGTACTGCTGCAGCTCCATGCGCAACTCCTCTATCTTAAGGTCGACGTAGTTAGCCACTTCATCCTTGAGGTGCAGGTAACGCTGTTCGATCTCTTCCTGGTTAAAATGAACGAGTGCCACCAGCTTCCCTTTCTGTTCAAGTACCAGCGATTCAGCAACATGACGAAAGTTGTTGATCACCGATTCGATATCCTCGGGATAAACATTTTCGCCATTGGACCGCACGATCATGCTCTTCACACGGCCTTTGATGAAAACATAACCGGATGCATCGACCGATGCCAGATCGCCGGTTTTAAGCCAGCCATCTTCCGTAAGGACTTCGCGTGTAAGACCGGGCTCTTTGTAATAACCTTTCATCACATTCGGTCCTTTGGCCCAGATTTCGCCTTCCCCTGTCTTGGGGTCGGGATTAACGATTTTGAGCGTAACATCGATACAGGCCGGACCGGTCGACTGGAGCCTGGCCTGCTGAGGATTGAAACCCGCCAGCAGAGGCGCACTCTCGGTTAGGCCGTAGCCAACAGCATATGGGAACCGGGCTTCGATCAGGAATTTTTCAACCGAACGGTTGAGTTTGGCGCCACCGATGCCGAAAAAGGTGAGCTCTCCGCCAAAGGTCTGCATCAGCTTTTTACCCGCTATACGATTGAGTACCTTGCGGAACGGGGGAATGCTGTAAATAAAACGCATCACCGGCTTCTCGGTAAAGGCCGGGAGGATCTTGGACCGGTAAATCTTCTCGATGATCATCGGTACCGTGAGTATTGTTGTGGGTTTTACCTCCTGAAAAGCAGGTAGTAAAACTGAGGGTGTTGGTGCCTTTCCGAGGTAATATACACACGCCCCGCGGTACATCGGTAGAATCAGGCCCAGGGTGTTTTCGTAGGTGTGCGACAAAGGCAGAATGCAAAGGAACCGGTCGGTTTCCTTGATAGACTGGATTTCATGCCCCTTGATGGCGGTAAAACAGATGTTCTTATGCGACAGCATAACCCCTTTCGGTTTTCCCGTCGTACCGCTTGTATAAATGATTGCGGCCAGGTCATCCTCCTGAACATCGTATTTTACGGCTGGCTTTGCTGAGGGATCAAATGAAACGTCGCCTGTCCCGCCGTGAATAATGCTGAAGTCCTCAATTTTCACGACCGATTTCAGCTTTCCGGTAACATCCTCCTTGAGTTTATACGCCAGGTTCTCGGAGACAAAGGCAACTTTTGTTTCAGAGTGTTCGAGAAGGGTGGCAATCTCGCTGGGCAGGAATTCCGGGAGCAAAGGCACTGCAACGGCGCCCATGAAGGTGATCGCATAATAGCTGATCCCCCAGTTGGGCAGGTTGGAACTCAATATGGCTACTTTATCGCCGGGGCCTATCTCCAGTTTTCCGAGAAGTGCCATAACAGCCATAATCTGCTGATTCACTTCATTGTAGGTCATGGGAGCGTTGCCAATCATAGCAAGCGCAGGGCGATCAGCGAATCGACCCAGGGTCTCAGCGAAGAAAGCAGGGAAGGTTAAACTTGGATAGCTCAATATGAAATTTTTAGTACCGCTGCAAAGATACAAGTAAATTTTAATCGGTATTTTATTTTAGAATTGGATTTATGGTTTAACTTTACCTGTTGTAAGACGATTGCGACCGATAGCACCCACCTGAATTTTTAAACCGGTTGATGGGA
The DNA here is from genome assembly GCA_964355115.1 of uncultured Prolixibacteraceae bacterium. Taxonomy (GTDB): domain Bacteria; phylum Bacteroidota; class Bacteroidia; order Bacteroidales; family FEN-979; genus JANXZO01. The sequence goes on along the minus strand of CAYHCQ010000028.1, from coordinate 20,621 downwards.
AACGATAACCAGTTTGTACTATTTACTGCAGAAGGTCAGCAGTTCGCCCTGCCCCTTCATTCCATTGACAGCGTGCTGCAGATCGTAAAAATTGAACCGCTGCCGAAAACTCCTGACTATATATGCGGGGTAATTAATCTCGAAGGCGACCTGATCCCTGTTATCAACATAAGGAAGATTTTCCTTCTGCCGGCAAAGGACTACAGCCTGAGTGACCAGCTGATCATTTTTTTTACCGGAATCGGACGGATGGCCCTGTGGGTGGATGCCGTCCTGGAAACGCTTATTCTGAAAGATGAAGATATTTCCTCCCAGAATAAACTCTTTCTGGAGGTTTCGTGTCTCGATGGCATCTCTGACTTCAACAACCAGGTTGTGCTGATCAGCGATCCTGATAAATTCATTGAGCGGGCCCACATCAAGATGATCGGGACTGCCATCGAATCCCTGAGAAAAACTTAATCGTTCAAACTTCCGGGGTATGAATAACAGGCCATCCGATCAATTGCTAGCCGAATTTCAGAAGTACCTCAATTCCAACCTTGGTTTACATTATTCTTCCAGGCATGAAAAGGAGGTGCTGAGAAAACTCACAGCCATTTCAAAGGAATTCGAAATAGAAAATTCATCGGAATGTATTTCGTGGCTTATCAATACTCCGGTTACCCGCACGATTATCGAGAAGCTGGCCATTCATTTCTCCATAGGGGAGACATTCTTTTTCAGGGAGCCGAAAAGCTTTGAATACCTTGAAAAAATATACCTTCCCGCACTGATCAGGCAACGGTCGGCCAATGGAAAATACCTCAGGATCTGGAGTGCAGGTGTTGCCTCGGGTGAGGAGATCTATTCCATCGCCATCCTGCTCCGGCAACTCATCCCAAATCCCAAAAGCTGGAACATTTCGCTTCTGGCTACCGATATCAGTCCGGTATTGATGGAAAAGGCAAAACGTGGCATCTATTCCAAATGGTCATTCCGCCACAATAAGTATCCGGTCGACAGTTATTTTACACCTGCCGGGGAAAACAAGTTCCTGGTATCCGATGCTGTTCGTGAAATGGTGAGGTTTTCCTGGCTTAACCTGGCCGAACCGGTTTATCCTGCGGCAGCAACAAACACGCTTGACATGGATATCATCTTTTGCAGGAATGTGATGATCTATTTCTCGGGAGATGTAATTGGAACGGTTACCGACAGGTTTTATCAATGCCTGGTCAAAGGAGGTATTCTGGTGGTCAGTCCGGCCGATATGACCCCTTATATCTCGGATAAATTCAGCAGGGTCGTTTATTCGGGTTATACCATTTACCACAAAGGAAAAAAAAAGGCCCGGGTAGAGCCGGCTCCTACACCTTCCGCCAGTCCCGGGATGAATTACACCCCTCCATCTGTCGTGCCTGAGAAGCCAGCCCCTTTCACCCTGGAAGAGTTACAACAACTGTTTGAAAAGGGATCTTTCACTGAACCTGAATCCAGGATTGAAACCCAGCATCTCACTCCGGTTCAGGATACTGTTCAGCAAGACAGGGAGACAAAATTTCTTCTTGCAAAAACAAAAGCCAACCTTGGGGAATACGATGAATCTGCAATTCTTTGTGAAGAACTGCTGAAAACAGAAAGGACTGATTACCGGATTCATTACTTTTATGCCACAATTCTTTCGGAATTGGGTAAGACCAGCGAGGCAATCGCTTCGCTCAACAAGGCAATTTATCTTGAAAAAGATTTTCCAATGGGACACTATTTGCTTGGGAACCTTGTAAGAAAACAAAATGGGAACGTCATGTCGGAGAAGCATTTCCGCCATCTGCAAAAGATATTGTTAAAAATGGATCCGCAGTCAGAAATCCCTGAATCCGGCGGACTGACCGCATCGAAATTCATTGAACTTGTCAATTCCAATTTATAAATATGGCAGGGAAAATAAAAAGGAGCGGGGCGGAAGCCGAAGAGATATTGAGAATTCTGAGTCTGAGGGCCGATGCTATCAGGCACAAACCTGAAGCGGAATCATCTTCAGAATCGGGCATCGAGGTGCTTGAGTTCTTCCTGGGGAATGAGACCTACGCTATCGATGTGTTCTACATCCGTGAAGTCGTTCACCTGAAAGAACTCACCATTCTTCCCTGCACGCCCAGGTTTATCCTGGGCATTTTCAATGTCAGGGGAAGGATCATCTCGGTTGTCGACCTCAGAAAATTCTTTCTTCTTCCCGAAAAGGGAATTACAAACCTTAACAGGGTGATCATTGTTCGAAAAGGAGAGACAGAACTTGGGATTCTTGCCGATGACCTTGCCGGGACAGCATTTATCAGGATGGATACGCTCCAGACCGGCCTTCCTGGCATTACAGGAACCCAGACCAATTACATTCAGGGCGTTTCTAAAGATAAAACCATTCTGTTGGATATCGAAAAAATCCTCTCAGATGAGAAAATAATCATCAATGAACAAGTCCAGTAAAGCAAATGTCCGTTGTTAAATAAAAAAGCAATTATATGAAAATCGGAAATTTTTTTACACGAAAGATCAGCTCAAAGCTGATTGCCCTCTCTCTCGGCCTCTCTGTCATCCCGGTCATTATCCTGGGTTTTCTCTCCTATAATACGACGAAAAAAGCCCTTGAAAATTCGATCTCCGAAAGACTGGTGGCGGTGGCATACTCCAGGGCCCACCATATTGAAAATCTTCTGGAATCAAGCAGGGACCTGGTTAAGAGCGTAGCCTCCTTGAAAATTATTAAGGACAACCTGCAGAATATGGAGAACGGAACAGAGGTAGAAAAATCAAAAAACATCCTGGAAGATGAACTGAATGATCTTAAACATAATTCCGTTAGTTTCTACCGGATCAAAATTTTAAACAAAAAGGGAATAATAGTCGCTTCTACAAAGGAAATTGTAAATGAAGTCGGCGCCGACCGGTCTGAAAGGGATTATTTCAAGGGAGGCCTTACCGGGGTGTTTATTTCAGAACCATACAAGTCGTCGACCGATAACAATGAGCAGGTTGTTTATTCAGCGCCTATCTTCAGCAGTAGTTCCAATCAGGTGATCGGTGTTATTGCATTTCATCAGGCTTTGGATGCCGCTGTAAATTGTCCGGATAATCCTGATGAGGGGATTTCACTCAATGACATAACCCTGAACAATGCCGGAATGGGGGCGAACGGAATAAACTATCTGGTGAATAAAGAGAGGAAGGTATTTACCCATTCCAACGATGAGAAGGCGATTTTTATGAATAAGGAGATCCCTCTCCCGGTTTTTGAAAATGCAGATGTATCAACGCCGATAATTATTCCCTACCGGAATTACAGGGATATGTCCGTTATCGGCAAATCAGTGCCCATTCCGGGAACCAGCTGGGTGCTGGTTCTGGAATTCAGCAGTGATGAGGCATTTTCATCTGTTGACATGCTGAGGAACGAGATGATCCTTTTAACGCTTGTGATCATTCTTGTTGTTTCCATATTGGGATATTTTATTTCCAAAGCCTTTGCCCGTCCAATCGTAAGCTTAACCGAAGTTGCCAGGGCGATGGCACTGGGTGACCTGGGAAGGACATTCAACGTTTCGCAGCAGGATGAGATTGGTCAGCTCGCAAATTCTTTCAAGGCCGTTCAGGCGGGTATGCAGGAAAAAGCCCAGCGTGCCGTCGAGATCGCCAAGGGTGATCTGACAGGGGAAATTACGTTATTGTCAGACAAAGACACCATGGGTATGGCTTTTAAAACGATGGTCGAACGCCTGCGGCATCAGTTGAATGAGATCGGCGAAGGGGTCAACGTCCTTGCCTCCTCAACGGCTGAAATATCGGCAGCCGTTTCCCAGCTTGCTTCAACCTCTGCCGAAACAGCATCGGCGGTGGGAGAAACCACCTCCACAGTTGAAGAGGTAAAGCAAACCACCGAATTATCCAACTCCAAGGCAAAAATGGTATCGGAATCGGCGGTACGATCTGCTGATATAGCCAGGGAGGGCAATAAGGCAATAATAAATACTACCGACGGGATGAGCCGGATCAAGAAGCAGATGGAATCGATCGCAGGGATGGTGATCAAACTGAATGAACAGAGCCAGACCATAGGTGAGATCACGGCCACAGTGAATGAACTTGCCGAACAATCGAATCTGCTTGCTGTGAATGCAGCAATCGAAGCTGCCAAAGCAGGAGAGCAAGGCAAAGGTTTTACCGTGGTGGCCCAGGAGATCAAAAAACTCGCGGGCAGGTCGAAGGAGGCCACTGCCGAAGTCAGGAATATTTTGCGGGATATCCAGAAATCGATCAGTTCGGCCGTCATGGCCACTGAGGAGGGCGGACGGGTTGTGGAAGAAGGGCTGAAGCTAACCTCCGTTTCAGGCGACACGATAAAAGCCTTGTCGGAAAGTATCGCAACCGCCGCGAATGCTGCAATTCAGATTGCGGCTTCAAGCCAGCAGCAGCTTGAAGGGATGGATCAGGTTGTTGCGGCCATGGAAAATATCAGGGAGGCAAGCATGCAGTCGGCCGCCAGTACTCAGCAATCGGCCGATTCGGTTACCGAACTGCAAAAACTTGGTGAAAAGCTCAAGGTTCTGATGAATCAATACAAATTTTAGGATGGGTAATAAAGAAGAGTTCCTGCGAAAGATTCTTGCGACTTTCATCTCCGAAGCAACTGAAGGGATTGAGAAGATCTCTACCAGTCTGCTTGAGTTGGAAAAGGACCAGCCCGGGATAAACAGGAATGAACTTCTTGAGACCGCCTACCGGGAGGCTCACAGCCTCAAAGGGGCTTCCCGGGCCGTAAACCTCATCGAGTTTGAATCGGTCTGCCAGGCGCTTGAAGGAGTTTTTTCAAATATTCAAAAGCAATCCCTTTCTTTCACTCCAGCCCTTTTTGACCTGCTTCACAACACCTGCAATCTGTTTAATGAGCTTCTGGCAGTCAATGCCGGAGAAATCCCTCAAGTGTTAAAGAACCGGGTAGCCCTGCATATTTCAGAACTGTCATCCGCAGAATCGGGGAACAATAAATTGTCGGAATCCAATGCAGCTGCTGCAACTATAGATCAACATGCGCTGGCAGGGTCGCAATCGGAACTTCCGCCAAAAAATTCTTCAGGACCCACTGAAAACATCGTCACCCAGGAACCCGGGAAAGAGGTAAAGAAAACAGGAATGGAAACCGTCAGGGTTTCAACGGGAAAGATAGATGACCTGCTGGCCCAGGTGGAAGAATTGCTTACCCTGAAACAAACCTCTTCCCATATCACCGACGACATCCGTTCATCCATGCTCAAATTAAAATCCTGGGAGAAAGAATCAACCGAGGTATATACCTCCCTGTTTGAACTTCGCCAGAAATATGGCGAGATGGCTCCCGGTCAAAATCTTTCGAGGGAAGAGCAGCATATTGCACAACTGCTGCAGTTTTACAACTGGGAGCACTCCCTGCTGAAAACCCTGCAGAATGACCTTGAGCATGTATTCAGGTTTTCGGAGGAGGCTGCCTATGAAACAGGAATGAAGATCGAATCCCTGCTCCTGGATGTCAAGGAGATCGTATCTCTCCCGTTTTTTACCATACTGAGTGGATTTCCGAAGACTTGCCGCGATCTTTCAAGAGATAAAGGAAAGGAGATCGAACTGCAGATCGAAGGCGATCAGATCGAAATTGACCGGAGAGTACTGGAAGAGATACGAAACCCTTTATTACATCTCTTGCGTAATTGCATTGATCACGGCATAGAGAAACCAGGCCTCAGGGAATTAAGGAACAAGCCTTTGAGAGGGATTATCACCATCCTCATCGAACGACTTGAAAACAGCAGGGTTGAAATCACTGTTTCGGATGACGGGTCCGGCATCAACCTTGACAAGCTCAGAAAACAGATCATACGTCAGGAAAAGATATCGGCTGAAGAAGCCGGGGAGATTGCCGACGAACAGGTTGTACAGTATATTTTCAAGTCGGGCATATCCACCAGCGACCTCATCACCGATCTCTCGGGCAGAGGCCTTGGCCTTGCCATTGTGCGGGAGAAGATCGAACTTCTGGGAGGCACGATCACAGTCAAAACAGTAAATGGACAGGGCACCGAATTTAAAATCCAGATCCCGCTGTCAATGGCAACATTCAGGGGGATCATCATACGGTGCGGGGCTAATAAATTTGCCGTATCAACAACAAAGGTTGAAAAGGTCATCCAGGTCGAACCCAAAGAAATAGGCACAATCAGGAATAAGGCAGCCATTCCGTATGATGGAAACTTCATCCCGCTGGTCGATCTTGCCGAAATCCTGGAATTGCCGAAAACGGAACAGGCCGGAGGTGCTTTACAGGTTCTTGTTTTAGGATCATACGGCAACAAGATCGGTTTTATTATCGACGAGGTTATCAACGAGGAAGAGATCCTGCTGAAAAATTTCAATGCCCATCTGCGGAGGATAAGAAATGTTTCGGGGGCGACGTTATTGGGTTCAGGGGAGGTTATCGTGATCCTGAACGTATCGGACCTCATTAAAACGGCTTCGGGATCAGGCCAGAAACCGGCATTTGAGTCGCCGGGCCAGGTTGTTGCCCCAAAACAATCCGTTCTTGTAGTTGAGGATTCCATCACTTCCAGGATGCTTCTCAAGAACATTCTCGAAGGCGCCGGCTACGACGTTACAACTGCAATTGACGGTGTCGACGGTTTCTTCAAACTCAAAAAGGATCCTTTTAACCTGGTAATTTCCGATGTTGATATGCCCAGGATGAACGGATTTGATCTCACCGCAAAGATACGCTCTGATCCTGCTCTCATGGGGATTCCGCTCATCCTTGTAACCTCCCTGTCGAAGGAGGAGGATCGGGCACGGGGCATGGAGGTGGGTGCAAACGCATATATCGTGAAATCAAATTTTGACCAGAGCACCCTGCTCGACGTCATCGACCGCCTGATCTCCTAAGCAATTATGAACAAACCGATAAAGGTACTGATAGTGGAGGATTCAAGGGTCGTGAGCGCCTACCTTGAAGAAATACTAAACAGGGACAAAGGCATTCATGTCATTGGGAACGTGAGTGACGGTAAATCAGCCATAGAGTTCATTAAAAAGAACAAGCCGGACCTGATCACCATGGACATCGATATGCCGATAATGAACGGACTCGATGCCACCAGGATCATTATGTCGACGAACCCGGTACCCATCTTAATTATAACCGGAAGCAGGAATGTGCATGATATACAAACCTCCATCGATGCATTGTCGGCAGGAGCACTTGCCGTTCTTGAAAAACCTGGAGGAACAGGACACCCGGATGCAGAAAAGAACGCGGCATCATTGGTTAACATGGTGAAAGTCATGTCGGAAGTAAAAGTGATCACCCGGAAACCAGCAACCAGGAAAAAAGAGATCATTACTGAAGAAATAAAGGCCGGACCTAAGCCCGTTCCCGGCAGGCTTGATAGAATTCAGGTTGTTGCCATAGGTGTATCGACCGGTGGACCTGTCGTTCTTCAGAAAATTCTTTCGGGGATCAGCGGCCATTTTCCTTACCCCATCGTGGTGGTTCAGCATATGACTGAAGGATTTCTGGAAGGACTCGTCGACTGGCTCAACCAATCTCTCTCGATACCCCTTCATGTTGCCACTAAGGGAATGCATATCATGCCGGGGAACGTGTATTTTGCTCCCAGCAGGTATCATATGGGTATTTCCAGGTCGGGGCATGTGGTACTGGAAGAGGGCAGAAAGGGAAAAGGCATTTGTCCCTCGGTGGCCTATCTATTCAACAGCCTGGCCATAAACTACCAGTCGGGAGTGCTTGCCTTCCTGCTTACAGGGATGGGTAGCGACGGGGCTGCAGAACTGAAACAGATCAGAGTGGCAGGTTCTGTTACTGTTGCCCAGGATAAAAAGAGTTCCCTGATCCATGGAATGCCGGGAGCTGCAATTCAAATGAATGCCGCAGAATTTATCATGAGTTCCGATGAAATTACACGATTACTTAAAGATATTGAAGTACTGAGAAAGCCCATCTGAAAACAATTAAAACATATGAAAAGAAAATCATACAATATTCTGATAGTTGAGGACAGCCTTACTCAGGGAGAACACCTGAAGTATATCCTGGAGTCGAACGAATACGGGGCAAAGATGGCGAGGAACGGGATCGAAGCGCTTGAAATGGTAGGAGAATCGATCCCTGATCTCATTATTTCCGACGTAGTGATGCCGGGAATGAACGGATTTGAACTGTGCCGGTCTATCAAGAGCAACCCCGAATTTGCCAAAATTCCCTTCATTCTGCTGACCTCCCTGGCTGATCCCAAAGATATTATTAAAGGCCTTGATTACGGAGCGGATAATTTCATTCCCAAGCCTTTCAAGGAAGATTTCCTGCTTTCCCAGATAGAATATGTACTGGTAAACAAGGATATGCGCGAAAAAAGTCATATCGACGCCGGGATGGAGATCTTTTTCAACGGCGATAAGTATTCCATCTCCTCCAACCGCATTCAGATCGTCGACCTGCTTTTATCTACCTATCAGAATGCCGTGTCAAAGAGCAATGAACTGATAGAGGCGAACAAGGAGTTGTCGAAACTACATGATGATCTGTCAGCAAAAAACAAACAGCTGGAGATAGCAAACAAAGAAAAAAACCATTTCATCGGAATCGTTGCCCATGATCTCAGAAATCCTCTTGGCAATATCATCTCTTTCGCCGACATTATCACAGAAGAAATCGAGGGGAGAGTTGACGAAAATACAATCAAGTCGCTCGATATCATCTCGCAACAGGCAACTCATCTGCTTACCCTGGTAACCGAATTACTGGGGCTTTGTGAGATCGAATCCGGGACGATCACAGCCAACAAGAAAATGGTGAGTATATCAGACCTGGTAGAGCACAGTATAATGACCAACCAGTTCCTTGCCAATAAAAAGCACATCACTATCAGAAAATCTGTTCCCTCCAGGAATATCTCCATAATGATTGATCAGAATAAGATAGAACAGGTCTTTAACAACCTGCTTTCAAATGCCATTAAATTCTCCGGGGCAAATACCGAAGTTACCGTATCGTTGTCGGAGCAGCCGAAAGGGATCCTGGTTTCAGTGGAGGATCAGGGACAGGGTATCCCGTATAAAGAACAGGAGCTTTTATTCAAACCTTTCAGCAAAACCAGCGTGAAAGGTACGATGGGAGAACCAAGCACCGGGCTGGGACTTTTCGCCGTGAAAAAGATCCTTGATGCCCATATGGGAAAGATCTGGGTGGACAGCCAGCAGGGAACCGGTTCGGTATTTTATTTTTCCCTGCCCTATGAAACTGCAGATCAGCCTGTACCCGACAAAAAAAGTCCTCTCGTCGATAAAACCTATAATTGGGAGGATAAGCTTGTCCTGATTGTTGATGATACCGATTCGAATTACATGTTCCTCGCACATTCCCTTTTGAGAACCAACGCCAATATAATTTGGGCAAAGAACGGGCAAAAGGCGGTGGAGATCTGCAGTACAAATCCAAAAATTGATCTTGTTCTTATGGACATCCGGATGCCGACGCTTGATGGGTACGAGGCATCCCGCCAGATAAGGGAGATGAGGCCGGATATCGTTATCATTGCACAGACAGCATATAACATTGAAGGCGAAGAGGAACGGTGCATTGAAGCAGGGTGTAATTCATTCCTCTCCTACCCGATCAGAGCGGATGAGCTGCTCCGTGAGGTTGCGAAGTATTTCGTATAGCGCGAGTATCTTGAAATCGCAAAAAAGGCACCCCTGAATCAGGAGTGCCTTTTCTTGTCACGCGTCACGCGTCACCTGTCACGCTATCTGTTCACCACAACCTTCTTCACAACCCTCGAGTTCTCATTTCGGATCACTACAGTATAAATTCCTGCAGCAGCCGGCCTGAGGTCGATCACCTGGTTGTTATGACCGTTCACTTCGATGTTCTTCACCTCGCGGATCTGAACTCCCAGGTTGTTGTAGATGGTGATGGTAAAGTTCTCCTGTGTGGCGGAGGTCATCGAAACGGTGAACCTGCCGTCGTTGGGAACCGGGTAGATGCTGAAGTTACCGCTCTGCAGCTCTTCTGTTCCGGTGATCAGGATGTAGATCCTCACCGACGGATCGGAGTTGCAGCCGTTCAGGTTAACTACAGTCCAGTACCAGCCTGATTGAGTTGCCTCGTAGATCTGACTTGTAGCTCCCGGGATAATGTTACCGGTGCCTGTCTGTGTATCGGAGAAGTACCACTGGTTGCCCGTGGCTGCACTGCTGGTAAGGGTGTCGCCCATGGCCACAACCACCGGGGTAGCAGGTTTCGGATTGACCGTCACGGCAAATGTCGGAGATACCGAGCCGTTTCCGCAGCTGTTCGACCCGTAAACGGTCACGTTGCCCGAAGTTGCGTTCATGGCAAAGTCAACAATGATGGTGTTCGTTGTTCCGCCCGATACGATGGTCGCGCCCGAAGGAACAGTCCAGTTGTAGGTGGTGGCATTGGCTATCGTGCCTACAGAATAGGTAACGCCGCTTGTGCCCTGGCAAACGGCCGACGAACCTGTGATGGTTCCGGCGGTTGCAGGTAAGGCGGTAACCGTAACCGGGAAGTTGGGCGACGGGGTTCCATTGCCGCAAAGGTTGTTACCATATACGCTGATGTTGCCCGAAGTTGCATTGGCGGCAAAGTTCACGGTAATGCTGTTGGTTCCGTCGCCGGTGGCAATGGTGGCGCCGGCAGGCAGGGTCCATACATAGTAGCCGGCTCCGCTGATGGTTGCACAGGAGTAGGCAACACCCAGGGCACCGCCGCACACGGAAGAGGGTCCCGTGATCGTACCGGCAGCGCCGGGTGTACCGTTAACGGTTACTGCATAACTTGTGGGAGTAAGTGCAAAACAACCGTTTACATTGGCATAGTTAACACTGATGGTCTGGGCGCCTGCTGTATTCCAGGAAACGGAAACAACATTGGTTCCCTGTCCGGCGGTAATGGTGCCTCCTGCAGAAACAGTCCAGATGTAGCCGGTCATGCCTGATTGCGTAGTATAGGGAATGTATCCCGAATTGGCGCATATGCTGTTTTGCCCGGTGATGGTGGGCGTTGGCAGCGGGTTGACGGTTACATTGAAAACTGTTGGAACTGGTGCTGCACAACCGCTGGCATTGTTGTAGTTAACGCTGATCGTTTGTGCACCCGTTGCATTCCATGTTACGGTTACTGCGTTCGTGCCTTGTCCTGCAGTGATGGTACCACCGGCCGAAACCGTCCAGATGTATCCTGTCATGCCGGTTTGGGTCGTATAGGAGTTGTTGGTGCTGGAAACACAGGCTGAAGCTGAACCGGTAATCACGGGCGCCGGAGATGCATTTACAGTAACATTATAGGGTACAGGTGAAGGAGCTGAGCAGCCGAAACTGTTGTTGTAGTTAACGCTTACACTCTGTGCACCTGCAGTATTCCAGGTTACGGTAATTGAGTTGGTACCGGCACCGGCTGTTATCGTGCCACCGGCGGAAATAGTCCAGTTATAGCTGGTATTGCCTGCCTGGGTTGAATAAACATATCCGGCTGTTCCTGAGCATGCAGTAGTCGGTCCGCTGATGGTGATCACCGGGGCAACGCAGTTCGTGGTGAAGGTCTGGTCAAGACCGTAGGCTGTACCTCCGGCATTCACACCAACACAACGGAAATGGTAGGTGGTGTTGATCGTCAGGCCTGTAAGAGCTGCCGAAACGGAGGTTGCTGTCATGCCGTTAACTGAAGCAGGTGTGGCGGTTGCAGTGTTGCCATAGGCTGTCGTCAGACCCCACTGGAAAGTCACCGTGGTATTTGCATTGTTCGCGGTTACAGTTCCGTTGACTGTTGCTGTAGTGGTTCCTACCGGGCTGGCAAGATTGGTTACAACGGCTGCAGGTATGGTGGGTGTTGTAAATGTCATGTCGTTGCCATAGGTCGTACCGGTGCTGTTAACACCCTTTGCCCGGAAGTGATAGGTGGTATTGGGCAGGAGTCCGGTTATGGCTGCGCTGACCGGGGTGACCGTTGATCCCAGGACCGTGGTCGGAGTTCCGTTCACAGTCGTACCATAAGAGGTAGTCAAACCATATTCGAATGATGCCGTAGTGGAAGCAGTATTTGCATTGACCGTTCCGTTCAGGGTGGCACTGGATGTAGTAACAGCGGTGGCTGCTGTGGTGACAACTGTAGGGGGATCGGGTATTGTCGTAAACATCATATCGTTTCCGTATACTGTGACCCCACCGGAAGTGACTCCACGGGCTCTGTAATGGTAGGTGGTATTGCCCGCAAGACCCGTCAGACCTGAGTTCATACTGGTAAGGATGTTTCCGGTTGCCGTGGCGGGGGTGGCTGTTGCAACACTGCCATAGGCCGTTGTTGTACCATAGTCAAAGAAGAGGTTGAAGGTGTTGTTTGCAGCATTTGCATTACCGTTAACGGTGGCTGTATTGTACGACACGCCCGAAGCAACCAAAGTAGTAATCAATGCATTCGGGGTAAATTCGTAAGCACCAATATCCGGAGGATTCGTACGGTTAACGCCGGTGATGTCGGTAGGGACGTTGGCGAGATACGAACCTGCATGCGGCATACCCGTTGTTGTGGGGATGAGGTTGGTGTTTGAAGTAAACAAGGGGTTGACAGTAACCGAATTGGCCTCCTGACCAGTATATGTTTGCCACGAAGGCAGTGTGGGGTAAAAACCATCAAAACCCATCCCATTGATCCACTTCATACCTATGGTTCCATTGTATCCGTCGATATGGTAGTCGTTATTATTGATCACAGAAAACATGGTTGGGGGAGTACTGATCATGATCCCATATGCTCTGCCATTTGCAATGGGAGCACCACCAAGAGTTGTCATTGAATTCCGGAGAATATTATTCCGTATCTCAAAATTCCCGCCGGTCGCCTGGTAGTTGAAACCGATACAGGCAGATGAGGCATCATATTGTACTGACAGAATTGCACCGGTCAGCGAGATGGTATTATGGAGGATCTTAACATTTCCTCCCGACCGGATAAAGATTCCATAGGTGATGTTTTGTCCTACACCCGGATTCATTCCAGGGGATTTAATGTCATAGATCAGGTTATTGGAGATCTCTGTTACCGTTGTCGCATCGGAGGCAAACCAGATACCGGAAACACCCCAGCCATCATCAGCGGAACGGTAAAAATCATGAATTTTATTCTGGCGAACCTTAGTGTTTTTGGCCCCAGATCCAATATAAACACCTGTTTGTCCGGTGTTTAGCGAACCAGTATAGGGTCCCATGATCTCATTGTTACTGATGAGCGTGTTATCTGTATAAGATATATAGACACCTACTCTGGTAATGGCTTCCGCATCCACGTAAGATCCGATCATATTGTTGATAACCTGCGTATTGTAAATGATTCCGGTAGCGTTGCCACTGATGACAATTGCATCGAATCCACCAATAATGGTGTTGTTGTCAATAGTACAATTTGAATATCCGGCTCCTACCGAAGAAAATACTATTGGATAAATCCCAACAACAGAGGAGTGCACCGGAGTACATTGAATCTTACAGTTTTTTATTGTGATGTTCGATGCAGGATCAACTCCTGCATTGCTGAGGAACGTAATTCCATAGGCACCGGTTAACGTGCTCGTATTCTGGAATGTCAGGTTCCTGGTAGTTGTGCCATTGTTCGATCCGTCAATCGTCAGGTAATCGATTCCGTTCAGGTGAATCAAACCGCTGCCCCCTGCGATAGAAGTTACAAAATTTACGGTGACTCCCGTATTTGGCTTAATCGTCAGCGTGTTGGTTGCGCTCGAACCTGAGTTGGAATTGAATATTATCGGGTAGATCTCTGAAGGATATGTGGCATCGTCGAGGATCAGTGTAACCGGCCCGCTGATGAACTTCAAATTGATGTCATTGGATGCAAGAGAGAGGGTGGCATAGTCTTTTCCGGCTCCCACATGGAACACACCCGAGATTCCCTGAATAACGGTATAGGTATATGGGGCTGTCGGGGCAGTATTACATAATGGGGGATTGGAAAAATAACCACTTGAACCTAACCAGGGGTAGAATCCCACATTAGGGGTTGTAGTAAGATCCTGGGCCCCAATGTAGTATGAAACAATATCGCCAACAACAGTGCCAGCTCCGAACGTAAAGGAGTAGGTATTTCCCGAAACAAAGGATCCCTGGGCAGCCTGATAACTACCGGCGTTAACTTTCCAGTAAAGGACTGGCAAACCAGCACCGGAGACCGGAACCCCTGCACCATCCAAAATTGTTGCGGTGAGTGTCCTGGGATTACCGTTGAAGGTATGATTCAGTGGCGTGTAGATAATTGCCGGGGCTGTTAAGTCAGTGGGAACTCCGCCTATCTCATCTGCTCCTATGTCGGAGGCACTCGGGGGAAATGAAGCATTGACAGGATATCCAGGATTCGGATACCTTGCTTCATTGTCAAAATCGGTTGTGATTACGACCGGGGAAGCGACGATTGATCCGCCGTGTTCGCACTGGGTTGCCACATTATTCTTAAGGTGTACATCGTAGGGGGATGTGGCAACATTAACAAAAGGCGAAAGTTCAGTAACCGACTGCAGTTCACTCGGCGCCATCCTTATTTTAAATCCTGAAAGTGTCGACTCGCTGTTGGTGCCGTCGAAGAACAATAAATTGGATATACCCGGCACGCCGGCATAGAAGTTATTGTAATTGGAGGTCGTGATATAATTGGCAAGAGATGTTGCTGCGGAAACACGCAGGGCAACTGTCTTTCCAAGGCCTTTTGCCACAGAATTGTTTACCAGGATGTTGTTACGGATATCTGCCTTTCCACCTGACCCTGAATAAAAGTACAAGGCAGTGGAACCGAAATTGGCCGCAGAGGAGGTCGCATTCAGGTAAACAGTATTATTGTAGATCCCAACCGGGGAACCTCCGTTGATCCAGATCGCGTTGATCGTGTTGTAGGATGAAGAGCCTGATAATCCTGCCGGAGTCCTCAGGTCGGAGATCATGTTGTTGTAAAAATTGGTAGGGATACCAGCTGAAGAGGACAGATAAAACCCGAACAGGTTGCTTCCTGCAGTCAATCCTTCAACATTCGTAACAGTGTTCCTGTAAATATTTGTGGTGCCTGAACTTGAGGTTACGTTGTATGCATAAAGACCATAAAATGTGCCTTCAGCTTTGCTGATGTTTGAGACCGTGTTGTTGTATATATTTCTTGTTCCTATATCAAAGGAGGCCCAAATACCATAGGTGCCTGAATTTGAGGCAACTATATTATTACTTACAAGGTTGTTATACAAGTTCAGGAGGCCGCCGCTTCCTGCTGCTGTTATAAAATAGGTCTGGCCTCCTGCCGGGGTCAACTGAATCCGGCTGTTGCCAGTTACATTGTTGTCATGCATGCTGAGGGTTGCGGGAGGCGTTGCGGTTGACATATTGCCATAGAGGTACCTGATATTGCCGGCAGCAGCAACAGTTGAGGCGCCAAAGACATTGTTGGTAATGATATTTCCATATAGGTTGGTTGTACTGCCGAGGTTTAAAAGGTTCATCATGTAGGCTGTACCCGTGGTCATTGTGGCATAGGTACACCCAGTCACGGTGTTGTTGTAGATATTAACAATGCTGTTGGTATTTGAACCTCCCATGTCGGTGGAAATGCCGTTGAAAGCGGTTGACCCTGTACCCGTATATTGCATGCTGACGGTATTGTTGTAGAGGTCGTAGCTTGCATTTTTTGCGGTGGTGAGGAAAATTCCAAAATGGGAGTTGGAACCGGCCATGGTGCTCGAAATATTATTGTTTGCCACCTTCAGGTTGTTCTGGTATATCGTATAAATACCATAGGCGATTGCCGACCCCCCACCTACATTGGTGATGATGTTGGCGCCATCCTTGCCAATCTCGTTATTCTGATCGTAGAAGGCATAGGGAGCTATTACATCATTATACCCTGAAAGGTAGATACCAGTGTAACAGTTGGTAAAGTTGTTACTGAAGATCTTCAGATTGGAGTTGGTGCCTGAAAAAGCAGTCGCAGAAATGGAGGTGTTGACCGTTGCGTTATGGTTATTCGAATAAACACCCTTGGTGGTCGTAACAGTTTTGTTCAGCGTGATCGTGCTGTTCCGGATAGTGATATTCTGGGAACCATCAGTTATGGAGGCCCTCAGGATTGCAAATCCGAACTCAACCTGACCGGTTGTTTCCTGTACGTCGATCCCGTTAAAGGTCACGTAGTCGGTGCCTTCTGTGCAAAATACATAATCCAGTGTTCCGGGTGCGGTAGCAAACCCGTTGATCACCGGATTCGCACCCGCGCCGCTTTTCTGAAAAACGATCGGGTTGGCGGCTGATCCTGTTGTTGTGTTGATCAGTCCCGCGGTGAGCGATGTAAAGGTTTCCGTATAGCCGGCAGTTACATTGAATGTTACTCCTCCCGTTCCCGCACCGGATGTATTCAAGGCCGAAATGGCGGCGGCAACACTTGCATAGTCGCCCGGAATGGTCTTTGTACCGGTGAGCTGTGCAAATCCTGCACCTGCAAAAAGCAGGAAGGCAACAAATGTGAACAAACTTTTTTTCATGGGTTCTTGATTTTTAAATTGGTTTTTGTTTGTAATCAATCTT
Organism: uncultured Prolixibacteraceae bacterium; assembly: GCA_964355115.1. Taxonomy (GTDB): domain Bacteria; phylum Bacteroidota; class Bacteroidia; order Bacteroidales; family FEN-979; genus JANXZO01. The sequence goes on along the minus strand of CAYHCQ010000028.1, from coordinate 3,962 downwards.
TGTCTGTTTGTTTAATATTCTCTATTATATCCCGGAGTACCCGGTTTTGAAGTTTCTTCCTTTCGATGAAATCTTTGACGAAATCCATCTCATCGCCATTCTCATCCTTATGATCCTCCTGAACTATTCGTTTTTTATTTATCTCTTTATTGTCTCGTGTCATGTGCTGCTGAAAAAACAGGTGATTACTGAATGCGGATGCAAATGTCACCTCGCCTGAACCCCAATGCAAATTTTCCGCCTGTACAAAAAAGCACGGTGGGGCAAAAAGCACCTAGACATAACCTGTACTTGTACAGGATGTCGAACATATCAATCTGAATACGAATTATTTAGATCTTCCAGGTTGCCTTTTGTCCAGGCAGCTAAAACAAGAAAAACAGGGGGTGTTTACCTATAATTGGGAAAGAAATGTAATCAGGTTGACTTCAGAATTGGAGATTCCCAACTTCTGCCTGAGGCGATAACGGGCTGTTTCAAGGGAGCTCACCCGCTGACCGGTTAGGGCTGCTATGTCTTTGGATGACATATTAAGACGAAGGAACGCACAGAGTTTCAATTCACTGGGACTTAAGGAGGGGAATTTTTCGAGGAGTTTATTATAAAATTCGCCATGTACCTCCTTGAACCTGAGTGAAAATTCATTCAGGATCTCTTCCTCCTGGCTCTTTTGAAGCTCCTTGGCTACTTTTTTTATGGTATCCTTGCTTTCGTCTGTTTTCGCCTCGCCTTCAATCTTCATCAGTTTTTCGGAGAGGTCGGAGAGCATTTCATTCTTTTTCATCAGCGACATGACATTGATCACCATCTCCTTATTCTTGAACTCCAGCTCCTTTTCGAGACTTTCCTTGCGAAGGATCGCATTTTTTGCCTTCACCTTTTGTCTTCCCCAGATCAAAAGGAGAATGACTATCCCCGAGACCAGGATGATGATGAGGATGATGGTGATATAGTCCTTCTTTTGCTGCGCAATGGTTTTTCGGGTTTGCTCCTTATCAAACTGGTACTGGGCTTCGAGCTTTGTCAGTGATTTTTGTTTCTCTCCGCTGGTGAGGCTGTCCTTTATCAGGCTTTCGAGAATAGCGTAGTTATATGCTTTCAACGTATCCCTCATGGCGAGGCTCAGCCGGCGTAATAGCTGGGCTGCACTGAGCTCTACCTCCATAAACCCCATTTTCCGGCTATGGTCGAGTGCCTCGCCTGCATATTCAAGACCTTTGCGGTAATCCCTTGTTGCCAGGCAGTACTCTCCCACCTGTACCTGGCATTTGGCAATCCTGAGCTGATTTTTCAGCTTATTAAATATGGTAAGGGCACGATCTAGGTACTGAATTGATAAAGGGTAATTTTTCATCTTCAGGTAGGTGGACCCGATATTCAGCGAACTGCTCCCCTCCATTCGCAGATCACTGTTTTTCACCGCAATCTGAAGCGCCTCCTGGTAGTTTTTAAGGGCCAGTATGTAATTCTCCTGGTCGGCATACACATTGGCAATACTGTTGAGATTGCTTGCCACTCCGTCCATTGAATTGGTTCTTCTCGACAGATCCAGGGAGACCAGGAGGTATTCAAGCGCTTTCGGGTAGTTCTTCTGTTTGTAATACGATACACCTATCCGGCTCGATGATTGTGCCATGCCCCGTTGATCTTTCAGTTCTTCGTAGATCTTCAGGCTCCTGAAGTAGTATTCCGAACTTTTGTCCTTATCCCCAAAGTCATCATAGATTGTACCCATCGCATCAACTGCAAGAGCTATTTCAAGCTTCATTCCGAGCTTCTCTGCAAGCTCCTTCGACCGGATGGCATAGTCAAGGGCTTTGGAGTATTCCGTTTCAATATAATTTAACCAGATCAATTTCAGCATACAACGCAACCTGCCGACATCGCTACCTGCATCATCCGCAATCTTATAGGCCTCCTCAGCATAACCCATGGCTTTGGGCAGGTCGATCGCAATGAACTGCTGCGAAAGGTTCAGTAAAACCGATATTTTATCGTCTGGCGATTTACTGATCTTCAACGCACATTCAAGGCTGTCGGTTACCGGGGTTTGTGTGAGCCCTGAGAACTGAACCCCAATTGTAAAAAGGGAAATAAGTAAAAATATGTTAGTTCGCAAAGTCGATATTCCAGATCCCCTTAACATAATATTGGTTTTTAAACAATAAAATCGAGGTAGTTCTCCCTGTTGATAATTTCGAAGGAGGCCTGCGGATAAGATTCCAACCATAATTTCTGTTTCATAACCCTGTCTTTTGCCCACTTAAGCTCATATCCGAATAGTTTCCCATCCCTTTCTTCAACAAAGTCAATTTCGTGCCCGGACCATGATCTCCAAAAAAAATTATTTGCATAAATGGATTGATAAGATTGCTTTTTCAATCGTTCGGTGACAATAAAGTTTTCCCACAACTGGCCAATGTCATTTCTCAAATCAATGGAATTAAAATTCGCAATGATAGCATTCCTGATACCATTATCGTAGAAATAGTATTTTGATTGCCGGGTGATCTCTTTACGCAAATTCCCGCTATACCCCCTGAGCTTGAATAAAATGAATGATTTTTCAAGCAGCTCAAGGTATTTCTTCACTGTTTTATTGTCAATATTTAACTTGTTTGACAATTCATTAACAGAGACTTCACTGCCCACCTGAAATGCAAGCAGACGGAGCATGTCCAATAACAATTGTGGATGTTTTATTCGCTCAAATGAGAGGATATCTCTGAAAAGGTATGACCCCGTGATTTCTTTAAGGATACGCAGTTTTTCGGATTTACTTTCAGCGGACAGAACCCGGGGATAACCTCCATAAATCAGGTAATCAGACAGCTTCTGCTTTAATTCAAAACGATTAAAATGATTCAATAGTTCCATTTGAGAAACAGGATACAGAAAAAGTTCTGTTTTTCTGCCTGTTAAAGGCTCACCAACCTGCCCGGCCAATTCGAAAGATGAAGACCCTGTTGCAATTACCCTTATGCCCTGAATCTGATCAACCATCAATTTGATCGCAATCCCTATGTTCGGGATTTTCTGCGCTTCATCAATGGCAATCAGATCATATCCGTGACAAAACGATTGTATTTCATTCAGGTTTTGGGAGCCAAGTACCTGGTGAATCATAATATCATCCCCGGTCACCTTTTTACGCTTAAACGAGGTAATTTTGAGGTAATCCTCCATTAACGTGGTTTTGCCTACCTGTCGCGGACCAAAGATAATCAGCGCCTTGTTGGGAGGCAGGAACTTCTCAATATCCTGATAAATCCGCTGAATCTTCATTTCTTGATGATCTTTCCTGCCAGCAAAAGTAAACAATTACGATTAGCATTCCTAATAATTCAATGATTATTAGGAATACAACTCCTAATAATCAGCATATCTGTTTATCGTTCGGTAAAAGAGTTCGGGCGAATCATCATTTCTACCTGGGGACAATTTGTCCCTATGAACTGTTTCCAAAATGGAAAGAGTTGTCTATTTCCCTTCCACAATTTCGATCTCCTCGTCGGTTAACCCGTAAAGCTGATAAACCATCTGATCGATCTCCTTATCGGTGGTATCGATCATGGCTTTAATTGCCAATGCTTTTTCAGCTTCCTGCACAAAGTATGCACCACTGAATTCTGGAAAAGACCCATGGCAATCTGGTTCGCTTCATTACAGAAACGAAGTTAATATTTATCAGACAAGTGATGATGGTATTTTTACTGGTTTCAAAATATATCAGAGATAGAAATTAATTGAAATATTGCCTTTGATTAATGGAATATTAGTTGTAATATTGCCTTTGATTAATGGATTATTAATTGGCTTTTAGCCTTTGAAAAATGTAAAAAATGTATCTGAAAAGAAAAATTGATTCCGAGCTTATAACATGGAGTCATGATAGTTCAAGGAAGCCTCTGCTTTTAAGAGGAGCCCGTCAGGTTGGAAAGTCATCAGCAGTAAGAGAACTT
>CAYHCQ010000027.1:0-27500 GCA_964355115.1 uncultured Prolixibacteraceae bacterium | reverse complement strand
CAGTTGGCTAGCGTACTTGCATGGGGTGCAAGGGGTCGGAAGTTCGAGTCTTCTCGCCCCGACAAAGAGGAAAAGGCTTTCAGAAATTCTGGAAGTCTTTTTTGCTTTCTGCCTGGTCGTTATTGACAAAACGCCTGCAGGTACCAGGGCCCCTTTATCGTCGTTGACCAGCATTCTGGCACTTCCCCGGTTAATGTATGCCTTCTCGTATTTTGGCTCGAGCGACAGCGCTTTTGTGTAATCTGCAATCGACAGGGTTAAAATGTAAACCCCAGCCGGAAGAGGAAAATGTGCTGATAGGCCATTACAGCTTCGGTGTAATGCCACTCCTTAACCACAGGCGGAGTGTTCATGTAAATTGTTTGAATGATCTGCTCATGGGTCTCACCGGAAACCGACCATAAGGAGTAGGTAAGTGAGGCATAGAGCCCGAAACGTTTGTATATCTTGTAGTTGACACCGACCTCAGCCGATATAAATAAACCTCCACGGGTGTATTCATCCCAGATGTAAGATTCATTCAGTACAAAGGGCTTGTACATCCACCAGTAGTAATAGTCGGTTTGCGAATAGGGCAGATTGATAAGGAACTTGTATCCACCCTGCAGTGCAATCACGGGAGAGACCCTTGATTTCAGCACGGTATACCTTACCTCAGCAAAAACCGGCATGAGGGTGAAGTTTGTGTAGTAGTTGCCGTAAGTGGGCAAATTCGTAAACCGCTCAATGCCGATGCCTCCTCCCACGCCGAGATGCGGGTTGAATTTATACCCGAAAGCAGTCTGCATGCCGGTAAAGAGGTTGCCCCGCTCGCTGACGATGCCAAAGCTGGTATTGTTGTAAAGGCCTGCGGGTTTCTCATGGAGCCAGCGGTCAAACCCTCTTTCTTTCTTTTCTCCAGCTGCAACTTCATCTCCCGTTTGTGCCATCAGGCTGACAGGGCTGATTAAGGTGCACAATGCGAGTAGTAAAATGCCTTTATATAGTATCCTTTTCATGGACAATATTGAATTGCTGCAAAAATAAGCAATCGAATGGATTAACCTAAATTATAGGAAGATTTTGGAATGGAGAGAGATGCCCGGTTTTGTTTTTTTTGCTAATTTTGTACAGAAATATAATCCTACTGAAATGGCTGAAACTACTGAAAATGTGCGCTGTCTGATCATCGGATCGGGCCCTGCCGGATACACTGCCGCCATCTATGCTGCACGTGCCGATTTAAAACCTGTCATCTACCAGGGAATGCAGCCTGGCGGACAACTGACGATCACGACCGAAGTGGACAACTTTCCGGGTTATCCTGACGGTGTTGAAGGTCCGCATATGATGGAAGACCTGAAAAAACAGGCCGAACGCTTTGGAACCGAGGTAAGGTTCGGTGTGGTTACCGAGGTGGATCTCTCGAACCGGCCATTCAAAGTTGTGGCCGACGATGGGAAATCAGTATTTGCCGAATCTCTTATTATCTCAACCGGCGCCTCAGCCAAATGGCTCGGACTTGAATCGGAAAAAAAATTCATGGGAAGCGGAGTTTCGGGTTGTGCCACCTGCGATGGTTTTTTCTACCGCAAACAGGATGTTGCAATAATTGGCGGGGGTGATACAGCGGCAGAGGAGGCAACATACCTTGCCAAACTCTGCAGCAAAGTATTTATGATACACCGCCGGGGTGAGTTGAGGGCCTCCAAAGCCATGCAGCACAAGGTGCTGAATACCCCCAATATCGAGATGGTTTGGGATAGTGTTCCCGAAGAGGTGCTTGGTGATTCCAGTGGGGTGACAGGCATCCGGGTAAGAAATGTAAAAAGCGGTGAAAGCCGCGATCTTATCGTAACCGGAGTTTTCGTCGCCATAGGCCACAAGCCGAATACAGAGCTTTTCATAGGAAAACTTGAGCTCGACGAAATGAATTACATCAAGACGAAACCCGGCACAACCCAGACCAGCGTCGACGGTGTGTTTGCCGCCGGCGACGTGCAGGACCACTATTACCGCCAGGCGGTCACCGCCGCCGGAACAGGTTGTATGGCTGCAATCGAGGCTGAAAGGTTCTTAGCATGATAACATTTTTTAAGGGTCTCGATCGTTTTTACGCTGTTGAATCGGGCAGCGGGCTGAGCGACACAGACCTGATAAAACTGACCTGGCTGTTCGGCGATGCAGAGTGTATCGCCGAACCTGTTTTAACAGGAACCTTTGCCGGTCCGCGCCGCGAGATGATCACTCCCTGGAGCACCAATGCCGTGGAGATCACCCAGAACATGGGAATCACGGGGATCACCCGAATTGAGGAATTCACTGAATATACAGATTCCCTCACGCTTCACGCGGCACCCGTCACGCGTCACGCGTCACCCGTCACGCGTCACCCGTCACGCGTCACCGAATTCGACCCCATGCTCCAGCATGTTTACCATGACCCCGGCCAGGAGATCTTTCATATTGTCAAGGAGCCGGAACCCATTGTTTTAATTGATGATCTGGCAGCCTATAACAGGCAGGAGGGGCTCGCCCTAAGCAGCGAGGAGATTGGGTACCTTGAGGGATTAAGCGCCAAACTGGGACGCAAACTTACCGACAGCGAAGTTTTCGGTTTCTCACAGGTTAATTCAGAGCATTGCCGGCATAAGATATTCAACGGCACATTTATCATCGATGGCACCGAGATGACAGAATCGCTCTTTGCCATGATAAAAAAAACATCGAAACAGAATCCCAATCTGATCGTTTCTGCATACAAAGACAATGTAGCATTCATTGAAGGACCATCCATAGAACAGTTTGCGCCCGGGAAACAAAATATTGCTGATTTTTTCGTGATCCGCGTCATTAACTCGGTCATCTCGCTGAAGGCGGAAACACACAATTTTCCCACTACCGTAGAACCATTCAACGGCGCCGCTACCGGTTCCGGTGGAGAGATCCGCGACCGGATGGCCGGAGGCAAGGGGAGTATCCCTATGGCCGGCACGGCGGTTTACATGACCTCCTATCCGCGACTTGAAGGCGGACGTGAGTGGGAAAAAGCAGTTCCTGCCCGTAAATGGCTTTATAAAACACCTGAAGAACTCCTGATCAGGGCTTCAAACGGCGCCAGCGATTTCGGAAATAAATTCGGACAACCGCTGATTTGCGGATCTGTTCTGACCTTTGAACATACCGAAGCCGGTAAAACGTTTGGTTTTGATAAGGTGATCATGCTTGCCGGCGGTATTGGCTATGCCCGGAAGGAAGACAGTATTAAAGAGCTGCCCGAATCCGGAGAAAAGATCATTATTCTCGGTGGTGATAATTACCGCATTGGGATGGGGGGCGGAGCAGTATCCTCAGTCGCAACGGGAGAGTATGGAAATGCCATCGAACTCAATGCCGTTCAGAGGTCGAACCCGGAAATGCAGAAAAGGGTGTTCAATGCCATCCGTGCCATGGCCGAAATGGAGACAAATCCCGTCGTCTCCATCCACGATCACGGTGCAGGCGGCCATCTGAACTCCATCTCCGAACTTATCGAGGAGACCGGCGGACATATCCACATCGATGCACTGCCTATCGGTGACCAGACGCTCTCCGGCAAGGAGATCGTCAGCAATGAATCCCAGGAACGCATGGGCCTGGTGATGAAAGAGGAGGATGTGAACCTCCTGAGGGAGATCGCTGAACGCGAAAGAGCCCCGATGTACCTTGTTGGCGATGCCACCGGCGACCACAAGTTCGTGTTTGATGATCGTCGCAACGGTACCACACCAATCAACCTGAATGTCGGCGATTTCTTCGGAAAACCACCCCGTACAATCCTCACCGACTCTTCACTCTTAACTCTTCACTCTTCACTCGTTTACGATCCCGCCAAGCTTCCTGAATACCTTGAAAACGTGCTTCAGCTCGAGGCAGTTGCCTGCAAAGACTGGCTGACCAACAAGGTCGACAGGGCAGTAAGCGGAAAGATCGCCATGCAGCAGACGGCCGGAGCCATCCAGCTTCCGCTCAATAACCTGGGTGTGACTGCACTTGATTATCAGGGTGAAAAAGGAATTGCAACCTCACTGGGACATGCTCCTGCCACCGCTCTTGTTGATCCGGTAGCAGGTTCCAGAATGTCGATTGCTGAAGCCCTCACCAACCTGGTGTGGGCACCGCTAACCCACGGACTGAAAGGCGTTTCGCTCAGCGCCAACTGGATGTGGCCCTGCAAAAATCCGGGCGAAGATGCCCGGTTATATGCAGCCGTGAAGGCAGTCAGTGAATTTGCCATCGAACTCGGCATAAACATCCCCACCGGTAAGGATTCGTTATCCATGACGCAGAAGTATCCTGACGGAAGTGTGGTTTATTCACCCGGAACCGTGATCATTTCAGCTGTTGGTGAGGTTTCCAACGTGAAAAAGGTGGTTGGTCCGGTTTTGCTTTCAAAACCCGGGTCAAAGCTCTTCTACATCCCCTTTTCCGAAGACCCTTTTGCACTTGGCGGAACCAGCTTTGCCCAGGTGATCAATCAGCTCGGGCCGGAGGTACCGGCTGTGAAAAACACCCGGCGCTTCTCCTCGGCATTTAATGCCATTCAGCAGATGGTGTCGGAAGGGGTCATCCTGGCCGGCCACGACATCTCCGCCGGCGGTTTGATCACCACCCTGCTCGAAATGACCTTTGCCAACCCGAAGGTGGGGATCGACGCAGATCTCACGGCGTTGAATGAAATGGACATCATCCGGTTGCTGTTCAGTGAGAAGCCGGGCGTGGTGGTGCAGGTCGAAAATGGCGAAATGGCGAAATGGCAAAATGGCGAAATTGTTGAAATAGGGGAGGTTACAGAAAAGCGAAAGCTAGATTTGCGAAATGGCAATGAACACTATTCCTTTGACATTGATGCGCTGAGGGATACCTGGTTCAGGACCTCCTATCTGCTTGATCGCAAACAGTGCGGCGAAAAACTGGCACTGGAAAGGTACACCAACTATAAAAATCAATTTTTGGGATTCAGATTTGGAAAGGAATTTACCGGGAAGTCCGGTCAATACGGAATCGATTCCCGGCGCCGCCGGCCTTCGGGTGTAAAGGCTGCCATTATCCGCGAGAAGGGGGTGAACCGCGACCGCGACATGGCCTGGGCCTTATACCTGGCGGGATTCGACGTAAAGGATGTGCATATGACCGACCTTGTCTCGGGTCGCGAAAACCTTGAAGATGTGAACCTCATCGCATTTGTCGGAGGTTTCAGTAATTCCGACGTACTCGGTTCAGCCAAAGGATGGGCGGGATCGTTCCTTTACAATGAAAAAGCAAAGCGGTCACTTGATAATTTCTTTAAACGGGAAGATACACTGAGCCTTGGAGTATGCAACGGCTGTCAGCTGATGGTTGAACTCGGGCTGATCTATCCCGACCATCCGCAGCACCCAAAAATGTCGTGGAACGATTCTCACAAGTATGAATGCGCTTTCATAAACGTGAGCATTGAAAAAAATCATTCTGTCATGCTCGGTTCGCTTGAAGGTTCACGGCTGGGTATCTGGACAGCCCACGGTGAAGGGAAATTCAACTTCCCCGAAGGTGAATCCGCCTACCATATTCCTGCCCGGTTCTCCTATCACGGGTATCCGGGAAATCCCAACGGGTCGCAGTACGACGCGGCCTGTATCGCCTCTGACGACGGTCGCCATCTGGCCATCATGCCGCATCTCGAAGATTCGGTATTACCGTGGCAATGGGCTTACTATCCTGAGGACCGGCGTGATGATGAGGTTACACCGTGGATTGAAGCGTTCCACAATGCTAAAACCTGGATTGAAAACAAGACAAAATGAAAAAAACAGTACTCGTAACCGGCGCAACCAGCGGGTTTGGAAAAGCCATTGCCACCCGCTTTGCCCGGGAAGGAAATGACGTGATTGTTACCGGGCGGCGTACCAGCAGGCTTGAGGAATTAAAAGCAGAACTCGAAAAAAACTTCGGTGTTGAAGTTCTGCCCCTCACATTTGATGTCAGGAAGGAGGCTGAGGTTAAGGCTGCTGTTGATAATCTTCCCCAACGCTGGAAGTCCATTGATGTGCTGGTAAACAATGCAGGTCTGGCAGCCGGACTGGGGCCTGTTCATGAAGGGTTGGTAGATGACTGGGAACGGATGATCGACACCAATATCAAAGGGCTTCTCTATATGACCCGGTACATTGCACCGCTGATGGTGGCCCGGCAGTCGGGACATATCATCAACATCGGGTCCATCGCCGGCAAGGAGGTATATCCCAACGGCAATGTTTACTGTGGAACTAAGTTCGCGGTTGATGCCATTACAAAAGGAACCCGGATTGACCTTGTTGCCCATAATATCAAAGTAACCCAGATTGCCCCGGGTGCTGCCGAAACTGAATTTTCACTCGTCCGGTTCAATGGTGATTCAGAGAGAGCGTCGAACGTATATAAAGGATTTACCCCGCTCAGCGGCGATGATGTTGCTGAGGCTGTCTGGTATGTGACTACCCTTCCTGCACATGTGAATATCAACGACCTGGTGCTTATGCCCACTGTTCAGGCAAGTTCAGTCGTATTCAACAAGAAATCGTAAACAGTATAGATTCCTGTTGCATTTCACCATTTTACCATTTCACTATTTCGCCATTTTTATTATCATTGCATAATATTCTGATTTGCATTTCATTTAACTAAACTAATGTTATGGAAGTTACCCGTATTTTCGACCTGTTGCCCCATTATGAATGGAAATTTAAACCCAAGGATGATGTCGTTGCCTCAAAGGAGAACGGACAATGGGTAAAGTACAGCATTAAACAGTACCGGGAGATTGTTGATAATATCAGTTACGGGTTTCTGGCTTTGGGTGTTCAGCCTGGCGATAAAATTGCCCAGATAAGTTCAAACAGGGCTGAATGGAATTTTGTGGATATGGCAATTTCACAGGTTGGTGCAATCCATGTTCCGATCTATCCCACAATAAGTGAATCGGATTACAAATACATACTGAACCATGCCGAAGTGACATACGTCTTCATCTCCGGGATGGATCTGCTCCGTAAAATCCAGCACATCCTGCCTGAAATTCCTCATATAAAGGGAGTTTATACCTACCAGGACCATCATGAACTTAAACATCTCAGTGAACTCACCGACCTGGGAAAGCAAAACTCCGACAAGGCACAGCTGGAAGCACGAAAAGCTGCGGTTAATCCGCATGATGTGGCAACTATCATTTATACATCCGGTACGACAGGCAGCCCCAAAGGTGTAATGCTCTCTCATCACAATATTATTTCGGATTTCAAGGTAGTAGCCTACATCCCTCCGTTTGGGGAGGAGGCAAAGGCGGTAAGTTACCTTCCGTTATGCCATGTTTACGAACGAATGCTCAACTATCTCTATCATTATCTGGGTTTTTCAATTTATTATGCCGAAAATCTGGGGACCATCACCGAGAACATGAAGGATGTTAAACCCGATATTTTATCTACTGTGCCGCGCTTACTCGAAAAGATCTATGATAAATTATTTGCCACAGGACATAAGCTTACCGGGGTAAAAAAGTGGATATTTTTCTGGGCATTGCATTTGGCTCTGCGTTATGAATTAAAAGGGGCCAACGGATGGTTTTATGAATTAAAGCGCAAACTCTACGACAAGCTGGTCTATTCAAAATGGCGCGATGCACTCGGTGGAAAGCATCTGCTGGTTGTTTCGGGAGGCGCTGCCTTGCAACCACGTTTGGCAAGGATGTTTACCTGTGCCGGGATCAACGTTCTGGAAGGGTACGGATTAACTGAAACATCGCCTGTGATATCGGTTAACGATCTCACCGAAAATGGAACAAAATTCGGAACCGTGGGTAAGGTGTTAAAAGGAGTTGAAGTAAAAATTGGCGCGGATGGCGAAATTTTATGCAAAGGGCCGAATGTAATGCTGGGTTACTTCAAGGAGCCTGAGATGACGCGTGAAGCGATCGAAGCCGATGGCTGGTTTCATACAGGAGACCTGGGCTGTTTTGAACCTGAAGGCCACCTGAAAATTACCGGCAGAAAAAAGGAATTGTTCAAAACCTCCTTCGGGAAATATATCAGTCCGCAGCCCATAGAAGACACATTTAAGGAATCCCTTTTTATCGACCAGCTTATCGTTGTTGGTGAAAATCAGAAATTTGCAGGAGCTCTCATCGTTCCCGATTTCAATTTTCTGCGTTCTTACTGTACTGTAAAAGAGATACCATATACTACCAATGCCGAAATGGTCGTTTTACCCAGGATCGTGAAACGACTTCAGGTGGAGGTAAATAAATATAACAAGTGTTTCGGCGAAACTGAAAAGGTCAAGAGCTGGACACTGATGGATGCAGAATGGACTTTCGAAACTGGAGAAATTACACCAACCATGAAACTGAAGCGTAACTTCATCATGAAGAAATACGAGGATCAGATAATAAAATTATTTAATTAACAGGAGATCCTGATGAAATTAGTGACCCGGCTATTCGATTTGCTAGAGTTGTACAAGGATGAATACAAAGCCATTCCTGATGTTTTTAACATCAAGCAGAATGATAACTGGATCCGGTATTCGGCTTCCGATTATGTGCGATACAGCAATGAAATCAGCCTTGGATTACTTGCACTGGGAGTAAAGCCCGGAACAAAAATAGGTACCGTTTTGCTCAATTGCCCTGAGTGGAACTTCTTCGACATGGGTATAATGCAGGCGGGTGCCGTACAGGTGCCGATCTACCCGACGATAAGCGAAGATAGTTACAGGTATATTCTCAATGATGCCAATACTGAGATTCTCATCGTTTCTGATCAGGATATTTATGAACGCATATCGGAGGTTATTAAGGAGATTCCTACCCTGAAGCATGTTTTTTCGATTGAACAGGTGCAAGGGGTCAGGAGTTGGAAGGAGATTCTTGATCTTGGGAAAAAGCACCCTCATCCCGAGGAGTTGGATCGGATCAAGGAGTCTGTCCTTCCAGGCGATATGGTTACAATCATATACACTTCGGGCACTACAGGCAGGCCAAAGGGAGTAATGTCGTCGCACAGCAATTTTGTGAGTAATTATAAGGCATTGGGAGAGATCCCGCCCCTCGAACCCGGCGACCGTGCCGTAAGTTTTCTTCCGCTCTGCCATGTTTACGAGCGAACCGCCGGGTATGTTTACCAGTCATTTGGTGTTTCGGTTTATTACATCCAGGATCTCGAGGCGATTGGGGCCACAATTGCCGAAGTAAAGCCCCATGGTTTTGCCGCTGTACCAAGAGTCCTTGAAAAGGTTTATAACCGTATTGTGCTGAAAGGACGGGGTTTGAAACTCCCCCTGAAGATGCTGTTTTTCTGGTCGCTGAGGCAGGGTCATAAATATGAGCTTAACCATGAAAGAGGCATGCTTTATGACATCAAGCTTGCTATTGCAAATGCATTGGTTTTCAGTAAGTGGCGTAAGGCACTTGGAGGCAACCTGAAGTTCATCGTTTCGGGAAGCGCCGCTCTGCATCCCCGGCTTACCCGTATCTTCTGGGCGGCGAAGATTCCGATACTCGAAGCCTACGGGCTCACCGAGACCTCTCCGGGCATATCATGTTACAGGTTCACCCGCGATGGTATGAAATTCGGCACCGTCGGGCCTGTCCTGAGAGATGTGGAGGTAAAGATTGCCGGTGATGGCGAGATCCTGGTGAAAGGTCCCGGGGTTATGCTGGGTTACTACAACCGCCCGGAGAAAACCGCCGAAGTCATGGATGCCGACGGATGGTTTCATACCGGTGATATCGGGCTGATTGAAGACGGCAGGTATATTAAGATCACCGACCGGAAAAAGGAGATTTTCAAAACTTCTGGAGGGAAAATGATTGCACCCCAGGTGATCGAACAGAGGTTTAAAGAGTCCCCTTTCGTTGAACACATTATGGTGATTGGTGAAAACCGTGCCTATCCTGCTGCTCTGATCATTCCAAACTTCGAACACCTCAGGAACTGGTGTGCCGTGAAACATGTTGCCTTTGTTTCACCCGAAAAGGTTATCCAGAATCCACGGATCATAAGGCGTATCCGGCAGGAGGTTGAATTGTTCAATAAGGGTCTTGGAAAGCCGGAGAAAATCAAAAAATTCAGGCTGCTTGCGGCGGACTGGACTATGGAAAACGGGGAATTGTCGCCCACATTGAAACTCCGGAGAAAATTCATCCAGGAGAAATACATTCAGATCATCGAGGAGACTTACCGTTCTTCCGAATACGACTACCGCTCTGAATGATATCAGTGCAATATTCTGAAAATCAACTCTTTCATTAACTCTCCGTCGCCTGCAAAGTTTGCGTTGTTGTCGACCCCCTTGGCTTTGAGATCATATTCCCTCAATAAGGCGATGAGAGCAACAACTTTCCCTGGTGGAAATGTTTTGGCGGCCTGCTGGTAGTCGGCCACGAAAAACGGGTTGATTGAAAGGGCTGCTGCAGCACTGTTCCGCGATTTGTCGGGAAGGTAATGGTAAAGCAGGATCTTCGAAAAAAACGAGTACAGGATGGGAAGCACTTTAACCAGTGGGTTTTCACGAGGGTTTGCCGCAAAGTACTGAACAATCCTGTTTGCCCTTACAATCTCCTTTCTGCCCAATGCCTTTTGCAGTTCAAATACGTTGTAATCCTTGCTGATGCCAATATTCTTCTCAATATAATCTTCGGTGATCTCGCTCCCCTGCGGAATGTTGATAAAGAGTTTTTCAAGTTCATTCACAACTTTAGCAAGGTCATTTCCCACAAATTCAGCAAGCAATGCACTCGCTTTCGGATTTATCGAATAGTTCCGTTTGCGCAGATAGTCGTTGATCCAGTCGGGGATCTTATTGTCGTACAGCCGCGCAGATTCAAATGCCACTCCATGCTTTTCAATCGCCTTGTAAAGCCCTTTGCGTTTGTCGAGTTTTCCGTATTTATAGCACAGCACCAGGAGAGTAGAGCTGAGCGGGTTTTCTACATAGGGTAGAAAATCTTCAATCTTGTCGAGATCCTGTGCCTCCTTTACGATGAGTACCTGATAATTGGCCATCATTGGGAACCGTTTTGCATAGCTGATGAGCGTGGCAACATTTGAATCTTTCCCGTAGCAGATGGTCTGGTTGAACTCTTTTTCAAGGTCGCTGAGCACGTTATCTTCGATGAACCCGGAGATCACATCAATAAAATAGGGCTCCTCCCCATGCAGAAGATAAACAGGAGAATAGATCTGGTTTTTCAGATCGTTCAATAGCTGGTCAATACTGATGTCGCTCTTTCCTGCCATTAATCAAATCGTAGGTGTTTAACCATCAGTTTGTGTTTGATCAGCTCTTCGATAGTATCGATTCCGATCTTCAGGTGCTCTTCCGTATATGCATCCGTCACCTTTTTGTCGCTTACCTGGGTTTTGATTCCGCGGCCAACCATAGGCTGATCGGAAACCAGAAGCAGGGCGCCGGTGGGGATTTCGTTGGCAAACCCCACTGTAAACAGGGTGGCGGTCTCCATATCGATGGCCATGGCCCGGGTAACACGAAGGTACTTCTTGAAAACCTCATCGTACTCCCATACTCTCCGGTTCGTGGTGTAAACGGTGCCTGTCCAGTAATTCTTCCGGTGGTTCAGGATCGATGTGGAAAGTACTTTCTGAAGATTGAATGCCGGCAACGCGGGTACTCTTTCGGGAAAATAATCATCGGATGTTCCGTCGCCGCGGATCGCCGCAATTGGAATGATCATATCGCCAACCTTGCATTTTTTCTTCAGACCCCCGCATTTTCCCAGGAACAGAGCAGCCTTTGGTTCTATGGCTCCCAGCAGATCCATGATGGTAGCCGCATTGGGACTGCCCATTCCAAAGTTGATCATGGTGATTCTGCCCTTGGTGACACTAGGCATGGCCTTGTCGCTGCCAACGATTGGAACATTATTCCATTTCGAAAAAAGATCCAGATATTTGTTAAAGTTAGTCAGGAGGATAAAGTCACCGAAATCCTCCAGCGAAGTACCTGTATAGCGCGGTAACCAGTCGTCAACAATCTCTTTTTTAGTCTTCATGGCGCATTAATTAGCACTCTCCGTGCAGAGTTCCGGTCAATCCGGATTCATCAACGCAAAGATAAAGTGTTTGGACGATTTTTTGTAAGTTTGTAGGTAACGATGATGCAGCAGTTGAATTTACCGGCATACGAGCCAAGGATCCGCGAAATCCGCCCGGGAAAGCATGAGATTTTTGACCCGGTAAGGCGGAAGTTTGTCAGGCTGAGCCCCGAAGAGTGGGTCAGACAGCATTTTCTCAGCTATCTCACATCGAAAAAGGGCTACCCCGTATCTCTTATTACGGTAGAGGCATCGCTGAACTATAACCGCCAGCTGAAGCGAAGCGACATCCTTGTTTATGGCCCCGGGGGAACCCCCTTGCTGGTTGTTGAATGTAAGGCCCCTGAGGTGGAACTTACGCAGGCGGTCTTCGACCAGGTTGCTATGTACAATATGTCGCTAATAGTCGGTTTTGTTGTGGTCACCAATGGACTGGAACATTTCGCCTGCCGTATCAACCACGAGAATAAAAGCTACACATTTCTAAATGAAATCCCTGATTATGAAACCCTTATCCGCTAGTTTGCCATTTTGCGATTTTATCATTTTGCGATTTTATCATTTTGCGATCTTACCATTTCACCATTTTACCATTTGATCTATGGAAACCATCCCCGGCATACCAAAATCGCTCGTTGATTTTATTCTTGTTACGGTTTTCGCACTACTGATCGGGCTTTCACAGCGCCGCATTCACGCACAGGCACACGAAACCGACAGAACTGTAGGCACCGACCGCACCTTCACTTTTATCGGGATTTTCGGGTTCATCCTTTATATACTCGATCCGGTATATTACAGGCTGTTTATCGGAGGAGGCCTGGCGGTTGCAGCGGTGCTGGTTATATATTATTATGCACACATCAGAGATTTCAAGGATTACGGAGGAACCACGGTTTTTGTCGCTCTCATTACCTATTGTCTGGGACCAGTCGTTGCAGCCGAGCCCCGCTGGATGGGGCTTTTGCTGGTTGTTACTGTTCTCGTGCTCACCGAAATGAAGGAGACCTTTGGAACCCTTTCAGCGAAATTCGGAAGGGATGAATTTATTACCCTGGCCAAATTTCTCATTATTGCAGGTGTGATCCTGCCTATTGTTCCCGATCGGCCGTTCATTCCAAACATCAATCTTACACCCTACAAGGTATGGCTGGCAGTAGTGGTTATTTCATCGATCTCCTATGTGAGTTACCTGCTTCAGAAATTTGTATTTAAAAGCGCCGGCATTGTTCTTTCTGCCATACTTGGCGGATTATACAGCAGTACTGCCACCACCATCATCCTGGCCAGGAAAAGCAAAGAGGAACCAGCGCTCATAAAACAATACATGGCCGGGATCTTTATGGCCACAGCCATGATGTACCTCCGTATCCTGGTTCTCATATTGATTTTCAACCCGGTGCTTTTTGGAATTGTGTGGCCCTGGTTCCTGAGTCTCTTCGCCTTCTCCGCCGGAGTTGGATTGTTTTTCCTTTATTTCCGGAGAGAAGCGGCAGTTTCTTCAGCCAGCACCCTCCCAACGGATAAGAATCCGCTGGAATTCAAAGTGGCGCTGATCTTTACCTCTCTTTACGTAGCCTTTACCCTTATCACCTATGCGGTGCTGAATCGTTATGGAACACCGGGGCTTAATGTGTTGTCGTACGTTGTCGGGCTTACCGATATCGATCCTTTTCTCATAGGTCTTTTCCAGGGAAAATTCAGTGTAACGCCCGTTCATATTGCCATTGCAACACTGCAGGCTGTGATCAGCAACAACTTTGCTAAAATGTGCTACGGCTGCTTTTTTGCCGGCAGGAAGGCCATAGTTTACCTGCTTTCAGGATTTCTTCTTATCATTGCAGCCACGATCCTTTTTATGTTTTTTATCTGACTGTTAAAATGGCCGATCTGTATACTGTTCTGCTGAGTAAACTGGATGAGTCGTTCAACCTCCAGGAGACCCGGAACTATAGCCTGGCCATACAGTTCAGCGAATCCGGATTCAGCTATTGCATCCTCGACCTGAAGCGCAATAAGTATATTGTTTTGCAACAATTCAGGAAAAATGAATTTACTTCACCTCAGCCTCAGTCCAAAACTGCGTTCGACGATTTCCTGAAGCAGTTGATCACTGCCATGCCCTGGCTGAAGAATCCCTATAAGTCGGTGCTCATCGCCTACGAGGGTAAGAAAACCACGCTCATACCGGCACCGCTCTTCGATTTGGCTGAGCGGGAAAGTTACCTTCAGTTCAATTACCGGAAAGGGGAGGAGGAAGTTGCTTTTTCCGATCACCTGGCGCCGCTCGATAACCACCTCGTTTTTTCAATGCCCGCGTTAACGATGAATGCGATCCGAAGTCACTACCCGACGGTGAAGATCCACCATCTTACAAGCGTTCTCATTGAAAGTGTATGGATTAACTACAAGAACAGGATCAATGCCAACAGGGTATTCTTACATCTGCGTGAGAGGCATTTTGATCTTATCCTGTTCGATGGCCGGCAGATGAATTATTGCAATGCCTTTCCGTTCCAGAATGCAGAAGATGTGGCATATTACCTCATCTTTGTGCTGGAACAACTCAACCTGAATCCCGAAAACATCTATGTTGTATTATTGGGTGCCGTAGAACGCGGCTCGGGGGTTTTTGAACTGCTCTCGAAATATGTCCGACATATTGAATTCGCCCGGCGAAACGAATCGTATAAATACAGTTACCCGATAAGCCAGGTGTCGCCGCACAGTTTCTACCCATTGCTTAATTTTCAGTCATGCGGATTATAAGCGGCATATACCGAGGACGCAGGTTGCAGCCACCAGCGAGCTTGCCGGTTAGGCCGACAACCGATTTTGCAAAAGAGGGATTATTCAACGTTCTGACCAATATCGTTGACTTTGAATCGATGAAGGTGCTGGATCTTTTTGCAGGTACCGGAAGTATCTCCTTCGAATTTTTAAGCCGCGGGGCCGAAGAAGTCACCTGTGTGGATGCCAACCACAGATGCATCGATTTTATAAAGAAAACTGCGGAGACATTTGGCGCTATGAATATCAAACCTGTGAAATCCAACGTGTTCGTCTACATCAGGCATGCTTACGGCAGGTATGGACTCATCTTTGCCGATCCTCCTTATGATCTGGAAGGCATTGAAAACCTGCCCGATCAGATTTTTGAATCAGGCCTGCTGACCGACGACGGACTGTTTATCATGGAGCACTCCTCCCGGTTAAAATACGAAACCCATTCCTGTTTTGAACAGAAACGGGTTTACGGAAGTGTCAATTTCAGTTTCTTCAGGAAAAGCTAATATTCATCCTCATGGAAGAAGAAGTCATCCTTGGTCGGGTAATCAGGCCAGATGTCCTCAATGCGTTCGTAAGTCTCGCCTTCGTCTTCGATCTCTTTTAAATTTTCAACTACTTCCTGGGGCGCGCCCGATCTGATCGCCCAATCGACCAGCTCGTCCTTGGTGGCAGGCCAGGGAGCATCTTCCAGTTTGGAGGCCAATTCGAGTGTCCAGTACATTTTTAAAGCTTTTTGTTAATTTTTGCAAAAGTATAAAAAATAAAATCAGTTTGTCAAGGAAAAAAACGAATGCTATTTTTCTCTCCCGGGCAGCCAGGGTGTTTCTTCGGCACCTGCATCCATGCCTGTTTTCCGCGCAAGGACGAACAGGTAATCCGACAAACGGTTTAACAGTCGGATTATTATATCCTCAACCGGACTGGTAACGTTTAACCGGATCAGCGAACGTTCGGCACGCCGGCAAACGGTGCGGGCCACGTGACAGTAGGATACAATCGTGTGCCCACCGGGCAGCAGGAAGTTCTGCAAAGGAGGAAGCGCCTCATTCATCCGGTCGATCTCATTTTCAAGCAGCGTTATATCCTCCTGCCTGAGTTCCGGCAATGTCCGCGATTGTTTTTCCGGATCACGGGCTACCAGTGCCTCGGCAACAAAGAGGGATTCCTGTATCCGGATCAGCACATCACGGTAATGCGGATCGATTGCCTGGTCGCGGATGAGCCCGATAAAACTGTTGAGTTCATCAATGTTCCCGTAGGCCTCCACCCGTTCATGACTTTTCAGTACACGGGTCCCTCCGAGAAGGGAGGTCTCACCCTTATCGCCGCCTTTGGTGTATATTTTGAAGTTGTCAGACACTGTGTTCTGTTCGTAGGGTAATCATAAGAGAGTGAAAATGAAGTTTTTGAAAAGTAGACAAAGGTAGAAAAATTTGCGATCTGCGATTGAAGGAACAGGAATTATATTTTTTAGCCATATTTAACGACAGTTCATGCAGGAAAAGAGAGGGTAAGGCACTAATATTTGATACATTTGTGATCAAATCATGACTATGTGTACGCCAATCATTTTTCATATGCTAAGGGGACTTTTCTATATAATCCTCGTTTTTGCGGGGGCCTTTCTGCTCCTGCACTATTATCTTAAGAACTCAAAGGCAGCCTTGCCAGCCGTACCGCCAGTCATTCGGCCGGGCGATGATCAGAAGGTTATCCTTCCCCTTCGGTTACAGGCCTATGAGCGGTTTGTGCTTTTTCTGGAAAGGATACATCCTTCGAACCTTCTCTTGCGGCTGAGCAATCCCGAACTCACATCTGTCCAGCTGCAATCGTTGCTGGTTCGCACCATCCGTGAAGAGTTTGAATATAACCTTTCTCAGCAACTTTATATCTCCGCTCAATCGTGGGAGATGATAAAAAATGCGAAAGAGGAGATGGTCGCACTCATCAACAAGGCTTCAATGAAGGCCGGTGAGCAGGCGCGGGCCGGCGACCTGGTAAAGGCCATTCTTGAGCTCATGGTTGAAAAGGGCAAACTGCCTTCGGAACTTGCGCTCGGGGAGATCAAGAAGGAATTGCAGAAACTATTCTGAGTCAGCGAAGCGGAGTGTCAGGCTTTTGTGAAATTATGATGAACTTCCCGCTCCCTGTCCATCATCATGGGTGTTATGAACCCGAAGAATGGTTTGAAATCTGTGGATAATTTCATGGGTTTTATACTAAAAACGATTTGGCTTTCTCCAGCGCTGCCGGAATGCCGTCGGGATTCTTGCCGCCGGCAGTGGCGAGGTGAGGCTGCCCGCCGCCGCCTCCCTGAACCTCTTTGGCAAGTTCGCGGATGATGTTGCCGGCATGCATTTTTTTCTCCTTTACAAGATTCTCTGAGAGCATCACGGTGAGGTTAACTTTTCCATCGCTTTCGGCGGCGAGCACCAGGTAAAGATCGGGAATGCTGTTGTTGAGTTCCCAGGCGAGATTTTTAACAGATTCGGCATCGAGATCGACTTTTAACGCCAGAAAATTGATACCGTTGAAGTTCTGAACCTGGTTTGTATACTCCAGTTTCAGTTGTTCAATCTTGAGTTTTCCGAGCCCGGTAACCTGTTTTTTCAAATCCTGGTTCTCCTCCTGCATATTCTTCACACCCCGCAGCAGATCCTTCGGATTCTTAAGCATTTCGCTGATCTCGTCGATCAGGCTCTCCTGGTCGTTCCAGTACTCTTCTGCCTTCGCCGCCGTAATCGCCTCAATGCGGCGAATACCTGCCGCGATGGCGCCTTCAGAAACAATTTTGAACAGACCTATTTGTCCGGTTGCATGCACATGTGTTCCCCCGCACAACTCTACTGAAAATGAGGGGTCGAAGGTGATCACCCGGACGAAATCGCCGTATTTTTCGCCGAAGAGGGCCATAGCACCCATTTCACGTGCCTTTGCGACAGGAACGGAGCGGTCCTCTCCTATATTAATATTTTCCCTGATGCGTGCATTGACGATCTTCTCAACGGTTTTCAGCTCTGGTTTTGAAAGCTTTGCGAAGTGGGTAAAGTCAAAACGCAGTCTGTTGTCGTCGACAAGCGACCCCTTTTGTTCTACATGCGTGCCCAATACCTGACGGAGGGCGGCATGAAGCAGATGGGTTGCAGAATGGTTGTTGGCTGTGAGTTTGCGTTTTTCCGCATCAACACTTGCCAGAACCTTTTGCGACGGTTCACTGAAGATCGATTTGCAAATGTGGATGATCAGTTCATTCTCCCTGATCGTATCAATGACTTCGGCCTTGTTATTCCCATTGATCAGCCAGCCTTTATCTCCGGTTTGTCCGCCCGATTCGGCATAGAAGGGAGTTTCGGCAAGCACAACATGAAATAACTCCTCACCTTTGGTATTGACCTTCCTGAACTTCGTGATCACGGTTTCAGCCGTGAGGGAGTCATATCCTGTGAATACCGGCATGCCTGCTTCCGGCACCAGAATCGTCCAATCGGAGGTGTCGACCACAGCCGCCTGACGGGAGCGGGTTTTCTGCTCCTCAAGACCCTTGGTAAACCCTTCCATATCGACTGTTAATCCCAGTTCACGGGCCATAAGCTGGGTAAGGTCGATGGGGAACCCATAGGTATCAAAAAGTTCGAAGGCAAAGGCACCATCAATGGAAGGAGGTGACACGTGACCCGTGACGCGTGACGCGTGACGCGTGACGGAAGAATCGTGACTCGTATTCCGACTTTCAATATAGGTATTAAACCGTTGAATACCTGTCGCAAGGGTTCTGAGGAATGCGGCCTCCTCTTCACGGATTACATTCATTATGAAATCCTTCTGGGCAACCAGTTCGGTAAAGATGCCTCCCATCTGTGCTCCGAGTACCGGAACCAGTTCATTGATGATGGGTTCTTTGAAACCCAGAAAAGTATAGCCGTAACGCACTGCCCGGCGAAGGATCCGGCGAATCACGTAACCGGCTTTAACATTCGAAGGAAGCTGTCCGTCGGCTATCGAAAATGCAATGGCCCGGAGGTGGTCGGCAATAACCCGCATGGCCACATCCGACTTGGGGTCAGATCCATAGGCGATCCCGGCCCGGGAAGCAATGGCCTGGATGATCGTCTGGAAAACATCCGTGTCGTAATTTGATTTTTTGCCTTCCACAACCATGCAAAGCCGCTCAAACCCCATCCCTGTATCAACATGACGGGCAGGCAATGGAACAAGTTGGCCGCTGGCCTGACGGTTATACTGAATAAAGACGAGATTCCAGATTTCGATGACAAGCGGATCGCCCTGGTTCACGAGATCTTTTCCGGGTATTTTCGCACGCTCTGCATCATCGCGGATGTCGACATGAATTTCGGAACACGGCCCGCAGGGCCCGCTGTCGCCCATCTCCCAGAAGTTGTCTTTCTTGGAGCCCAGCAGGATCCGCTCTTCAGGTAAAAAGGCTCTCCAGAAATCAAATGCTTCCGAATCCATCTCCAGTTCTTCCTTAGGATCACCTTCAAAAACAGTTACATACATCCGCTCCTTGTCAATTTTATAGACTTCACTCAGGAGTTCCCAGGCCCAGGCAATGGCCTCTTTCTTGAAGTAATCTCCAAACGACCAGTTTCCAAGCATCTCGAACATCGTGTGATGGTAAGTGTCATGCCCTACCTCCTCAAGATCGTTGTGCTTTCCCGACACACGCAGGCATTTCTGGGTGTCGGCGATCCGTTTGTAAGAACCTTCCTTGTTCCCGAGAAAAATATCCTTGAATTGATTCATCCCGGCATTGGTGAACATGAGCGTGGGATCGTTCTTGACTACCATCGGAGCCGACGGGACGATCTGGTGTTCTTTGGATCTGAAGAAATCCAGGAATGCTTCTCTTATTTCAGTTGAATTCATCTAGTCATTTGATTAACAAATCGTTAACAATCTTTAACATATTTTAAAACCCGAACATCCGGCAAAGTTAATTATTTACTTAATTTTGCAGCTGTTGGCCATCCTCTTTTGAATAATTCTTTATTAGGCTGCAGATGAGCAAAGTAAAGTACAAATTCAATAAAAAATCACTTACATTCGACCGGGTTCACACTACATTCCGGAAACGTCTGCTGTATCTGTTTTCACACCTGTCGACCGGCGTGGTTTTTGCGGCTGCAGTGCTTATCCTTGCTTACAATTTTATCGATACCCCGAAGCAGAAGGTGCAGAAACGTGAGATTGAGATGCTGAAGCTACAGTACCAGATTATGAATGACCAGATGGACAGGGCAGGGAGGATCATAGCGGACCTGCAGAACCGCGACGACAATATTTACCGTGTGATTTTTGAATCGGAACCGATTCCCGGTTCCATCAGGGAGGCAGGGATAGGTGGTATTGACAGGTATGAAGCCCTCAAGGGTTATTCCAACTCCGACCTGATCATCGAGACGGAGAAAAAGATGGATAAGATCATGAGCCAGTTGTATGTTCAGTCGAAGTCGTTCGACGAAGTTTTCATGCTGGCCAAGAACAAAGAGAAGATGCTCAGCAGTATTCCTGCAATACAGCCAGTGAATCTCAAGGACCTGCGACGTGTTGGCTCCTATTTCGGAGCGAGGATGGACCCG
Source organism: uncultured Prolixibacteraceae bacterium (assembly GCA_964355115.1). Taxonomy (GTDB): domain Bacteria; phylum Bacteroidota; class Bacteroidia; order Bacteroidales; family FEN-979; genus JANXZO01. The sequence goes on along the minus strand of CAYHCQ010000027.1, from coordinate 7,022 downwards.
TTTTACAAGGTGCGGAAATTTCATGAAGGGATGGATTTCTCGGCTCCTGTGGGTACAGAGATATACGCTACCGGCAACGGAACCGTGACGGTTGCAGGCAGGGATGTACAGGGAGGATACGGAAATCAGATTGTACTCGATCACGGGTATAATTATACAACTGTTTATGCGCATTTATCCCGGATATTCGTCAAGTCCGGACAAAAAATTCTGCGGGGACAGATCATCGGATATGTTGGAAATACCGGTAAATCCACATCGCCACACCTGCATTACGAAGTCCGGAAGAACGGGATTCCGCTCAATCCGATTTACTTTTTCTACAACGATATCACCCCCGATCAGTTCCAGATGATGCTCGAATTGTCGCAGCGGCCTTCACAAACCATGGATTAACATAGTTATTATGCTGCGTACCGACCGGAAAATTGAAAAAGTATACTATACCATAGGTGAGGTGGCCGAACTATTTGAGGTGAACGCCTCCCTGATAAGGTTCTGGGAGAAGGAGTTCGACATTCTGAAGCCCCAGAAGAACAAGAAGGGAAACAGGTTATTTACCAGGCAGGATCTGGATAACCTGAGGATTATCTATCATCTGGTAAAGGAGCGCGGGTATACTTTGCAAGGGGCCCGTGAAAAACTGAAGTATAACAGGGAAGATGTTGTGAACAATGTTACTATGATCGATTCCCTCACCCGGCTGAAGAGCTTTCTTCTCGGATTAAAGGATCAGTTACAGGCTGGGGGAGGGTGATGCCGGGCTCTGCTTCCTTTTTTGATCGTGTTTATGAAGTTGTCCGTCTCATTCCCCATGGGCGAGTGACATCATATGGCGCCGTTGCTGAGTACCTTGGACTCAGGGGGTCGGCCAGGATGGTTGGCTGGGCGATGAATGCCGCACATACAGAGGTAACCGATGTTCCTGCTCACCGGGTTGTAAACCGAAACGGGTTGCTTACCGGAAAACATCATTTCGGTTCACCGGGGCTGATGCAGCAGCTGCTTGAAAGTGAAGGAATCCTGATTGAGGAGGATAAGGTTGTCGGATTCGAAGACCATTTCTGGGATCCGGGCAAAGAGTTGAAAAACAAAATTAATAAAACCAAAATTAAACGAAATGTCAATAACCATAGATAATGTCCTCGATGCACTCCGACATGTTGATGATCCCGACCTTAAGAAAGACCTGGTGACCCTCAACATGATCGATGATGTGCAGGTTGAGGGGAGTAAGGTAAAATTCAAGGTGGTTCTCACCACACCGGCATGCCCGCTGAAGAACCAGATCAGGCAGTCGTGCATCGATGCGGTTCATCAGTACATCGGGCCGGAAACTGAGGTGGAGATCGAAATGACCTCCAAAGTAACCTCCCGTCGCAAGGAAACGGATGTGATGCTCAAAAGCGTGAAGAATATAATTGCCGTGGGATCGGGCAAAGGCGGTGTCGGTAAATCGACCGTTGCCGTGAACCTGGCGCTGGCACTGGCCCGCACCGGTGCGAAGGTTGGGCTGATCGATGCCGATATTTACGGCCCCTCCATCCCGATGATGTTCGGTATGATGGATGAAAAGGCCAAAGGCTATGATAAGGATGGAAAGACCTATGTTTATCCATTTGAAAAATACGGGATAAAACTCCTCTCCATCGGATTTTTTGTCGACCAGTCAAAGGCCCTTGTGTGGCGCGGCCCTATGGCTTCCATGGCCATTCGCCAGCTTTTTACAGATGCCGACTGGGGCGAACTCGATTATATGGTCGTCGACCTTCCGCCGGGAACAGGCGATATTCACCTCACCCTGGTACAGGATTTTCCGCTCACCGGAGCAGTCATCGTGAGTACGCCGCAGCAGGTAGCCATCGCCGATGTGCGCAAGGCAGCCGATATGTTCCGTAACGAGAAGATCAACATCCCGATCCTGGGAATCGTGGAGAACATGTCCTATTTTACCCCTCCCGAATTACCCGACAGCAAATACTATATTTTCGGGCAGGGCGGATGTAAGAAACTTGCTGAAGAACTGAATATTCCCCTGCTCGGGCAGATCCCGATAGTTCCGGCAATTGCCGAATCGGGAGATGCCGGAAATCCGATATCCAACGATGAAAACTCACCGGAAACTGCAGCATTTGGAAGGCTGGCGGAAGCCGTTGCACAACAAATCGCCATCAGTAATGCGATCCGGGAGACCTTTGGAAAGTAGTCACAAAGTCACAGAGTCACAGAGTCACAAAGTCACAGAGTCACAGAGTAATAAATCAATAAATCAGACAATTCAATGCAGAACGAAGAACTTGTAAGCAAAGTAAAAAACGTGATCGAACAGATCCGGCCATACCTCCAGGCTGATGGCGGGGACGTTGAATATGTAGATATTTCCGATGATAATACCGTAAGTGTCAGGCTTATGGGCATGTGCGGGAACTGTCCGCACAGTCAGATGACGCTTAAAAACGGTATTGAAGCGGCTGTTATTCGCGCCCTTCCCGAAATCAAAGCGGTCGAATCGGTGATGGCCGATTAGCGCCTTAGTAAAGGTACCTGGCTACGATCGGCATACGCCTGCCCATTCCGAATGCCTTCGGGGAGACCCTGAGGATGGGAGGGGCCTGGTGACGTTTGTATTCACTGCAGTTTACAAGCCTGAGTACACGTTGCACCACATCCCGGTCGAAGCCTTGCAATACCAAGTCGTCGGGGCCTATGCGCTCTTCGATATAACTGAAGAGGATTTTATCCAGAACACCATACTCCGGAAGAGAATCGGAGTCCTTTTGTTCAGGTCGCAGTTCGGCTGAAGGGGGCTTATTTATTGAATTCACGGGAATTACCGTTCCTTCCCGGTTGATATAACCGGCCAGCTCGTAAACCTGGGTCTTGTAAACATCACCCAGAACCGATAGCCCGCCGCACATGTCGCCATAAAGTGTTCCGTAACCTACCGCCGCTTCACTCTTGTTTGAGGTGTTCAGCAGGATATAACCGAACTTATTGGAAAGGGCCATCAGTATTACGGCCCGCATTCTTGCCTGGATGTTCTCTTCGGCGAGATTAAAAGGCAATTCCTTAAAATATGGCTCAAGGGTGTGCTCAACCGCGTCAACTGACCCGGAAATGGGTATGATATCGTAAGGAACACCCAGGTTTATCGCGAGCTCAAGGGCATCGGAAATGCTGTGATCCGACGAAAACCGTGAAGGCAGCAAAATAGCCCGCACATTATCGCCTCCCAGAGCCTCCGCCGCAAGTGCCAGTGTTACGGCCGAATCTATCCCTCCGGAGAGTCCAAGAATCGCCTTGCTGAACCCCATTTTTTCGAAATAATCGCGGATGCCCATTACCAGGGCGTCGTGGATGAGAGCTATGTGGGATACAGGATGTGGGATGCGGGATACAGGATACAGGATTTCGTCAAGGTTGAAAATCCTGAGATCTTCCCTGAACCGGTGTAACTCTTCAACCACTTCTCCGGAGGAATTCACAACCATCGATCCACCGTCGAACAACAATTCGGTTTGTCCGCCAACATGGTTTACATAAAAAACAGGAAGCTGGTATTTTTTGGCATTCATGCTGAGGACGCCTCTCCTGGTAACCGGCTGGGTGTAATTGAACGGCGATGCAGCAATATTAATGATCACATCGGGATTGAGTTTTGCAAGTTCATCCATCGGACTGCGCACATAAAGCGGATCGTCACCAATATTCCACAAATCTTCGCATATTGTAAGGGCGAATTTCACCCCCCTGAATTCGATGGTTGAATAAGGCAGCCGGTTGGGCTCAAAATAGCGGTACTCGTCGAACACATCGTAATTGGGCAGAAGTGTTTTATGGGCAATGGCTTTTACCTCACCGTCAGCCAGGAAAAAGGCTGAATTGTAAAGGGGTTTTCCTTTTTCTGCCGGGTTTGCAGAAGGGGATCCCACAATTACAGCAATACCTCTGCTCTCCCTGGCAATTTTTTCAATTGCCTTCATGCAGCTGCCCAAAAAGTCCTTGAATTCAAGAAAGTCGCGCGGAGGATATCCGCAAACAGCCAGCTCGGAGAAAATAACCACGTCGGCGCTTGCCTCTTTGGCACGATGGATCGCTTCCAGAATCCGGGAAACATTCAGTTCAAAATCACCAATATGGTAGTTAAGCTGGGCTAAGCAAATTTTCATGGCAGCAACTTAAAACAGAAACCCCAGGTTGAGTTCGACAAAATTAAGGGTGCTTTTGATATCCTGTTTCGGAATGTAATTGACACCTGTAAGGACATTGTTAAGCGAGTTCGAATAGGTGATGCCAAGGATGATCCGGGATGACTGGTCGAGATGGAATTCAACGCCGCCGCCAATAATAATTGATTCGCGGATCAGGGTTGTACCGCCGTCGAGATTGTAATCCAGCTCGGTTTCATCGCCATTATCCGGCTTGAAGTTATCGGTTGCCGTTGCCTTCAGCCTGAAAGCTGTACCGAAACCGATCTGGCCGTAAAATGAGAGCTTCCCAAAATCCTTGGTCTTCATCTTGATCATAACGGGAATCTGTAAATAGATGATATTGTATTTGCGCTCTACCTGTCCGTTGTGGACTTTGCCATCTGAAGGAAGTTCAACGGAATCCGGATAGGACAGCTTTCCGTTTAGGAATGCGAAGTCGAACCCGGTCGATAGAGCGTAGCGCTCTGCAAAGTAGATGTCGCTTATAAATCCTACGGTAATTCCGGGCTTGATCCCGTTGTACTCATAATCCTGGGTGCTGGAATTCATCCAGTCGATGGATGGGGCAACCCGCAGTCCAAGTTTAACCGGAAGCTTCTGAGCATTAAGCTGAACCGATATTACAACCAATGATAGCAGGCAAACAAGGATGGATAATTTTTTCATTTTTAATGGGTTGAATGAAGCCTTTTCCAGGCACTGCAGGCAAAAATACGGAATATGATACCATGGGATGGTTGATTTTACATAATTTTATCCAAAAATAATGAACCGGAAAGTTCGTTCTAAAGTAGCAAATCCAAATAATTACCAGGGAATGATGAAAAGGCTGCCCTTTTACCTGTTTTCGGTCCTTCTTTTTGCCGCCGGATGCGGACCCGATGAGAAACGTCTGCAGGTAGATGTTTCCGGTATTTCGATTCCCGAAGTGCGGATACACAGATATGACCTCGACCTCTTCAGGGCAGATCCGGAAAATCTGCAGCCTGCGCTTGAGTCGATGAAGGAGGAGTACCGGTTTTTTCTGGGTACCGATCTCGGCAATCCCGAAAAAATTTCAGAGATGAGAACCTACCTTGATAATCCGCGGACTATTGATTTTCAAAGGGCAGTTGCCGGTGAATTTCCAGATCTGCGGTCTCTTGAAAGTTCACTTACCGATGCATTCCGCCATTATAAGTACCATTATCCTGGGGCATACCTCCCGCGCGTTTACAGCTATATTTCGGGAGGTGATTACGATTATCCCGTTCGGTTTGCCGACAGTGTGATGATCATCGGCCTCGACGATTACCTCGGGCAGGATTTCAAGGCTTATACGGCCGACGGACTGCCGGTTTTCAGGGTTACCCGCATGACGCGCGACCATATTCTTCCCGATTGCATAAAGGTACTGGCAGATGTTAACATCCCGAAAACAATTCCTGCAAATACCCTCCTCGGCCAGATGGTTGAAGCGGGCAAACATCTCTATTTTGTTGATGCAATGATTCCTTCCACCGCCGACCGCCTGAAAATCGGTTATTCAGAGCCTCAGTATAACTGGATTGTAAAGAACGAACAGCATGTGTGGGCCGCCATCATCGAGAACAGAATGCTCTACACCACCGATGGCCAGCTTATCAGGGCATTTATGGCCGACGGACCATTCACGGCTGAGTTTTCACGCGAATCGCCCGCGCGACTTGGCGAATGGATAGGGTGGCAGGTTGTGCGACGTTACATGGCCAATAATGACGCTGTTTCACTCGCCGCGCTCATGGCAGAGAAGGATCCACAGAAGATACTAACCCTGTCGCGGTATAAGCCTGAAAAATAGATGGATACCATATTTTCTGAACGATTGTTGATAAATTTCCTGTAAATCCAGTTCACCTTTTCCCCTCCTGGCGGATTAACTCTGAAAACCCAATCCTTTCCGCCATGCTCGTTAAAACTTTTGGGAGTGCCGTGTTCGGAATCCATGCGATTACCGTAACAGTTGAAGTTTATATGGATCAGGGCATTCAGTTCTTTATGGTGGGGCTGCCCGATAATGCAGTAAAAGAGAGCCACCAGCGGATCGAATCGGCGCTGCGGAACAATGGATACCGGATCCCGGGTAAAAAAATCGTCATCAATATGGCGCCTGCCGATATCCGCAAGGAAGGATCGTCGTATGATCTCACCATCGCCATGGGTATCCTGGCAGCCAATGAAATCATCAAAACCGACATGCTGGACCAGTTTATCATCATGGGAGAACTGTCGCTCGACGGGAGCCTGCTTCCTGTCAAAGGAGCCCTGTCAATAGCCATTGAGGCCCGGAAAAAAGGGTTCAGGGGCTTTATCCTGCCGGTGCAGAATGCACGCGAGGCTGCCATAGTTTCTGACCTCGAAGTTTATGGAGTCAAATCGATCACCGAGGTCATCGGATTCCTGAATCAGACGGCCGCAATTCCCCGGACAGTAGTAAATATCAGTGAGGAGTTTGAACGACATCTGACTGATTATGAGCACGATTTTGCGGATGTACGAGGCCAGGAAAATATCAAACGGGCATTGGAAATTGCTGCAGCCGGAGGGCACAATGTTATCCTTATCGGTCCGCCGGGAGCTGGTAAAACAATGCTGGCGAAGCGACTCCCCTCCATACTTCCACCGCTGAGTATACAGGAGGCCCTGGAAACGACAAAGATACATTCGGTTGCAGGGAAACTGGGCAACCACCGGGCCCTCGTGGCAGTGAGGCCCTTCCGGTCGCCCCACCACACAATATCAGATGTCGCTCTTGTTGGCGGAGGGGGCATACCACAACCCGGGGAGATTTCT
>CAYHCQ010000026.1:11081-28012 GCA_964355115.1 uncultured Prolixibacteraceae bacterium | reverse complement strand
CGGGCATGGTTGTCTTTTCCGGGATCATCGATGTTACCGTAAAATAGATCATCCGGTTGGTCTTCACTTTTGAACCCGGAAATGGATCCTGCGACAGGATCGAACCCCTGGGTTTGTCGGCATCAAAGATCGAATCGACCACGGAGAACTGATAGTCTCTGTTGTCGGGGTTTCCCAGCACATCCTGCACATACAGGCTGCGGAAATCGGGAACTATGATGTAGTTGTCGTGCTTGGTATACCACGACAGCGACTGCAACGTGATCCATATCAGAACAGCGGTAATCCCGACAGAGATCAGAAAGTGTTTGAGAAATTTTCTGGAAAAAATGAATTGTAAAAAATCCATCCGCCGCTTTATCTGATTAACCCGAAAACGCTAATTTTATTGTACTTTGACTAATAATCCACAAACTTACGGAAAAATTGAATTTTGCACAAGGAGCAATATTTTTGTCTTACTTTTGTTTCCCTAAAAAATGCCATTATGCTGAATGTTGCCATCGTTGCCGGCGGGGATTCCGGAGAATACGGCATCTCCATGAAAAGCGGAAGACAGGTTGAAATGCATATGGACCTTGGCCGGTTCACTCCCTACCTCATCGAGATCAAAGGAAAAAACTGGAATTATATCGTTGGCAGAAAGAAATTTCCTGTCGATAAAAATGATTTCTCGCTAACCATTGGAAAAAGAAAGGTCCGTTTCGATATCGTTTTCAATGCCATTCACGGAACCCCCGGCGAAAACGGACGGCTGCAGGGCTATTTCGATATGCTTGATATTCCCTATACATCCTGCGATGTGACCACTTCAGCACTTACCTTTAACAAACAGTTCTGTAAAGATGTCGTGGCTTCCTCAGGAGTTTCTACTGCCCGGTCGATGCACCTTTTCAGGGGTGGCCCCGATCCGTCGCAGGAAATTTTGAAACAACTCACCTTGCCTTTGTTCGTAAAACCCAACAACGGAGGATCAAGCGTGGGCATGTCGAAGGTGATCACGAAACAAGAGTTGAAACCTGCACTTAAGCTGGCTTTCAACGAGGATGACGAAGTACTCGTCGAGGAGTTCGTTAAGGGGCGCGAACTCACCTGCGGTGTATTGCGCACCGGAGGCAAGGTGCTCGCTTTGCCTGTCACCGAGATCATTCCTAAAAATGAATATTTCGACTATGAAGCGAAATATAAAAAGGGGATGTCTGATGAAGTTGTGCCTGCAGTTATTCCCGAAAAAACAGCGGCTACCTGCCGCGAAATTTCGTCGCACCTCTATGAAAAACTCAATTGCAAAGGAGTTGTGCGGTTCGACTATATCTATACCGGCAAGAAATTCTATTTTCTGGAAGTCAACACCGTTCCCGGACTCTCAGCCGCCAGCATCGTTCCCAAGATGGCCCGGGCCCAGGGGTGGAGCTTTACGGAGTTGGTGACCAGACTGATTAGTGAAGAGTTAAGAGTTAAGAGGTAAGAGTTAAGTGTTATATATTGCTCTTTTCGTTATATTTCATAAAATGTATTGTATATTTGCATAAAAAAGAGCTGTATGGTGCACTTTGAAGGATTGATTAATTCAATAAAAGAGCGCAGGGAGATGTTAAAAGTCACCCAGGCATCCTTAGCTGAATTATCGGGTGTTGGCTTGAGGACCTTAAAACAGTTTGAAAGTGGGAAAGGGAATCCTACACTGCGGACACTACAAAGGATAGCAGATGTGTTGGGGATGGAAGTTGGTCTAAAACTTAAAAATGCATCCCGTAACAAATGAGAAAGGCAAAAATACTATACAAGGATCAGGAAGCAGGTTTGTTAACCCAATATGATGATGGTTCGTTTACATTCTGCTATAATGATGCCTGGATGGCAGACACCAGCAAACCAGGTGTTAGTCTGACTTTGCCTAAAAGCTCACAGGAGTTTCGTTCAGATTTCCTGTTTTCATTTTTTTTCAACATGCTTCCTGAAGGTTCAAACAAACAAGTGGTTTGTAAACTTAATAAAATTGACCAGACGGATTCCTTTGGATTGCTCATGACTTCTGCAAAGTATGATAGTATCGGCGCTGTGAGAGTAATTAAAATAGAATAGTATTGCGTTTACCTGAGATAAAATATTGTCCCGGAACTTTAGCTGAAGGTTTTAATTCATATAGCAGAACCTGCTTAAATCGCCTGTTTCAGGGTAAGTCTGTATCTCACATACTGCCATACGATTCACCGGCATCCAATCCGGAAACAGATGAACTTTTTGAGCAAAACAGAAAACGCACATCTGTTTCAGGAGTTCAGGAAAAATTCTCGGTCCTGCTGGAAAAGAACAGGTTAAGGCTTATAAATGAAGGTGAGCGTGGAACATATATTCTGAAACCAATCCCCGGTGCTGGTAAAAAGCCAGACCAAATGCCAGCTAACGAACATCTTACAATGCAAATTGCCCGTCAGATTTATGGAATAGAAACGGCTGAAAATGCACTGATTTTCTTTAGAAATGGCTCTCCTGCATATATAACAAAGCGATTTGATGTTAGCGACGATGGTACAAAACTGGCACAGGATGATTTTGCTTCCTTGTCGGGTAGAACACCTCAAACCCATGGAGAGCATTACAAGTATTCAGGGAATTATTCAGAGTTGTTTCAATTGATGCACACTCATCTACCTGCGTACAAAACAGAAGCGCCTAAACTATTGAAAATACTCGTCTTTAATTATCTGTTTTCAAATGGAGATGCCCACTTTAAAAACTTTTCCTTGCTTGAAACACCAATGGGAGACTACAGGCTGAGTCCTGCCTATGATCTCTTAAATAGTCGTATTCATATTGAAGATAAAGACTTTGCATTAGATGACGGACTCTTGTCTGGTAATCAGACTCAAGGAAAAATTAAGTTACAGTTTGCCAGACTCGCAGAAAACGCAGAAATCAGTGAAAAGATTTTCAATGATATTATAACAATAATGCTATCAAAATCTGATATTGTGGAAACAATGGTATCAGCTTCGTTTCTGAGCGATTCAACAAAAAGAAATTATTGGCAGTCCTACAAAGGACGGTTAAAACAATTGTCAAAAGTATGAAACAACTTCTATTCGCCACCAACAACCAGCACAAACTCCGGGAGGTCAGAGAAATTCTCGGAACAAGTTACAAGATACTCAGCCTGGAAGATGTTAACCTGGATGTTGAGATCCCCGAAACTCAGGAAACCCTTGAGGGCAATGCCGCCCAGAAGGCGTGGTTCATCTACGAAAAGACCGGGATGAACTGTTTTGCCGATGATACCGGATTGGAAATCGAAGGACTGGATGGCCGTCCCGGGGTTTATTCGGCGCGCTATGCCGGCGAAGGCTGCAGTTTTGAGGACAACGTGAACAAGGTACTTGGAGAGATGACCGGCATGGAAAACCGCAAAGCCTGGTTTCGCTGTGTAGTTTGTCTCATCATGGATGGAAAGGAATTCCTCTTCGAAGGTCGCATCGATGGTGTGATTACCGAAGCAAATGAGGGCGATGGCGGGTTCGGTTACGACCCGGTATTCAGGCCCGACGGCCACATCCAGTCTTTCGCTGCCATGCCTCCCTACCTGAAGAACGGCATCAGCCACCGTGGCCGCGCCATTTCTAAGATGCTTCGTTATTTAGAAGGACGTTGAGTGGACAAGCGTACAAGCGGACAAGAAAAAAAAAGCCGTCCTTCAGGGACAGCTTTTTTTTTAACTACTTCGATATTTCGCTGCTACGGAAACGACACACCAGGGTAGGTGGTTATATCTGCCTGGGGAATCGTACTGCCAAATTTTGCATTGATGGCATCGATAAAATAGTTGGCTGAAACTGCACAACCGCGGGGGTTAAGGTGAATTCCATCAAGCGAAAATGCTCCGCCTTTAACATATTCAGCATTCATCTTCACGCCATCCCAAACGATTCCGGCCTTCAGTTCCTTCAATTTGGCATTCATGTCGACAACGCCCAGCCCAAAAGTGGGAGCAAGTTGCTGGGTGATGATATTGTTGTATGCACCTGTGGCATATGCGAGATTTGCGACCTCATCCTGGGTGAGCACATACTTTGACGGAATAGCCCACGGAGTTGATGTGATCCGGCTTATGATTCCCATTCCGAAGCACTTCAATGAATCCTGCGGAACCGAAAGCAGAACCAGTTCTCCGGGTACCATAAAGCGAACCTTGAACACAGGGTGGGGTGAAGTTGGGTCATCAACAAGGAAGGGGTTAAACCCTAGATGATATACAAGCTGCGGAAGCCCAAAGTATGTTGACATGAAGAAGTTGATTGAATCAACAAGTGTCTGACGTGTTAAATTGATTCCGTTATAGGGAACAGTGGTGAAAAACGGGATCGATGTAACATCAGGAATTGTTGCGATAACTCCCTTGGCACCTACTGCTGCCAGTGTCTGGAGAGTTCCTCCCATGGCTTGTCCGAAAAGTGCCGGGTCGGTAATCACATCGCCAACGCCGCCTGACAGTGCATAAGAAAGAACGTCGTTGTCGCCAAGCTGCATCGTAAAGAATGTCGGCATAAGTTTTGGAAACTCGTCAACAACTTTAAAATTGGCATTCATGGGTTCGGTGCAGAAACGAACGTAGTATGGATTCGCAGTGGGAGGATAAACGGTGAGCCCCAGCGGACTGCCATAACCCGGTGCAAACATGTGGAATGACTTCATTCCGGGGATTCCGAGGTTGTTCACTGCATAGCCTACAGGTGCCAGTGGTTCCTTATCTCCGACAGCGGGTACGGGACCGAGGGATACTGTGCCATCGCATGCCACGGATGCGCCGAGGACGAGACGGGGTCCTGAGCCTGGGAAACCAACACCGAATTCGCTGTTCACTATCGGTTGAACAAAGTCACCTGAACCCGCCAGTTTTAGCTGCTGGGCAATGATATTGGGTGTTGAGTAGGTCTGTGCTGTCTTGTAAAGAGCACCGTCGGCATAACCGGCCACCAGTGAATTCCCGATGGAAACGTACTTGGTGAAGTTCGCTGAGCCTGAGGTTACCTGGTATTCGTCGATCTTGCGTTCGCAAGCGGTGAACAGTGCCAGGGACAATATGATGAATAATAGTTTTTTCATAATGGATTATATTTTAAACGTTAAAAACTATAGGATAAACCAATTCCCGGGGAGTAAACCGCATTTTTGTAAGTGCCTGCAAAATTTTCAGGACTGTAGGTTCCTTCTCTCTCGGATCCCGAGATATAGAGGAATGCAGCATCGATGCTGAAACCTTTGAACGGGTATACCGAGAAGCCGCAGGTCAGACCCTTCTGATCAGCACTGGGGGTCTGCGGGTTGAGATAACTGTCCCTGACAGGGGAGGGATCGTAATAGGCACCACAGCGTAACGTGACGACCTTGCTTACCTTGTACTGGAAGCCGACGCGTGTGATCAGGCGGCTCTCATACAAGGCAGCGCTTGCCGAACGGGTGATCGATTGCGTAGGGGAGACCTTTTCGAAATTGAAAACCAGGGAATCGTAGGTGTTCCAGAAAACGTAACAGAGGTTGAGGCCAAGCATGAACTGGTTGGTTTTACCAAACTCCATGGAAACCCCGAAATCGAGGTTGGCGGGAAGGGGAAGCATCACATCTACATTGGTGTTGGGGAAGCTTCCGGCAAGTGATCCTGGAACCATAAATGTTGCTGCACCTCCTTCAACCTTCATTTCAATCTTCGAGCGGTAGTCAACTCCAATGCTCAGCCCCTGGATCGGGTGAATCATAATCCCGGCATTGAAACCAAAACTGCTGGTCGACCCGTTGATGTTCACACTTCCTTCAGTTACTGAATTGCCGTTAACAGGAATGGCTTTATTCATGTCAACACTTCCGGTTGCATAAACGAGGCCGACACCGATACCGATTATATTACCAAATTTATAGGAAACTGTCGGCTGGAATGTAAACGCTTTGAATGACAGGTTCTGAATGAGGAAACGACCCTTCCAGTTGTCCTCCCAGGCCAGGCTGTTTCCGTAAGGCGTATTTACAGCAATACCCACGCTGAGATTTTTAGTGGGTTTGTAGGCAGCATAAAAATATAACGGGGTGTTGATCTGATGTTTCAGATGGGTCTGATAATTGACATCTGTTGCCTGGAATGTGGTACGGGCCATTAAAAAACTGACTCCGCCGGTAAAACTCCACTTGTCGTTCACAAAGGCTGCTCCGCCCGGATTGTAAAACAATGTACTCGCATCATAGCTGAGCGACGTCCCGATAAGCCCCATGCCGATGTTCCGCATGCTGTGAAGGCCGACCTGGTAACCACCGCCAAATGTAGTGGTTGCTGCTAAACAAACGAATAGCAACAGGGTTGTAAATCTCCTCATAATGACTGTTTTTTGGTTAATACTGGGCGCAAGATAGTAAAAAAATAATTATACAAGCATTGCGTTGTGCAGGTCGTTGTCATAACTTGCAGTATAACAGAATCTATTGTTTTTAATCAGTCTGAACAGAATATGAAATATTGCAGGTACCTTTGCAAAACTGATTTTTATTACCATTTGACCCTGTGTCACGCGTCACGCGTCACGCGTCACGTGTCACGCCTTACTCTGTTACCAAATATTAAACCTACATGTTAAAACCAGGCGATAAAGTGAAATTTCTGAATGCCTCCGGCGGTGGCGTGGTTACGAAAGTGATCGACAGCCGGATGGTAAGCATCATGGTAGAGGAGGGCTTCGAGATCCCGACAATGATAAGTGAACTTATTCTGATTGATCCCAAAGATGCGGGCGGTCGTTTTTTTGAATCCCATTACAGGATACCATCCGATGCGATCAACATTGAAAATGAGGCTGCCGAGCCGGATGATGACCGTACCCGTCCGCTTCCAACGGCTCTCACACGGAACCGGAAGAGCGAAGATATCTGGCTTGCCTTTGTGCCCCACGATCAGAAATGGCTGATTACCGGGATGATCGATGTTTTTCTGATCAACAACACCTCTTTTGATGTGTTGTACAATATTTTCAGTAAAACCCACCTCGGCCATTATGAAGGGATGGATTATGGCAGCCTGTTTCCCGATTCACGGCTCTTGCTAAACACCATAAACCGCGAAACCCTGACACACTGGACGGAGGGAAATCTTCAGTTTCTCTTTCACAAACAACAATCTTCCGTGGTTTTGCCGCCATTTAACTCTGAGTTTCAGGTCGACGGGAAAAGATTTTTCAAGGAGGGAAACTACAGGGAGCATTCAACGATCGACGGAAAAGGCATTGTAGTGAGGGTGTTGTCGCTTACCGATTATTTTAAAGAGGCTGGCCCTGCGGAAGCCGGAAGCCCGGTTGAGATGAAAAATGGGGAGGACTCAACCCCTGCTCTTATCAGCAAACACCAGGTAGCCCCGCGTGAAGCGGAGGTCGACCTGCACATCCACGAACTCGTGGAGGATCCTGCCAACCTCGAGAAATCTGAAATCCTTGATTTTCAGAAAAACTATTTCATAAAATGCATGGAAAGCGCCATGGTTAATGGATTTTTAAAGGTGACCTTCATCCATGGGGTTGGCAACGGAGTGCTGAAAACGGTAATTGCAGAGGGGCTTAAAAACTATAAGGGCGTCGGGTTTTTCGACGCCCCTATGGCCAGGTATGGGGTGGGAGCCATTGAAGTAAGGATCCCGCATAATATTTGATGTTACCGGTTCACCGATACCTTGCGGATAGTTGTATTTGCACCCGATCTGAGCCGCAGAAGATAAATTCCCGGCCGGATGCCATCTCCGTCAATAACTGTCTGGTGTGATCCTGCACCTAGCATTCCAAGGTTCCGGTCGAGGATCTGCTGGCCGACAATATTGAATAACGATAAAGTTACCTCTTCAGACTTTTTAAGGTTGAAGGATACAGTAGTTCTGTCATTGAAAGGATTCGGGTAGATAGTCAGATCCATTTCTGCAGTAACGCTGCCAATTCCCGTCGGGTCACTAAGGTTGAATTCAGTGGATTCGGAAAAGGCGAAACTGCCTCCGTTGTTCACAACATACACTCCCTGCGAATCCCTGAGTTCATAACCGCCGCTGCCATGGGCACAGCAGAGTCCGTTCCCTCCTGCATCATAGATCGTGAATGTGTAACAGTCGAAAGCCGGCAGATTGATGGTGTCGAAATAGGTATGGTTGATCTGGGTGTAGGGATTGTTTACCTGCACAACCTGCCCGAGTGAATTTTTAACATCCCAGCTTATCTGCTGCGGCAAACTGTCGCTGCGCAGTACAATAAATATGGTATTGGTCGTGGAGGGTCCCTCCTTGATGATCGTGGTCAGTGTATCGTTTTTCGGATATTCGTCATTCACACTGTTGGGCATTATAGAGTAAACTCTGAGTGTGTTGTTTGCCTGCGGGATAAAGGAGTATTCAGGAAGGGTGATAACGGTTTTTTCGAGGCTCTGGATGCTTCCGCTCCAGGTGTAGCTTTGAAGGTCGCCCCCGTTCACCTTGTACTTAACCTGGAAACCCGTAACGGCATTGTTGCCGTTGTTACGTATCTTAACTTTGGGCGATAATTTACCAAAGCAAACGGAGGTGGGCAGGCCCGACAGTTCCATTACCTGCACATCGTTGTTGTAAGGCATAACGATGGGATCGGTGCTGCTGTTGGCTGCCTGGCAGACCTCTTTCGTACTTTTATTCTGGATGAATGAGACCGCAGCAATTTCGTTTTTGTCATACACGGTACCGAATTTCCATGCCCCTTCATAAATAACATAATCGCCGGCAACCTGTACCGTGGGGAGATTGGTGCCACCGGTGCCGGCAAGCATCTTTTTCATCACATTGTAAAAGTCTTTTTCACCGTTGGTCCCCGGAGCCGTGTTGAAATGGATATGTTTTTCGATCACCACGTTATGGGCCGTGAGCGAGGCTGTGATGTTCTGGGTCACCTTGGCAAGCATGGTTACATACACCGAGTCGAGGCCGGTTGAGATACGATGTCTGGCTTTAATTTCGAAGGGGGAGGGTACGGCCCAGCGATTGTTTACGGTGGTCATGTTCCATCCGTTTGCGCTGCCGCTGTAATAATTTCCGTCAAGAACAGAAAAGGGGACATAGGTAACGCCATAATAACTGACGCGGGCATTGTTCTCGGGTTTGTTTGCCAGGTACATCGGATCGTTGCCCGGGGAAGGCCAGCTTACATGCCAGTAAATGGAGGTGAATTTGGTAGGGTTCTGAACCTGCCAGTTGTGAAAAGTCGGATTTACACCGGCGCAAGGGCCACAGGTTGAAGAGGTGAACTCTTCGAGTAATACAAGTCTTTGCGACTGTGAAAATCCTGATACCGCTGTAAGCACAATCAGGATCAAGGTAAGGAGCTTTTTCATTTCGATCGGGATGTTAGGGTTTTTAACAGTTCAAAAGTACTGATATTTTTAGAGGCCGGGACCCTTTTTGTTAAATATATTGTATATTTGCACACGAAATATACCAAGCAAAAAACCAAACATATGAAACGTATTTTACTCTCTCTCTATTTATTGTCGATCGCCTGTTTTTACGGGTACTCGCAAACCGGTTTAACCCTGTCCGATAACCTCGGAAACCCCATCGCCGCCAACTCCACCCTGGTGATGAACGGGATACCTGACGATGCAGAGCTTGTAACCTACCTCTGGGTAAAGAACAATGGAGGCCACACTATCAATGTAAAGGCCAAAAAGGTGGAACTCACCCTGCTCGCCGGCACCAACGTTACTTTCTGCTGGGCTGGTAACTGTTTTCCGCCGAATGTTTATGAATCCATAGGAACCACGGAAATTCAAGCCGGGGCTATTGCTACTGAATTTTCAGGTCATTATGCCCCCTCATTACAAAAAGGACAGACCAAGGTTGAGTGGACCTTTTGGGATGTTGCAGAACCTTCAAACACTGTTTCTGTGAACGTTGATTACAACACCTACCCTGTCGGCATTACAGAGATCAGGAAAGCAAAACTTTCGGCAGCCTATCCCAATCCCGCTGGCAACACTGCAAGTATCAGCTATTCGCTTCCTGAAGGCAGCGAAGGACGCATCGTTGTCCGCAATATTCTTGGCATGGAAGTCAGGTCCGAAACCATCCAGCCAGGCTATGGGAAATTCACCTTCAGCGTTGCAGAACTGGGCGAAGGCATCTATTTTTATTCACTTCTCCTGAATGGTGAATCAACTTCAACCGGAAAACTGGTTGTTAAGCACTAAGAGAATATTTCTTGTCTCAAAGGCTGCCCGGACCGGCAGCCTTTTTTTGTAAAAACCCGGTACCTGATGGATGATCTGTCGCATACAAAACCTGTCGATTGCAGTCAATGTCTTTTTAAGGCCATCACCTGCCAGTATGTTCGGCCGGATGAATTTCAAAGGCTGCAGGACAACTCGAAGCGGTACCGTTTTCGCAAGGGTGAAGCAATAATAAAGCAGGGAGACAAGGCCGATACCCTGGTATTTCTCCAGTTTGGGATTGCCAAATTCAGTATGGAGGATGAATCGGGAAAAGGACTAATCCTGACCATTACGCGGGGACCCGCCATGATAGGCGGAGCCAATGTTTTCAACAGTGGCCATAATCTCTATTCGGTTTATGCCGTCGAAGATTGCGACGTCTGCTTCATCGACTATACGCTCCTGATGGAGCTGGCAATGAACAACAGCCCTTTTCTGCTTAAGCTGATGGAAATGATCACGGGAATGTTCAAGAATTCCATCCTGAATTTCATTCATATGGCCCATAAGCAGGTGAATGGCAGGATTGCAGGGATACTGATCTACCTTGCCGAATCGGTCTACGGAAATCCCAATTTCACCCTGTCGCTTACCCGTAAGGAGATATCAGAGTTTGCAGGCTGTTCCACCGAAAATGTGATTCATACCCTGTCGAAATTCCACCGCGAAGGGATCATTGAGCTCAATGGAAAAAGCGTCCGGATCCTCGATTCAGCGAGGCTTGGAACCATCAGCAAAGTCGGCTGAAATATCGTTTGAGTCGACCCAGCCTGTTATAAATACAGGATACCTGCCGACATCGTGAAATACCGATTTTTCCGGCTTTGCGTCGGGGAAAATCTCAACAAAATACCAGATCCTGCCCTCGGAATCCTTTTCCTCAGCAAGCACGCGTCCACTGATGACCTCTGTGTAGCCACAAATGATGTTCCCGAAGGTTTTCAGTTTGGGGTCCTGTGGCGCATCAATATACCTGGCCGAAGCGCGTACCAGGAGGGTGTCGTTCAGCGCTCTGAAAGTAACCGGACTGGTAAGATATTTTCCGGGACGCTGGGTGTACCGGAAAACGACGGTTTGCCTGCCTCTGATAAATACCAGCGATTTCTTACCGGTCTGCAGCTTATATTCCTTTTCAGTATACTGAAAATCCTCTCTGGTACCCGGGTCTCCTGTAGTTATTCCGGTAAAACCTGTCTTATCGCGTATCAATGCCGAAATGTAGCGGAAATCCTCGAAGATCAGTTCGAAGCTGTCGCCAAGGTTGAGATAAACATGTACCATCTCTGTTTCATTCCGTCCGGACCCGTTGAAAATGATATCGGGCAGCTGGTCGCTGTTCAGATCGACCGGGTAGAGATAGTTTTTCAGCGGCTTTTCCGGGTGCATCCTCAGGGAATCGGACATGACAGTGAGGAATGCAGCTGGTGGATGGGCCAGGAATGCCTCTACGACCGGCGCACCATTCTTGTCGATGAACTTACGAAGGCTTGCCTTTGCCGGTTTCAGAACATGCTCATATTTTTTCCAGTAGAAGGTATCGGTGGCAGCAGTGTATGTTTTGAATTTAATCTGGCCGATAGCCTGGCTGCAGAAAAACGCAAAGAGGATAAGCAGGGGAATCCGGAAAATATACATGTCGTGTTCTTTTTGGCTGCGAACGGTTGAAGCACTATATTTGACAACGCAATCCAACCCTATTTAGCATGAGTGAGGCGAGGTATTACCACAAAGATACAGAAATTATACTTGAAAGCGGCGCAATCCTTCCTGAGATTGATATCTGCTATCACACCTGGGGCCGGCTGAACAAAGCTGCCGACAACGTCATCTGGATCTGTCACGCATTCACTGCCAACTCCGATGCCGAAGACTGGTGGCCTGGAATGATCGGACCGGGATGCCTGTGGGATCCATCGGAATATTTCATCGTGTGTGCCAACATCCTTGGCTCCTGCTACGGAACTACCGGACCACTTTCAACCAATCCGGCAACAGGCGAACCCTGGTACCTCGACTTTCCCTCGATCACGGTGAGGGATCTTGTGCGGTTGCACGAGCTGCTCCGGGTGCATTTGGGCATAGCAGGCATACATACGATTGTGGGAGGCTCCGTTGGCGCGCAGCAGGCAATGGAGTGGGCCATTATCGATCCTGACTTGTGCAGGCACCTCATCATTATCGCGGCAAATGCCCGTTATCTGCCGTGGGGTATCGCTTTTAACGAGGCACAGCGAATGGCCCTGGCTGCCGACCCGACCTTTCGTATGCGCTCTGCATCGGCAGGTGAAAACGGGCTCAAAGCGGCCCGGAGTATCGCCATGTTAAGCTACCGGAACCATACTATCTATAATGTTACCCAGGCTGAGGAGGATCTTTCCCGGACAGATAATTTCAGGGCATCATCCTATCTGCAGTACCAGGGTGAAAAACTGGTTAAGCGGTTTCATGCACACAGTTATTATATTCTGACAAAACTGCTCGATACCCATAATGTAGGACGTGGACGCGGCACTGTTGAGCGGGCCTTGTCCCTTATCAGTGCCCGCACACTGGTGATCGGAATTCCCTCAGATATCCTGTTTCCGACGGAAGAGCAGAAATTCATGGCACAACATATTCCGCAATCGTGTTATCGGGAACTGGAGTGCCTGCATGGCCATGATGGGTTCCTGGTAGAAATTAAACCTCTTACCGGATTGATTCGGCAGTTTTACCTGTCAGCCTGAAATCCGGGACTGCCCGGGATCACCTTATAATTACCATTTTCTTTACATCGATGCCACTGCTGCTCCTGAGGCAGATCTGGTAAACGCCGGATGGCAGGTTACCGGAACTGAATTGTTGCGTGTGAAGCCCCTTTTCCATTTTTCTGTTAAACAATTGCTGTACCACCTCGCCTTGCATATTGCATATGTAAAGTTGCACAACCGAAGTCACATTCAGTGAAAAGGTAATCGTGGTTGTTTCACGGAAAGGATTGGGAAAGTTCTGGTTCAGGACAAGCCCTATCTGTTTCGTCTCCCCGGGAATAGCTGTCGGATGATGGAATTTATCGCGCATCACATACTTCATCAGGTTGCGGGCATCGCTTGTGTCGAGGTACCAGAGCGGAAAACTCAGCATTATGGTCCGGAAGTCGTCGCCCATGTATTCGATGCCCACGGTTTTTCCCTGGCTTGCCCCCATAGAGGTGTTGGAGGGATAATGCGAATCGAAACGGAAGATGGACGAACCGCCTTCTGCCGGTGTAAATACCTCGACGTTGTAGATTTCACCCGGAAAGGCCTTTTCCATGTACTTTGCCGTGTCGATGCGGATTGTATCATACCCGCTGCCGGATTCGGGATATGCCCGGTACATGAAACTGTTTATCCTGCGATTCACACTGTCGACCTTGAACCAGTAGTTGATCGCGTAATGATCGGAAAATTTAAATGGATAGGTTGTGTTTCCTGCCCAGTATTTGGAAGGGGTGATCCCGGCGAACATCATGTTCCCGCCGTTGGCAAAAAAGGTATAGAGTTTATTTCCGAGGGTATCGTTGGGGAGATCATAGTCATTTGAATTCAGCAACCACAGAACATTTTGCGATTTTGCCAGGAGTCCGAGATCAAGTGGATTTGAGGTATTCATGTCGACCCAGCGGTACGGAATTGTATCGAGCACGGCGTTATAAAAGGCGACGACACTATCGGGGGTCGAATTATTCCCTTTCAGGCAGGCTACAACAAGGAGGGTGTCGGTAAAGCCAAACCGGGCTCCTGAAACAATGGTTGATGGTATGCTCTCCTGCAGTAAAGCATCGGTAAATGCGATGCGGTAAAAATACTCTTTGGCAGTCGGGATCGCCTCGTCAACAAAGAGGGTATCCGTGAGCGGCTGAGTGTTGAGCCTGGTAAAACCGGTATGGATATTTTCAGAACGGTAGATGTTCGTGCCAGTTACATTCGCGTTGTTCTCGGGTCTCCAGGAAATAGTAATGCCATCTTTCGATGAATTTGCTTCAATGCCCTGAGGATAGGGCATGATCTGCTGTTCCATCAGGGTAGCCATTGCCCCCCGGGTGATCTCTGCACAATAAGCGACATTACAATTGTCGATAACATCACCTGTCTGATGCCAGTTGGGGCTGAAGTTGAACTCCTCAAGGTAGGTTGCCGGGAAGCCGAACATCCAGTAGCTGAATGAATCAGATCCCTGGGAATTCATGAAAGCCGGGAAGAAGACATTCAGTGTGGTGTACCGGTTAAATACATCGGCCATCAGATCGGAGGCCCATTCGAAATAGGTGTAGCGGTATATTTTTACATCATCGGTGCTGTCGGGGTTATTGGAGATCATATCGAGGTTGATATAGTATCTCACATCTTCACCGGTTTCACGCGCCTTGGCTGCCTGGTATCTCGATCCCCACAAACCGAGTTCCTCAGCGGCAAAAAGGGTGAACTTAATAGTTGCCTCAGGCTGGTAATTCTCCTTTGCCATAATGCGGGCGATCTCGAGGGTGGCAGCTACGGCTGTTCCATTGTCATTTACCCCGGGTGCATATTCATAAGGATTCCCATAGCAGTAAGAGTCATAATGGCCACCGATCAGATACTCCTCATCCGGGGCGCTTGAGCCGGGAAGGGTGCACACAATATTATACTGCCAGGTGGTATCTACAAAAGCCCCGCCTCCCCAGTTAAGGTAGTTGAGGAAGGAGTCGAGCCTCACATTGGTGTAGCCGTAGGATACAAACCGGCCGAGAATCCACTCTGCAACGTCTTTCCGGTTATCGGACAACATGAAGCGGGTGCCGAAATTCTGAAGGTGCAGCAGTGTCGTCCGCATACTGTCAGCGCTAACCTGGCTGATTGCATTAACAATATATGGGTCGGTGAACGGTGATCCGGCTTTGGCCGGTTCAGAAGGGGTGTACCACCTCCCCGTGAGGGGAACGGCGGGAATCACATCGAATTCCTGGGACTTAAGAGAAGTCCCGGAGAAAATGAGGAGTGTAAGCAGGAAGGCTGTAGATCTGTTTTTCATGGCAGTTAGATTTTAACAGGATAAAAATAGCCATGAAAACAGCGCTGCGAAATTAAATTCGATCAACCTGACTAATTCCTTGCCATGATAACAGATTCGACAGCCGAAAAGGCCGACCCTGTCTGGGCCTTGTCACAGAAAAATCCGAATCAGGCTGAACTACTTCAGTCCGAACTCTTTTTTGATTTTGTCGACGTAATTGAGCTTCTCCCATGCGAAGAATTCAACCTTCTTCATGTAGATCTCTTTTCCGTTGCCGTTGGTACCTTTCTTTTTAGCGCCTTTCACCGGGTAAAAAACTTCAACCTCCTTCTCAAAATAGTCGCGGCCAAAGTGTCCGTAGGATGCTGTAGGGACGAAAATCGGGTTCTTGAGTCCGAAACGCTCAACAATGGAGTAGGGGCGCATGTCGAAGATCTTATTGATTTTCTCTGCAATGGCGCCATCGTGAAGGGTGTTGCCTTTTTTATCTTTTACTTTGGCCGTTCCGTAAGTGTTTACGTATAAGCCAACAGGCTGTGCAACCCCGATTGCATAAGCTACCTGGATCATTGCCTGGTCGGCAACACCGGCTGCCACCATATTTTTGGCGATGTGGCGGGCTGCATAGGCTGCAGAACGGTCGACCTTTGAGGGGTCTTTTCCTGAAAATGCTCCGCCGCCGTGTGCTCCGTGGCCGCCATAGGTATCGACGATGATCTTGCGCCCGGTAAGTCCGGTGTCGCCGTGGGGACCACCGATCACGAACTTCCCGGTCGGATTCACATGAAGTTTGTAGTCGCCCTTGAAGAGTTTCTGGATACGTGCCGGCAGGGTTTTCTTAACACGGGGGATCAGGATCTTCTGAACATCATCCCGGATCTTGTCCTGCATAGCCTTTTCAGCCACCTTATCTGCTTTTGCCGATTTATCTTTCGGCTGAACAAAATCATCATGTTGTGTACTAACAACAATGGTATCGATGCGCAGCGGTTTCCCGTCGTCGTCGTACTCGATGGTGACCTGCGATTTGCTGTCGGGGCGCAGGTACTTCATCTGCTTTCCTTCACGGCGGATTTCAGCCAGTTCCTGAAGCATGATGTGGGCCAGTTCGATAGACATCGGCATCAGATTATCCATTTCATTACAGGCATAACCGAACATCATTCCCTGATCGCCTGCTCCCTGATCCTCCTTCTTCTCGCGCTCAACACCCTGGTTGATGTCGGCCGACTGTTCGTGGATGGTGGAGATAACACCACACGATTCGGAATCGAAACGGTATTCGGCTTTGGTATATCCGATGTTCCTGACCACTTTGCGGGCGGTTTCCTGAACATCAACCCAGCCGGTCGTTTTCACCTCACCTCCGCATACAACAAGGCCGGTAGTTACAAATGTTTCGCAGGCCACTTTGGATTCGGGATCCCAGCGAAGAAACTCATCAAGCAGTGCGTCCGATATCTGGTCGGCAACTTTATCGGGATGTCCTTCAGAAACAGACTCCGATGTGAATAGATAACCCATGATTTATGATTTTAAATTGAATTGATAATTGACAATTGATAATAGATAGTTGATAATTGATAATTGATAATTGATAATTGATAATGAACATGTTAGTGACCGAGTGACCGAGTGACCGAGTGACCGAGTGACCGAGTGACCGAGTGACC
>CAYHCQ010000026.1:0-10981 GCA_964355115.1 uncultured Prolixibacteraceae bacterium | reverse complement strand
CGAGTGACCGAGTGACCGAGTGACCGAGTGACCGAGTGACCGAGTGACCGAGTGAACAAGTCAACTATAAAATTACAACTTGTAACTTTGTGACTCTGTTACCTTGTTACTTATTCACAATAACAACTCAACAGAACTGAAAGGGGATAAATGAATTTGATTTCTGATTGTAGGAAGGAAAACTTTTTTAGCATTTTTTTCCAGTGGTTGCAATCAATCAAATCTATCCACTATTCTGGCTGCAAAAATAATAAAATTTTCAATAGACCAAAATTACCATTAATTTCTTGTCAGCTCCTGGAAAACCTCCTCCAGCTTCTGTTCTTCCAACTGCATGGAAAGCACCGTGAGCTGGTTATCAACAGCGAACTTGAAAACATCAGCGCGGATGTCCTTGCCGCCTTCGGATGCCAGATGCCAGAAGGCGGATGCTGGATGCCGGATGCCGGATGCCGGATGCCGGATGTCGGATGCAGGATGTGGGATGCCGGATGGGAGATGAATTGGAAGGGCCTCTGACACCCCCGGAATGGTTTTCAGCAAGTCGCCATTCACTGCCGAACTGAACTCCACCTTTACAATTGCACTGGAGCCGGCCATATGCTGCAGGTTGTGGGTTGAATCGTCGGCCACGATCCTGCCTTTGTGAATAATAATTACCCGGCTGCAAATAGCTTCCACCTCCTGCATAATATGGGTGGACATGATCACGGTTTTTTTCTTTCCGATCTCCTTTATCAGTCCGCGGATCTCCAGCAACTGGTTCGGATCGAGTCCGGAGGTGGGTTCATCGAGGATGAGTACCTCGGGATCATGGATAAGCGCCTGGGCCAAGCCGACACGCTGGCGGTAACCTTTCGAAAGCGACCCGATCTTCTTGTGCTGTTCCAGTTCAAGTCCGGTCAGTTCGATCATCTCGGCAACACGTTTTGCATGGCTGCCTTTCATGCCGTGCGTTCCGGCAATAAAATCGAGAAATTCCCTCACATACAGATCAGTATACAAAGGATTGTTCTCAGGCAGATAGCCGACCTTCCGGCGCACCTCTATCGACTGGCTGATTACGTCAAATCCGCAAACCGAGGCATCTCCTGTTGTTGGAGGGATAAAGCAGGTTAGTATCTTCATGAGGGTGCTTTTCCCGGCACCGTTGGGTCCAAGGAGTCCGGCTATTTCGCCTGGCTTTATCTCGATGGATACCGAGTCGAGCGCCTTCTGTACTCCATATTTTTTAGTAATTTTTGAAACACTGATCGACATAATGGATAGCAGGTTGAAGCGGCAAAGGTAGGAAAAATGGAGTAAAGGGAAGAGGATTCTTCTATTCGGAGCGATAAAGCCGCCACACGGCAATGAGGGCAGAAACAGAGGCACATGCGAAAGAGATTCGCAGGATGATTTCGGATACTCCAAGGCCCCAGAGTTTTACAAGGTCATAGAAAACGTAGATTGAGAATGTGAAAAAGAGGTAGGCTCCGGTGATTTTGCGGCGCTGCAGCCAGAGAAGAAGGCCTAGAATGGCGATGGCCATTTCGATTATGATGGAGAATGTCTGAAGTTCGTTCATCGGCTAATTTTGGATAAATATACAGCGCAAATTGGAAAAAAGCAAAAAAAAATGTGCTGATGTGCCAATGTGCCGATGTGCCGATGTGGTAATGTGGTAATGTGGTAATGTGGTAATGTGGTAATGTGGTAATGTGATGTAATGATGCAGTGAAAACTTACGCAGAAAAAAATTGAAGCTTAATAGCCGACGAGCCTGATGAAGCCACGGAGGTGTTCGTTGATCCTTTCGGCCAGAAAGTATGGAAGGCTGAGCAGGAAATACCTCTTTCCCCGGATAGTTTCTGTTTGCCGGATGTGCAAAGGCCCGGCGTGCAGTCTTACCGCATATGGGTGTGGTGCGGCATCCATGAACTGATGGAGGGAACGCAGGCGGCCTGGCTCACCCGATTTCACCTCAACCGGGATAACCATATTTTCATGGGAAACAAGGAAATCAACTTCGGCTGTTGACTGCACTTTATCGCGCACCCAGAAATGGAGCGGGCCTTTCGGGTCTGACGACATCAGCTCCTGTCCTGCCACCTGACGCGCAACCTGTCCCTGGAAAATAGCGTTCATGTCGCGGGAGAGGTAGAGGGTTTTCTGAATACCGGAAAAATAGTTCACCAGTCCCGTATCAACCATCTGGAGTCGGGGTGACTTTCTCCGGTCACATGCAGCCGGGCCGGTTGTTGAGGTGGAGGGATAGATTAGCCGGAGCAGCATCCTGTTTTCCAGCCATCTGAATGCCTCGCCCATCTCTCTGCTTCCACCTGCGGAATTACCGAAACCATTGAATTTTATACGCGTTGCTGCATAGGGAAAGGAGTTTTGCAAGGTAAATGCAATCAATTCCCGGCTTTTTTTTCCGGCAGCCATCTCCCTCACATCAGCGAGATACCTCTCCATGATCTGGTCATACACCTGCTTCAGCCCTGCCAGCCCCCGGTGTGTTACATATTGCTGAACCACTGCGGGCATTCCTCCGATCAGCGTATAAGTGTGAAAATAGCGCAACAGCTTGTCGTAACCCGATACCGGCACCGGTACCTCATTGTATGCCTCCAGAGCCTCCTTGTCGTCGAGTGAAGCCAGAAATTCAGAAAATGACAGGGGATGAAGGAAAAACCGGCTAAACTTCTCACCGGCTCCGTTACCGTATTCGGGGATAACCCGGCTCTCCGACGAGGGGATAACCTCGCTCTCCGACGAGGGGACAACCCGGTTATCTGACAAGGGGATAACCAGGTTCTCCGACGAGGTGGCAGCAATAAACAGGTCAGGACCGATCTCGCCTGCCCTGAGAAACCATTTCAGCGCGGCATCGCATGAGGTGACCTCGTCGAGAATGATGAGCGTGCGCTTTACCCCGGGATGTTTGTCCTTCAGGAAATAGAGTCCATCAAGCAAGCCGGTATCGCTGCTCCTCTTTTCAAAAACCTTCCTGTCTGAAGGCATATCAAGGTTGACATGTATAGCCTGGGAGAATTTTTTCGAAAATTCCTTCAGAACGGTTGTCTTTCCGGTTTGCCCTGCACCGGTGATGAGCAGCGGTTTCCGGGGAAGTGAGAGAGTCCATCCGGTAAGTTGTCCGGTAATTTTACGGTCAAGCATTACATTTTAAATAAGCCATAAAAGTATAAAAAAATGTCATAGAATAAAGGATAAGTGAAATTTATTGAAAATATTACTCCTGAAGGCTATGCTGTGAAGATTAATAGTTCTATCTTTGCACCCCTTTTTGGAAGAGAAGGGTCATACATACAAAACCGTAAAAAAGCATGAATACGTTAAGTTACAAGACAATCAGCGCCAATGCGGCAACCGTTACCAAGGAATGGGTGATCATCGATGCCGAAGACCAGGTTCTGGGCCGGCTGGCATCTAAAGTTGCCTTCCTGCTGAGAGGTAAAGCAAAGACAAACTACACTCCGCATGTCGATTGCGGCGATAATGTAATCATCATCAATGCCGAGAAGATCAAACTGACCGGCAAAAAGATGGATGATAAAATTTATCTCAGCCACTCTGGTTTCCCCGGAGGACAGAAAGAGGTAAATCCCCGTACTTTGCTGGCCAAGAAGCCGATCTCCGTGGTCGAAAAGGCCGTCAAGGGAATGCTCCCCAAGAACCGCCTCGGGGCCGAACTCTACCGCAACCTTTTTGTTTATGCAGGTCCTGCACATCCGCATGAAGCACAGCAACCGAAACCGATTAAACTAACCTCAATCAAGTAATATGGAAGTTATCAACACCCTCGGCAGAAGGAAAACTGCTGTCGCTAGAATTTATCTCAAGGAGGGAACGGGAGTCATAACGGTTAACAACCGCGATTTCAAGAACTATTTTCCCACACCGATCCTGCAGTTCAAGGTGACCGAGCCCTTTGAAGTTACAAGTAACCAGGGCAAATACGATATCAAGGTAAATCTTGATGGAGGTGGAATCCGCGGACAGGCTGAAGCGCTGGCTCTTGCCATTGCACGCGCACTCTGCGAAATTTCCGAAGAGTTCCGTCCGGCACTGAAGGCCAAAGGCCTCCTCATGCGCGACCCGCGTATGGTCGAACGCAAAAAGTTCGGTCAGAAGAAAGCCCGTAAAAGATTCCAGTTCAGTAAACGTTAATATTTTTCGAATTCATAGAACATTCATATGTCAAAAACTAATTTTGATGCATTATTGGACGCCGGTGTACATTTTGGACACCTGCGCCGCAAATGGAACCCCGCTATGGCCCCCTATATATTTATGGAGCGCAACGGGATCCATATCATCGACCTTTACAAGACGATGGCCAAGATGGAAGAGGCTGGAAATGCTTTGAAGCAGATCGCCAAATCCGGAAAGAAAATCCTCTTTGTTGCCACGAAAAAACAGGCAAAAGAGATTGTGGCAGAACACGTAAAAAGGATCAACATGCCTTACGTGACCGAACGCTGGCCGGGCGGTATGCTCACCAACTTCGCTACAATCCGCAAGGCTGTCCGCAAGATGATCTCCATCGACAAACTGATGAGCAGTCCTTCGTACACCAACCTTTCGAAGAAAGAGCGTCTCACCATCACCCGTGAACGCGCCAAGCTGGAGAAGAACCTTGGTTCCATCGCCGACCTTAACCGTCTGCCCTCCGCCATCTTCATCGTCGATATCCTGAAAGAGCACATCGCCCTTGCAGAAGCCAAGAAGCTGAATATCCCCACCTTCGCCATCGTGGATACCAATTCCGATCCAAGGACTGTGGACTTTCCCATCCCGGCAAACGACGATGCTTCGAAATCGATCTCACTGATCCTCGACTATGTGGTTTCAACCATCGAGGAGGGACTCATGGAGCGCAAACTCGACCGCGATAAGAAAGCCGCCGACGACGAACGTACAGAAGCTGAAGATGCCGACTATAAGATGCGTTCCAAAATGCTGGAAGATATCGAAGAGGATGAGGTAGATGAAGACGGAATTACCATCGTGAAGAAGGACTTTGTCGACACCAAGGTTGGTAAGATGAAAGGGTTGGAGCAGACCGAAGCCGACAAGGCCAAACCTGCCCGCAAGCGCATCAGCAAACCCGCCGCAAGAACAAAGAAGTAATTATCAATTATCAATTTTCAATTTTCAATTATGAATATTACTGCTCAGGATGTAAATAAATTACGCCAGATGACCGGTGCGGGGATGATGGATTGTAAAAAGGCCCTGCAGGAGACTGAAGGTGATTTTGAAAAAGCCATCGACAATCTTCGCAAAAAGGGTCAGAAGGTAGCCGGAAAGCGTGCCGATCGCGATGCCAACGAAGGATTTGTTGTGGCCAAAACAACCGAAGACAAGACCTACGGCGCTGTCGTTATGGTGAATTGTGAAACCGATTTTGTTGGAAAAACCGAAGATTTCCGGAATTTTGCCAAAGAACTCCTCGAACTGGGATTGAAAAACCGTGTTCATTCTGTGGAAGAACTGATGCCGATGATGATCGGAAATATTACGGTACAGCAGAATCTCGACGATCTCCTCGGTAAAACCGGAGAGAAGATCCAGATCGCACATTATGATGTTATCGAAGCCCCGGTTGTTTTTGCATACAACCACTTTGGTAACCGCCTTGCCACTGTTCTCGGACTCAGCAAAAGCGACACCGGAGGCATTCATGAAATCGGGCACGAACTTGCCATGCAGGTTGCTGCCATGTGCCCGGTTGCTGTCGATAAGGACAACGTTTCGCAGGTCATCATCGACCGCGAGCTGGAGATCGGTAAAGATCAGGCACGCCAGGAGGGTAAGCCCGAAGAGATGCTGGAAAAAATCGCCCAGGGCAAACTCCAGAAGTTCTTTAAGGAGAACACCCTGTTGAACCAGGATTTCATCAAGGATACCAAGAAAACCGTTCGCCAGTATGTCGCCGAAAACGATAAAGATCTGACGGTAACCGGATTCAGACGTCTCCAGCTCGGAGCATAGTTCCGACGGAGTGAAACAAAAAAGGATTGTCTTTCACCAGACGGTCCTTTTTTTTTATTTTTAACAGATGACTGCTTCGAAAAAAGAGATGGTTCGTGCGATGTTCGACGACATCTCCCCGAAATACGATTTTCTCAACCACTTCCTCTCCTTCGGCATTGATAAATTGTGGAGACGGAAGCTGGTAAAGATGCTGGGAAACCACAACCCTGAAAGTGTTCTCGATGTGGCAACCGGAACGGGCGACATGGCTATTGCCATCGCCGGTTTGAAACCCCGTAAAATTGTCGGGATCGACATCTCAGGGAAGATGCTTGATGTTGGCCGGAAGAAGATCACCGGGCTTGGACTTGATGACCTGATCACGCTTCGTGTTGCAGATGCTGAGAAGATCCCCTTCTCGGATAATTCGTTTCATGCCATTACCGTGGCCTTTGGCGTACGCAACTATGGAGACCTGCGACTGGGACTGGCAGAGATGAGAAGGGTACTCCGGCCGGGCGGGGTCATGATGATCCTTGAATTCTCCCACCCGCGCACCTTTCCAATGAAGCAGCTGTATGGAATCTATTCACGATATATCATTCCGCTCCTCGGGCGAACTGTATCAAAAAACAGCCAGGCATATCAATATCTTCCCGATTCGGTTGCCGCATTTCCATCCGGGGATGATTTTGTTGCAATCCTGAATGAGACCGGCCTGAAGAACGCGCGGTATATCACCCTGAGCAATGGGATCGCCAGCATCTATACAGCTGAGAAATAACAGTGCTTTTCATCTGCAGGGGTTAAAATAAAAACCGGCAGTAACCGTTATTACAATAATTAACCAGTTTCTTTTCGTTGAAGATCGGACGTTTTACCATCGCTGCACTCGTTTCTTGGATATTGTTCCTGCCGTTCCCGGGCAGGACTCAACGGCTGGCGGTATTGAATATGCCGGGATACGACCAGGAGATGTTCCATTTCGGGTTTGTTCTGGGGGTCAACCAGAGTTTTGTTACCCTGAAACCGATCGCCGATATGCGCACCCGGGTTTTTGACTCAACCTATATCCCCGATATCCTGCCTCTTCCTGATTCTGCCAAAGTACTGTCGATAGAGTCGACGCCAACCCCTGGTTTTGTCATAAGTATCGTTACCAACATGCGACTGGGCGATCATTTCGACCTGCGGTTCATTCCCTCTCTTACCTTTGGAGACCGTACCCTGATTTATAATATAGAAACCTACCGGAAGAGCGATACCCTTACCCTCACCATAAACAAAAAGGTCCCTTCAACCTACATCAATTTCCCCATAGAATTCCGCTATAAGGCAATGCGGTACAATAATTTCCGGCCTTATGTCCTGGTTGGCGCCCAGTATACGCTCGACCTTGCTTCCCAGGCAAAAAAGCGTGAAGAAAAGAACCGGAATGAGAAGATCGTGAAATTCAACCAGAACGACCTTTATGTTGAAGCAGGGGTTGGTTTTGAGTTCTATAACGAGTGGTTCAAGTTCGGGGTAGAGTTGAAAATGTTGTACGGGCTTACAGATGTATTGAAACGCGAAGACAATATCTACACGGAATCAATCGATAAAATCAGCTCGAAAATTTTCCAGCTCTCTTTCACCTTCGAATAACCACGGGTTCACACCCTTTTTATTATCTTTGCCGGTTCTAAACAGTTGTCCATGGAAAGAATCGCCCTGTTTCCCGGTTCATTTGACCCGATTACCCGCGGACATGAATCCATAATCCGGCGGGCCTTGCCACTTTTTGACAAAATCATTCTGGCCATCGGGGAGAATGGGGAGAAAAAATCGTTTTTCGATATCGAAATGCGCTTGGCCTGGATGGAGCAGTTATTCGGACGGGAGCCCGGAATTGAGATTTTAAGATACAATGGGCTTACCGTCGACTTTGCCAAAAAACACAATGCCCGTTTTATTTTGCGCGGATTGCGCACATCGGCTGATTTTGAGTTTGAGCGAGGCATTGGCCAGATGAACAAACTGATAGCTCCGGAGATAGAAACTGTCTTTTTGCTATGTGCTCCCGAGTATGTATCTGTCAGTTCGTCAATCGTTAGGGAAGTTTACCGGCATGGGGGAGATGTGGCCCAGTTTTTGCCAATCGGAATAACGATTGCATGAACCCGGAAAACAAAACCCATAATGCTGAATCAAAAATAATTATCAACTGTCAATTATCAATTATCAATTATCAATTACTTGTATGCTACGACTCTTCTCAACCCTGTTATTTCTCGGCACATTTACAATTGGTTTTACCCAGATTACGGTGAAAGAAGGCACTCTTCCGATCAATACTAACGTCCGGACCGATTCCATGACAGTGATCAATGGAACCGCTCTCGGAGCACAAGGTAAAACCATCCGGCTGTCGGCGCCCGGCGACCTGATCACCTTTCTCGATAAACCGCTGGCCAGCGCGCCGATCGGACCTGATGGAAAATTTACCCTTACGCTGAAGGTTGAAAACACCATGGTTGCGATCCTCTCCATCAACTTCCACAAGGCTGAGATATTTATCGAGCCATCGAAAACCCAGCGGGTACTCATCGACTCCATCAATTACAACGATGGACAGGAGATCAATCCCTTCATCCAGTCGCAGAGCCTTAAGCTTCAGATACTCTTTGAAGATCCCTATGATCTCAATTTTATCATCGGCGAATTCAACGGGATATACAACACCTTTCTTCTCGATAATTTCAACGCTCTATACCGCGATCGCGACAAATCAAAGGTTGATAGCTTCCGCATTCAGACAAACACCAGGTTCACAGGAGTTGAAAACGATTATTTTAAAGGATATACCGGGTATAAGATAGCCTCACTGGAGCAGCTTACCCGTTACTACAGCGCCCCGGAACTGGCCCGAAGATACTTTATCGGCAAGCCCATCCTCTATAAGAATCTCGAGTACATGGATTTTTTTAACAGCTATTTTTCAAAATATATTACCGTAACATCAAAGGTGCTTCACCTTGTCGATTACAAATCCATCCTCAAAGGAGCAGATCCCTGCGCCGTTATGATGAAGACGCTGGCCACCGATACCCTGCTGAGGAACGAACAGCTGAGGGAACTAGTGTTGCTGAAAGGAACGATGGAGATGAACAGCATGCCGGAATACAGGCAGGAGGATATTCTTGCTGTAATCAAAGCTGTTGCAGAGCGGTCGAAATATACCGAAAACAGGACGATCGCAGAGAATATGGTGACGGTGCTCACCAAGCTGAAACCCGGAACTGTCGCACCTGCTTTTTCGTTGTCGAACCGCTATAAGAATACAATTTCGCTGAAAGATTTCCAGGGCAAAGGTGTGGTACTCTGCTTCTGGACAACCTATTGCCAGGGATGCCTCAGTGAGATGGATCTCATCAGGCCTTTGTACGATAAATATAAAAGCAAGGTGGAATTTATCAGTATCTCCGCCGATGCCGATTTCAATAAGATGATGATGTTCATCAACATGAAAAAGGATTTTGTGTGGAATTTCCTTCACATTGGCGATCAATCGGAAGTTTTAAGTAATTATGATGTAAGGTCGTACCCTCTTTTTGTCTTGATCGACAAGACTGGCAAGATTTATAAATATCCTGCAGAGCAGCCCGGAAGCGGTCTTGATGCAGCCATAGAAATGATGATACAGGAGTAAAAAGTTATGTTTGATTTTTTTAAAAAGGTACTTGGGAATAAATCCCAACGCGATATCCGGGAAATAGATCCGCTGGTAAAAAAGGCACTGGAGGCATACGAGGAGGTAAAGCTCCTTACAAACGACGAATTGCGGGCGAAAACCACGGAGTTCAGGCAACGGATCAGTGATTATATCGCTGATAAAGAGAAGGAGATTCAGGATCTTAAGGAGTTGATCAACACCGGCGAGCTTGAAATCGACGAGAAGGAAAAACTCTACAATCAGCTTGATAAACTGGAGAAAGAGCAGTATGACCTTTCACAGGAGGTGTTGAATGAAATCCTCCCCGAGGTGTTCGCTGTTGTGAAGGATACCGCACGACGGTTTGTTGAGAGCGATTATGTAGAGGTGACGGCCACTCAGATGGACCGCGACCTGGCTGCACGCAAAGACAGTGTAACGATCGTTGACGATATGGCCAGGTACAGCAGCAACTGGATGGCCGGGGGAAATATGATCAGGTGGGATATGGTGCATTACGACTGCCAGCTTATCGGCGGAGTGGTGCTTCACGAGGGAAAGATCGCCGAGATGGCGACGGGTGAAGGAAAAACCCTTGTAGCAACCCTTCCGGTGTTCCTCAATGCATTGCCAGGGAAAGGGGTTCACATAGTTACAGTGAACGACTATCTTGCCAAACGCGACTCGGAGTGGATGGGTACACTTTACGAATTCCATGGTATGAGGGTCGACTGTATCGACCGCCACGAGCCCAATTCCGAAGCCCGTCGCAATGCTTATATGGCCGACATCACCTTCGGAACCAACAACGAGTTCGGTTTCGACTACCTGCGCGACAATATGACAGGCAACCCCGAGGAGCTTGTTCAGCGGCCACACAATTATGCCATCGTGGATGAGGTCGACTCGGTACTTATTGATGACGCCCGTACCCCGTTGATCATTTCCGGCCCCACACCCAAGGGAGAGAATCAGCTCTTCGACGACCTGAAACCCAATGTTACGAAACTGTATAACGCACAGCGTAACCTGGTTACCAAGCTACTTTCGGAAGCCAAGGCCCTTTCGGAAGATCCCAACAATGCCGACAATATGAAAAAGGCCGGGGAGCAACTGCTTCGCGCCCGCAACGGACTTCCGAAAAACAAGGCCTTGATCAAGTTCCTCAGCGAGCCTGGTATGAAGGCGCTGATGCAGAAGACGGAGAATTTTTACCTCCAGGAGCAGGCAAAAAATATGCACATCATCAACGACCAGCTATACTTTGTGCTTGATGAAAAGAACAATACCTTTGAACTTACCGACCAG
>CAYHCQ010000025.1:0-28593 GCA_964355115.1 uncultured Prolixibacteraceae bacterium | reverse complement strand
CATGAAAAAGACCGCTGCCCTTGTAACGATAGGATTATTATTTGGCCTAAGCCTGTTAGCCCAGGATTTAGCTCAGTGGCGCGGGCCCAACCGCGACGGTATATACAATGAAACAGGGTTGCTGAAATCGTGGCCGGAAGGCGGCCCCCAGCTTTTGTGGCATTTTGAAGGACTCGGCCAGGGTCACTCCTCTGCTGCAGTATACAACGATAAGGTTTATACAGCAGGGATCATTGATGGAATCGGTTATCTCTTCTGTTTCGACATGACCGGTAAGCTGCTCTGGAAAATTCCCTATGGCGAAGAGTGGACCGAAAGCTGGCCTGGCGTCAGGAGCACACCGATGATTTTTGACGGGAAAGTTTATTTGTTGAGTGGTTTTGGGAAACTGGTTTGCCGCAAGGCCGATAACGGCGACCTGGCATGGACTGTTGATGTGCTGAAGGATTATCAGGGTCCGAACATCAAATGGGGTGTGACTGAAAACCTGCTTATTGACGGAAATAAACTTTTTTGCACCGTTGGCGGTCCCGAACACAATGTAATCGCCCTTGACAGGAATACCGGAAAACTTATTTGGACCAGCAAAGGAAAGGGAGAGATTAGTGCATACTGCTCCCCAATGATAATCAGTCTGCCGAAGATCAAGATATTGGTTACCCAGACTGCCAGTTCAATTCTTGGTCTGGATGCAGAAAACGGGACCTTGCTCTGGAGCCATAACCAGCCCAACAAATGGTCAGTACATGCAAATACCCCGGTTTTCAGGGAGGGCAGCCTTTACTGCCAGTCAGGTTACGGCCAAGGTGGTGTGATGCTTAAGTTGTCGGAAGATGGCATGAGCGTGCAGGAGGCATGGCGCGCTACCTCGATGGATAACCGCATGGGCGGGTTTGTGGTGCTGAACGGCAAGATCTTCGGGTCGGATGATTCAGGTAAATTATGGTACTGTGTCGACTGGAAAACAGGTACCAGCATGTATTCCGAGAAGATCACGGGCCGCGGCACAACTGTAAGTGCCGACGGGATGCTGTACCTGTACGGCGAAAATGGCGAAATCGTCCTTGCGCAGCCTGAGGCCAACAGTTTCAAAAAGATCAGTGCTTTCAAAGTCCCCTACGGCGAGGACCAGCACTGGGCGCATCCTGTCATCGTAAAAGGCAGGCTGTTTGTAAGGCATGGAACTTCGATGATGGTTTACAATATCAGGGAGAAATAATAGGCCCAGAATTCACCTGTTTTACCGTGCATTTATATGGGTTTGTCAAAATAATTTTGACAGAACTCCCGATCCGTATATTTTTACTGCTTTTAAACAGTCTATTAATTCGTGTAAAATGAAGACCAGACTTTTATTTTCCGGTTTGCTGTTTCTGGCCCTTAATCCGCTTTTTTCACAAACTATCGACCAGTGGCGCGGACCCAACCGCGACGGGATCTACCATGAGAAAGACCTGCTGAAACAGTGGCCGGCCGAAGGGCCCAAATTGCTGTGGAAAGCCGACAGCATCGGGAATGGGTTTGCCTCTCCACTGATCACCTCCGATCGTATTTTCGTTCCGGGTGAAGTAGACAGTATTGGTTACCTTTTCTGTTTTGATAAAGAAGGAGCCCTTCTCTGGAAGGGGAATATGGGCAGGGAATGGACCGTAAATTTTCCCGGGCCGAGGTGTACGCCAACGGTGGCGGGCGATCTGCTCTACTACCTTTCGAGTATGGGTAAGTTACACTGTCTTGATACAAAGACCGGCACGACGAAATGGAGTGTTGACTATATCAACGATCTGCATGGCGTGAATATCAGGTTTGGCTATACGGAATCTTTGCTGATAGACGGCGACCGTATCTTTTGTTCTCCCGGGGGTTCCGACACCAATGTTGTTGCGCTCAACAGGTTCGATGGCAAATTAATCTGGAATTCAAAGGCGATGAGTGATTCGGCAGCCTACAGCTCCCCTGTGCTTATCAAACTTCCCGGACGTACAATCTTTGTCACCCTCACCATTCACAACCTGATAGGGCTCGATGCCAATACCGGGGAGTTGCTCTGGTCGCAGAAGATGGAAAGGTGGCCCAACGACATTCACTGTAATGTGCCTCTTTATGATAGCGGCTATATCTATGTGAACGACCGCGGAGGGAACGGGTTTGTAAAGCTTCAGCTCTCGCCCGACGGGAAGAGCATCACCGAAGTCTGGCGCAATTTCAAGGCGGGCAATGTTCAGGGAGGGTTTATAAAAACCGGGGACTATCTTTACGGGTCGCGATACCGTCCGTCGAGGTTTGAAACATTGTCGGCGGCAACCGGTGAGGTTGCGGATTCTCTTAAATTCGGCCATGGCAGCACCATTTTTGCCGACGGCATGCTCTATTGTTACAACGAGCAGGGAGTGGCAGGACTTATCAGGCCCGATAGCGGCAAACCGCAACTCGTCTCCTCCTTTAAGATCACCGAAGGGACGCTGGAGCATTTTGCGCACCCGGTTATCCGCGACGGCATTTTATATATTCGCCATGGAAAGGTGTTGCTTGCTTACGATATCCGGAAGCAGTAGCTGCATTATTTCAGTCTTCAGAACGATTCACCCGTTGGGCATTGCGTCTCTTTTTCGACTATTTTAGCAGTTGAATTACTGTGCAGGCAAACCCATGGCAAATAACAATATAAACAGAATTCTGCTTATTTTTTTTGGCCTCGTTGCGACGGGTTTGCTGGTATGGTGGTACATGAACGATCCGGCAGAAAAATTCTCGTTGTCTGTACCGGGAATGGATAACCGCAAAAAAGGATCTGCACTACAGGGAGAAGCTGTGAAAATAGGCGCTTTGTTCACCTTTTTCAAGGCAATGCCTGATGTGCCCGGCACCAGCTGGCCCCGGTTCAGGGGGGAAGATTTTTCGAATATCAGCAAAGAGAGCATTTCGCTCATCGAAAAATTCGGAAAAGAAGGGCCTAAGATCCTCTGGAAGATGACCCTTGGCGAAGGACACGCAGCACCGGCTGTTTACAAAGGAAAGATCTACCTGCTCGATTACGATGAAACTGAAAAACAGGATCAGCTCCGTTGCCTGAAGCTGGAAACCGGGGAAGAGTTGTGGCGCAGGGGATACCATGTAAGACTCAAGAGAAATCACGGATTGTCGCGCACCATCCCTGCCGTGACTGAAAAATTTATCCTTACCATCGGCCCCCGCTGCCAGGTAATGTGTTTAAACCGGGCTACGGGTGATTATCTGTGGGGGATCGAACTGGAAAGGGAGTACAAAACAGAGATACCGTTCTGGTATACAGGCCAGTGCCCCATGATTGATGGCGATACGGCCATCATTGCGGTGGGCGGAAGTTCACTGCTGATCGCTGTGGATTGCAATACGGGGAAAAAGTTATGGGAGACACCCAATCCGAAAAAATGGAAGATGTCTCATGCCTCGGTTATGCCGATGATAATGAACGGAAAACGGATGTATGTTTATGCGGCCATCGGCGGTATTTGCGGAATTGCAGCCGGCGGAGCAGAAAGGGGAAAAATTGTCTGGGAAGACAGTGGTTTCGGTCCCAATGTGATGGCCCCTTCACCGGTAATAATGCCTGATGGACTGATTTTCATGACGGCAGGATACGGTGCCGGCGGCGCCCTGCTAAAGATCAGGGAGAGCGGCGGTAAATATGCGGCCGAACTGATTCAAAGGTACAAACCACTTGAGGGGATGGCTTCTGAACAACAGACTCCGGTTTACAGGGACGGGTATCTTTACGGGATTCTTCCCAAGGATGCGGGCGGGCTCAGGAACCAGTTTGCCGGCTGCAAGGTTCCCGATTGTAAAAAGATCGTCATGAGCAGCGGTAAGGATGAACGATTCGGACTGGGACCTTACATTATGGCCGACGGGAAGTTCTTTATCCTCAGTGATGATGGGGAGATGACCATTGCCAGAGTGTCACCCTCATCGTTTAAGGTGCTGGACAAAGCCAGAATCTTAGACGGACAGGATTCGTGGGGGCCGATCGCTATCACAGGCGGATACCTGCTCATGCGCGATTCGAAAACAATGGTATGCCTGGATATAAAAGAGAAGTAACATGAAACACCGGATCGTAATTATCATCGCCCTGATTTTACTGCTGGCAGTTATCGGTTTCATGGCCAGGGATCTTTTTTTCGGGAAACCTGAAGCTGGCAGAAACCCTTACGAATATGATCTCGGTTCACTGAAAAAGAGCGACACGTCGCTAAACCATTACGAGGAGGTCTTGCAGTTCGCCACTGGTACGGATGAGTTCCACGGCATTGCTGTCGATCAATCCGACCGGATTTTTGTTGCCGGGAAGAACATATTGAAAATATTTGACAACCGTGGGAATCCTTTATCGGGATTCAAATTCGAAGGCACTGCTGATTGCATTGCACTTGATGTGGCCGGGAATGTCTATCTCGGTTTCGGAGATCATATTGAGGTGTTTGATCTGCAGGGGAAGCTTCAGAAAAAATGGACACCCGGGAACAGGGAGTCGGTGATCACTTCAATTGCCATTTCTCCTCAAAACGTTTATGCTGCTGATGCCGGGATGAAGGTTGTTCACCGCTACGATAGAAGCGGGAAGCTTTTAAACCAGATCGGGCAGAAGGATCCCGAGAACAACATTCCGGGTTTTATTATTCCGAGTCCCTATTTTGATGTATGCATTGGCCGTGAGGGGGAGCTGTGGGTGGCCAATACCGGCAGGCATGAACTGGAACAGTTTTCGCCCGACGGGCAGCTGATCACCTCTTGGGGAAAACCCTCGATGACCATAGAGGGATTCTGTGGGTGCTGCAACCCGTCGCATTTCACGATCCTTTCCGACGGTTCGTTTGTGACCAGCGAGAAAGGGATCGAACGAATTAAAGTTTATAGCCCCAGCGGAACATTATCAAGCGTGGTTGCTACCCCGGATAATTTTGAAGAGGGGACGAGAGGCCTTGATCTGGCCGTAGATTCAAGAGACCGGATCCTGGTTCTTGACCCCGTGAAAAAGAAGGTCCGGGTTTTTGTAAAGAAACAGTAACAAAGCAGGTATCAGATGCTGAACAGACGGGATTTCATACAAACCATTGTTCGCGGCGGAATTTTCGCAGGACTCACCGTGCTAACGGGGGTGCTGATCTACCGTTCACGGCAGGGGGGCTGCACTTCAGGTATTGCCTGCGTCAACTGCCTGAAATCAAAAGATTGCAACCTCCCGGCGGCCAATGCCTTCAGGCAGACTGTCTGGCAGCTTGACCCGGCAAAATGCATCCAGTGCGGGCGATGTGCCACCAACTGTGTGCTCTCACCGTCGGCAGTAAAGTGTTTTCACGTTTATGCCATGTGCGGTTATTGCGATCTCTGCGGAGGCTATTTCAAGCCTGAAACCAAGGACCTTACCACGGCGGCGGAACACCAGCTCTGTCCGACCAATGCGATAAAACGAAAATTCATCGAAGATCCCTTCTTCGAATATTCCATAGATAAGGAGTTGTGCATCGGCTGCGCAAAATGCGTGAAGGGCTGCGGCTCCTTCGGAAACGGCTCGCTGCAGCTGCAGGTCGACCATAAGTTATGTAAAAACTGCAACGAATGTTCCATAGCCAGGAGTTGCCCGTCGGAGGCCTTCAGCCGTGTGCCTGCCGATAATCCATATCTTCTTAAAGGATTCGGGAAAGAGCGGCTGAAAGCAAAGAAAAACCTTGCCGGATGAAAAAACCAATAGACCGGATCATATGGTTGCTGTTTTTCATGCTGGTTGTGGGAAACTCGTTTGCCGTGCAACGTTTTCCGAAACCGGAGTTCGAGACAGCCTATAACCAGCCGGAGACACATCAGCCCCAGGCCAGGGGCGTGCTGCTGGCTGTGATGGATGTCGCGGTACTGGCGTTATCACTTGCCCTCATTACCTGGCTTGTGGTGAGAAAACGCTCACGGATGGGGGTTTTCCTGATGTCGCTCTTTTCGCTTGCCTATTTTGGCTTTTACCGCGATGGGTGTGTTTGCTCTATCGGGGCGATACAGAATGTGACCCTGGCGCTCTTTGACCAATCGTTTTTCATACCACTTACAGTCATCGTTTTTTTCATATTGCCGCTTGCTGTCACCCTCTTTTTTGGCAGGACTTTCTGCGCAGGGGTCTGTCCGTTCGGAGCCATCCAGGACCTTGTAGCCTTCCGCCCGATGAAACTGGGATCGCGGCTGAATGCCATACTGGGCATGGTACCTTACCTTTACCTCGGACTGGCTGTACTCTATGCCGCTACAGGCACCGATTTTATCATCTGCCGGTACGATCCGTTTGTCGGGATATTCCGCTTCAATGCCTCTTTCGGGATGTTCGTCTTTGCAGGCACCCTGCTGGTTTCCGGAATTTTCATTGCCCGTCCCTACTGCCGGTTCCTTTGTCCGTACGGGGTATTGCTGAACTGGACCAGCCGGTTTTCGCGCAGGCACCTTACAATTACACCTGCCGCATGCATCCAGTGCCGGCTTTGTGAGAATTCCTGTCCGTACGATGCGATCGACATTCCCGTTACCGGAAAAAACCCGGAGAGCAAGCAAACACGGTTCAGGAAGCTGATCTTCATTACCCTCTTAATGCCGGTTCTCGTTGTTGCCGGGGGCTGGACCGGTTCGCGGCTTCATGAAACCCTGGCCGGGGTGAATCCCAAGGTGAGACTGGCCCGGGAGTTAATGAGCCCTGCCAGAGATACCGGACAACCGGAAACATTTGAAATTACGGCATTCAGATCTTCGGGGACTCCAGTTACCCGGCTCTATGCTGAGGCATCGGTATTACTGGAGAAATTTTACACTGGAGGATGGATCCTGGGCGGGTTCCTGGGCTTGGTCTTCGGACTCGTCATCGCCGGCAGAATGCTCAAGCGCCATAACCCCGACTATGTTCTAAACAAAGGCACCTGTTTCAGTTGCGCCCGTTGTGTGGATTATTGTCCCGTAAAACAAAACGCTTAATCAGATCATGGAAAAACCAAAACCAACGGTTCAGAACATCCGGCTCCTGCGCAACACTGCCATGGTGAGCGGGGCCTTTGCCATGATACTATGTGTGCTGATCCTGGTCAATTTCATACAGGTGAAACGGGCCGATCCTCTCAACACACCCGCGCTGAAAATGCTTGTGGAGAGGTTGAAGTCTTCACCCGAGGACAAACAGCTTCAGCAGGAGGTCAGGGAACTTGATCTGGTAGCAAGGAGAGCGTTTTTCACAAACCAGTGGCAGGTGCGAACAGGCGGCTACCTGCTTTTCTTCAGCCTTCTTGTAGTGATCATCTGCCTTAAGACCATAGAATTGATGCAGCCTGTTAATCCTGAGGTCCCAGGGCAGCCGCAGGACGATTTCTGGAATGAGAGGATTCTTAACCGAAAATGGGTGGCCTATACCGGAATTTGCCTGGTCGTTATTTCATTGGTTGCCGCCTGGTTCACCCACAATGAACTCGGGAAGAATCTTTCCATGGTTGCTGCGGGAGCCGGTCCCGCGGTAGAAAATAATTCCGGGCAGGCTACTGACACAGGCAACCGTACCTCTTCAGCATTTGTGGATACGGCATCATCCCTTCAACCGGATTCGGCTGCGACCGGAACTGTTGTCGTAGAAGGATATCCATCTCCCAGAGAGATCCGCGGCAATTTTCCCTCTTTCCGTGGTTTCGGCGGAAATGGAGTGGATTTTCACAAAAATATACCCACCTCCTGGGATGGGAAAAGCGGGAAGAACATACTCTGGAAGAGCGAGATCCCCCTCGGTGGCTATAATTCGCCCATTGTTTGGAATGACCAGGTTTTTCTTACAGGAGCAAGTGATACCAGGCGGGAGGTTTACAGTTTCGATGCGAAGTCAGGAAAGTTGAGATGGCGCTTTCTGGCGGATAAGATTCCGGGTAGTCCGGCCCAGCCACCGAAGGTAAATTCCGAAACCGGGCAGGCTGCGCCTACCATGGCCACCGACGGCAGGCGGATGTATGCCATCTTTGCCAACGGCGACATTGTTGCACTGGACATGGAGGGCAACAGAGTATGGGGCAAGAACCTGGGATTGCCGGTGAACCATTACGGCCATTCCTCCTCGCTCATCATGTACCGGGATATGGTTATTGTGCAGTACGACCAGCGCAATTCACAATCGGTGATGGCGCTTGCGGGAAAAACCGGTGATATCGTCTGGAAAACCTCACGCAGCGTAAAGATCTCCTGGGCATCTCCCATCCTTGTAAATACCGGAAAGCGGACCGAGCTGATCCTTGTGGCAGAACCTTCCATGGCAGGATATGATCCGGCGACCGGTAAGGAGCTCTGGAAGACCGACTGTATAGGCGGGGAGGTGGGGCCATCGGCGGCGTACGCCAACGGCATTGCTTTTTCGGTTAATGATTATTCGAAACTGGCGGCAGTCGAATTGGGGGAATCCCCGAAAGTGTTGTGGGAGGACACCGAGTATCTTTCCGATATTCCCAGTCCGCTGGCCACGGATAAATACCTCTTCCTGGTAACCAGCTACGGTATGGCAGTTTGCTATGATGCCCGTACGGGAACAAAATACTGGGAGAAGGATTTCGGCAATCCTACCTATGCCTCGCCCATGCTGGCCGACGGAAAGATATTCCAGATGGATAAATCCGGGGTCATGCACATTTTCAGGCCCGACAAAGTTTACTCCTCCATTGCGGAACCGGCGCTGGGCGAAGGTTCTGTGTGCACCCCCGCGTTTGCAGATGGAAGGATATACATCCGGGGGAATAAGTATTTGTATTGTGTTGGGAAGTAACATCTAAAACAACAGACATGGGTAAACTGGTTATTAACAGCTTTGAAGATTTCGAGCAACGCCTCGGAAATGAATTAGGAATTTCTGATTATTTAAAAATCACACAGGAGCAGATCAATAAATTTGCTGAAGCCACCCT
Source organism: uncultured Prolixibacteraceae bacterium (assembly GCA_964355115.1). Taxonomy (GTDB): domain Bacteria; phylum Bacteroidota; class Bacteroidia; order Bacteroidales; family FEN-979; genus JANXZO01. The sequence goes on along the minus strand of CAYHCQ010000025.1, from coordinate 19,657 downwards.
GGATTTTCAATGGATCCATGTGGATGTTGAAAGAGCAAAGAGGGAGAGTCCATTTATGACAACCATCGCCCATGGATATTTAACGCTATCTGTTTTGCCATTTTTGTGGGAACAGGTCGTTGAGGTAAACAACATCCGGATGATGGTAAATTATGGCATCGAAAAACTCAGGTTTAACCAGGCTGTTCTGGTTGACAATGAGGTCAGGATCAGAACGAAGCTGGTTTCTATAAAAAACCTGAGAGGTATTACCAAAGCGGAGGTCAACGTTTCCATGGAGATCAGGGATAATAAAAAGACGGCATTTGATGGTACGATCGTTTTTCTTTATCATTTCATGTGATTTATCAAAGTATCAAAACACATAACGTTAGCGCATAAAGTTGGCGCGAATTCGAGATCATTGACTCATGAAGAAGAAACCCAAACAACTAGCGTCAAATAATAGTTTCACCGAATTTCTGCTTTACACCTCACCAGGTGGCAAAGTAAAAGTGGAAATATTTCTGCGGAATGAAAATATCTGGTTAACCCAGGAAAAAATAGCGCTTCTTTTCGGTGTGCAACGTCCGGCGATTACCAAACATTTAACCAACATCTTCGAAAGCGATGAGTTGGATGAATTTTCAGTTAGTTCCATTTTGGAACATACTGCCAAAGACGGTAAAACCTATAGCACAAAATTCTATAATCTCGATGCGATTATTTCTGTAGGCTACCGTGTAAATTCGGCACAGGCTACGCATTTCAGAATTTGGGCAACCGAACGATTGAAAGAATACATCATCAAGGGGTTCACCATGGATGATGAACGACTTAAAAATCCGAACAACATTTTTGGGCACGATTATTTTGAAGAGCAATTAGCCCGGATCCGGGATATACGATCGAGTGAGCGAAGATTCTACCAGAAAATCACAGATATCTATGCGCAATGTAGCGCTGATTATGATCCTGATAGCGATATTAGCCGAAACTTTTTTGCTACCGTACAAAACAAACTTCATTGGGCAATAACCCACAAGACGGCGGCTGAAATCATTGTCTCTCGTGCAGATAGTCAAAAACAGCATATGGGCTTGACTTCATGGAAAAATGCACCTGCCGGGAATCTGAGAAAAACAGATGTTTTCATTGCGAAAAACTATCTGAATGAGGAGGAACTGAACGGACTTAATCGCATCGTTTCGATGTACCTGGATTATGCCGAATTACAGGCAACTAATCACACACCGATGCAAATGCGCGACTGGATTAAAAAGCTGGATGCCTTTTTACAATTCAACGAAAAGGAAATACTTACAAATGCCGGGAAAGTCGATGCCGAAATTGCCAAAACATTTGCCGAAAACGAATTTGAAAAATATCATGTAATACAGGACAGACTTTTCGAGAGTGATTTCGATAAAGCAATAAAGAAATTGAAAACCCATTGAAATTCTGTTAACGTTATAATTGAACAATATCCAACAAATAATCGAGCAGGTTGATCGTGTAGTTGCCCGTCACGGGGTTTCTGTCGGGGCTGTTATTCCTATTCTCCAGGATATTCAATCAGAATTCAAATACCTCCCGGAGGATGCGTTGAAACGGGTATGTGAGATCACTGAGATAACTCCGTCGCGGATCACGGGAATATCGACCTTTTACTCACAGTTCAGGCACCAGCTTGCAGGTCGGCACATCATCAGGGTATGTACCGGAACAGCCTGTCACGTGAAGGGCGCACAGTTCGTTTATGACGCCTTGCGCCGTGAGATGAAGCTTGACCCCGGTGATGATACGGATGCGTCGGGTATCTTCACCATCGAGAAGGTAGCCTGTCTGGGTTGCTGCACCATAGCGCCCGTTGTGAAGATAGATGATATGGTGTACGGGCATGTCTCCCCCGAAAAAACCGGAGAGATACTGAAGGATTTTCTTCGGAAGCAAAAGCAGAATATTACAGGCATGCCGGGTAGCGGTAGCAATGGCCGTGCGGTTCAGGGAGAGATCAGGATCGGGCTTGGTTCATGCTGCATTGCCAGCGGAAGTAGTGACGTGAAGGCCGAACTTGAAAAAACCCTGGCTGATACCCGGATCAATGTTGAGGTAAAGCAGGTAGGGTGTGTTGGTATCTGCAACCAGGTGCCCATCCTGGAAATCGTGAAGCCAGATGAGCCCGCGGCCTATTATGCTAAAATTAAACCTGAGGAGGTCCGGGGTGTGATTCTCAGCCATTTCCGTTCGGAACGTTTTACAGACCGTTTCCGCACCGGGTTTGTCAACCTTTTCGAGAATCTTTTGGCCGACGGGGCACCCAAATCATTCCGGCGATATGATGCCGAACAGCGCGATACTCCGATTACCGGTTTTCTCGGGCCGCAGGTCAATATTGCCACGGAGAACCGGGGGGTAGTCAGGCCCGGTGATATTGAGGAGTACCGCAGATCGGGAGGGTTCATGGCATACCAAAAATGCCTTTCGGAATTGACCTCCCAGCAGGTCATAGATGAGATCATGGCGAGCGGTTTGCGGGGTCGTGGCGGTGCCGGTTACCCGACAGGCAGAAAATGGCAAATGGTTAAAGATCAGCCGGCGACTGAAAAGTACATTATCTGCAATGGCGATGAGGGTGACCCGGGCGCCTTTATGGACCGTATGTTGCTTGAATCCTACCCCTTCCGGGTGATTGAAGGGATGCTGATTGCTGCATACTCTGTGGGAGCAACACACGGAATTTTTTACATCCGGGCCGAATATCCGCTGGCTGTAAAGCGGATCAATGATGCAATCGGAGTTTGTCGTGATGAGGGAATAATTGGATCCTCTGCAAGTGGGACAGAATTTTCATTTGATATCCGCATCTTTGAAGGAGCGGGTGCTTTCGTTTGCGGCGAAGAGACGGCTTTGATCGCTTCAGTGGAGGGGCGTCGCGGACAACCTGCCATGCGTCCGCCGTATCCGGCAATAAAAGGGTTGAACAGCAAACCAACCCTAATTAACAATGTGGAGACCTTTTCGCTGGTTCCGTGGATCATCCGCAACGGGGCAGATAAATTTTCCGCGACAGGCACAGCCGGGAGCAAGGGAACGAAAGTGTTCGCCCTGGCCGGAAAGGTGAACCGGGGAGGACTGATTGAGATCCCCATGGGTATTACCATTCGTCGCATTGTTGAAGAGATCGGAGGAGGCATTTCCGGAGGAAGGAAATTCAAGGCAGTGCAGATCGGCGGACCATCGGGAGGTTGTCTGCCGGCTTCCAGAGCTGACCTTCCGGTCGATTACGAAGCCCTTACCGGTGCCGGCGCTATGATGGGTTCGGGAGGACTGATCGTTCTCGATGATACCGACTGCATGGTCGACATCGCCCACTATTTCCTCTCATTTACTCAGAGTCAGTCGTGTGGACGCTGTACCTTCTGCCGCATAGGTACAAGGAGGATGCTGGAGATAATGGAAAAGATACGCAGCGGAACAGGTATGGCCGATGACCTGGTTCATCTGGAAAAACTGGCCAGAAGCACCCAGGCCGGCAGCCTTTGTGGTCTCGGGAAAACCGCTCCCAACCCGGTATTGTCTACGTTGCACTATTTCAGGGAAGAATATGAGGCGCATCTTCATGGCCATTGCCCGGCCGGGAAATGCGTTCCATTAATAAAATATATTGTGAACGAGGAGTGCATTGGCTGCACAAAATGCGCCCAGCGTTGTCCTTCGGATGCGATTGCCTACAAACCTTACGAGCTGCATTCTATCGATCAGGAGAGGTGCATAAAATGCGATATCTGCAGGCAGATCTGCCCGGTGGATGCAATCAAGATACAATGAGATGATAAAACTAACGATCGATAATATCCCCGTTGAAGCAGAGGAAGGCACCACCCTGATGCAGGCCGCGGAAATGCTGGGTATCTCGATTCCGTCGATGTGCTATCGGCCAGGCCACAACTGCCATCCCTCCTGCATGATTTGCCTTGTGAAAGATACCGGCAGCAACCGGCTGATTACCTCCTGCGCTTACCCCGCCCAGGAAGGGATGCTGATAATCACCAACTCACCCGAAGTGACGGAGGCCCGCCGTGAAGCCCTGGAACTCCTGCTCAGCGACCATGTGGGAGATTGCGAAGCTCCCTGCCGGCTTTCTTGTCCGGCCGGCATGAACATCCCGTTGATGAACAGGCTGATCGCCGAAGGGCGGTTTGATGAGGCCCTGAGGGTTGTTCGGGAGGAGATCGCCATACCCTTGATTCTCGGATATATTTGTTCTGCCCCCTGCGAAAAGGCCTGCCGGCGCAGACCGCTGGAAGGGGCAGTGGCGATATGCCTTCTCAAAAGGATTACCGCGCAGGATGAAGAACGGAGGAATTCAGGGTTCGAAGTCAGTCAGGAGAGAAACGGAAAAAAGGTTGCTGTCATCGGTACCGGTCCGGCCGGACTCTCAGCCGCATTTTACATTTTACGTTCGGGTCATGAATGCATTCTTTTCGATAAAAATGAAAAACCGGGAGGAACCCTGCGGTACAGCATCTCTGAAGAGAAACTTCCCCGGGGGGCACTGGATGCGGAAATAGAGACCATTCGCAGGATGGGGGCCGAATTCCGAATGAGTGTTGACGTAACTGCTGAGATGTTTGAGAGGGAGATTTACGGCAATTTCGATGCTGTCATACTCGCCTCCGGCAGCGAGAACAAATTTACTTTTGACACAAACAGGGCAGGCCTTTTCGCCTGCGGCAGCATTGTCCGCGACCAGCAGATGGCTGTTCGTTCTGCCGCCCAGGGCAGGATGGCGGCGATGGAAGCTGAGATTTTCATGCAAACCCACAAACCGAAACGCCTTCCGCCGGGGTTCAATTCGGCATTTGGACCTTTGAGGCAGGAAGAGCTGGGAGAATACCTGAAAGAGAGCATTCCGGGGCCACGAAAGGAGCCAGCAGCAGGTTATACGGGCGGGTTCACACCGGCTGAGGCCATCCTGGAGGCGCAGCGATGTATGCACTGCGACTGCCGTAAGCCGGTTACCTGCAAACTGCGGATCTATGCAGATGAGTACCATGCCAAAAGGAAAAGATTTGCCGGTGGGGCCAGGAAACAGCTGACGAAAGAATTTAATCACGATCTTGTTGTGTATGAACCGGAAAAGTGCATCCGGTGCGGGTTGTGTGTTGAAATTACGCAACGCGAAGGAGAAGGTCTCGGTCTCGCCTATATTGGCAGAGGGTTTGATGTCAGGATCGCGGTTCCATTCAGCGGGACTATGAAAGAGGCCTTGCTGAAAACTGCGCTGGCCTGTGTGGAGGCCTGTCCGACAGGGGCGTTGGCGGAAAAGAGTACAAAGTTATGAGTTAAGAGGGAAGAGGGAATGAAGGTGAACGGGAACCTAAAATAATGGATTTGAAAAAGTTTTTGATTTTTGCATGGATGTTTTTGTTCATCGTGAGCCAGGCATTTCCCCAGGCCAAAAGCGCCTCCTGCTGGCCGCAGTTCCGTGGCGATGCCCAGCTTTCGGGCAGTTCACCAGCCTTGGTAAGGCCACCTTACAAACTACTGTGGACTTTCAGTGCCGGGGATGCAATTAAATCCTCACCCGTGATTTGTGACGGCATGGTTTATTTTGGCTGTGATGACGGATTTCTTTATGCTGTTTCATCAACAGGGCAGCTGAAATGGAAATTCAAAGCCGGGACTTCGGTTGAGGCGTCCCCTCTTCTTTTGCAGAATACCGTTTTCGTTGGATCGATGGAGGGGTTGCTTTTTGCTGTTGATGCTGCGACGGGTGAACAGAGGTGGAAATACGTAACTGATGGACAAATTTCAGGTTCCCCGAACTGGGTTGCCGGGCCGGATAAAAAGCAAGTCCGCATTCTGACCGGTAGTTATGATTTCAACCTTCATTGTGTTGATGCTGCAACCGGAAAAGGGTTGTGGAAATACGAATCGGGAAATTACATAAACAGCTCACCTGCCCTTTTTGGAGGCATATCGATATTCGGTGGCTGCGACGGGTTTCTGCATATGGTAAATACTGCGAACGGCCAAACCGTTGGCCAGATCGACGTGGGCACCTATATTCCTGCATCGGCAGCCATATCGGGGAACAAAGCCTATTTCGGGAACTACGACGGCGAGTTTTTCTGCGTCGATATCCGCAGTCGGAAAACCGTTTGGAAAACGGGTGGGGGAGGTCCGTTCCTGGCTTCACCTTCTATGGCGAAGGGAAAGGTTATAAGCGGATCACAGAATAAATACCTCTACTGCTTTGATTCAGGAACGGGAACACTTCTGTGGAAATATAAAGCGCTTGGAAAGGTGGATGCTTCCCCGGTGGTGGCAGGAAATCTTGTCGTGGTTGCATCGGGTGATGGCCGTCTGCATGTTCTGGATGTTATGACCGGAGGTGAGATCTGGACTTATGAAACCGGAAGCGCAATCTATACCACCCCGGCCGTCACCACACAATTGATTGTGATCGGTACAGATGACGGCACCCTTTATGCTTTCGGTCCAAAATAGAACATTATGAAAATTGTCAATATAGTCCCCGGGTTTGGCGGAACATTTTACTGCGGAAACTGCCTGCGCGACAGTGCTTATGTTGGCTCGCTGCGACGGGCCGGGCACGATGCCGTAACCCTTCCGATGTATCTCCCGCTGACCATGCACGGCAATCGCAGTCAGGAGGAGATCCCGGTTTTTTACGGAGCGGTGGGTATTTACATGCGGCAGTTCCCATTATTGCGAAATATGCCTGGCTGGCTCGAGCATCTTTTCAATAGCCGGCCCATGCTGAAATATGCCGCGATGAAGGCGGGTTCGACCCGGGCTCATGGGATGGAGGCGCTCACCGAATCGATGCTTTTGGGAAGCGAGGGGCACCAGAACCATGAATTGCAGGCGCTTGCCGGGTTCCTTAAAAACACGCTGAAACCTGATGTAGTTCATTTCTCCAATGCCCTGCTGCTTGGAATGGCAAAGAGGATAAGGGAAGAGGTTGGTGTGCCTGTGGTTTTTTCGCTGCAGGATGAAGATGTGTGGGTAGATGCAATGGATCCGGCCTACTGTGAGAAAATATGGGATCTGATGGCTGAAAAGGCCCGCGATGCCGATGCCTTCATTGCAGTAAGCGATTACTATGCGGGTCGGATGAAGAAGAGAATGAGGATACCCGACGAGAAGATGCATGTTGTTCACATCGGTGTGGATCCGGAACAGTATGCAGTTCAAAAGCCTGCGTCGCAACCCCAGGCGATTGGTTATCTCTCGCGAATCTGTGAGGAGAACGGGTTCGGGGTTCTTACGGATGCATTCATCCGGGTAAAAAGGGATCCCCGCTTTGCCGGTCTGAAACTCCGTGCTACCGGGGGAATGACAGCCGACGACAAGCCCTTTCTGCGTGAACAGCTTGCAAAGCTTGCAGCTGTTGGCCTGGAAAATGACATTGAGGTAATTCACAATTACGATAAAGTTGTGCTCAGCGACTTTTTCCGTTCGGTTTCCCTGATTTCGGTACCGGTGCTCAAAGGAGAGGCCTTCGGGCTTTACCAGCTTGAAGCGCTGGCATCGGGAATTCCGCTTGTGCAGCCTGCTCTGGGGGCCTTCCCGGAAATTATCGAAGCAACCGGAGGTGGTGTAATCTATGAACCCAACAACCCGGAGAGTCTCGCCCTTAAACTGGCGGGGGTATTATCTGATCAGGAACACCTGGAGGCTATGGGGAAGGCTGGACGAAAGGCGATTGAGCATCAATTCAGCTCCCGGGAGATGACAAAGAAGATGGTTGAGGTTTATGAAAAGGTGAAACAGTAATCTTACAGAGATGGTTGCAGAACTAAGGAGTATCACAAAATATTACCTCTTGCCGGGGAAGGATCCCCGTAAGCAGTTACCAGGATTGCATCCCCCGGTGCTCGATGACATTTCGTTCTCCATTAAAACAAACGATTCTCTTGCTATCACAGGCCCTTCAGGATCGGGAAAGAGTACACTGCTAAACATTTTGGGAACGCTTGACAAACCGACATCCGGAGAGGTCATCATCAATGGGAAGAACATTGGTTTACTGGCCGATGATATTCTTGCAGGAATCCGCAACTCGTTCATCGGCTTCGTTTTCCAGATGCACCATCTGCTTCCACAGATAACCCTTCTCGAGAATGTACTGCTTCCTGTTTTGCCACAAAGGAATAAACCAGCCATGCAGATAGCCAGGGAACGGGCATTTGGACTTCTTGAGCGGGTCGGACTCCAGGACCATGCAGGAAAACATCCGTATCAGCTTTCTGCCGGAGAGTGCCAGCGTGCTGCAGTGGTGAGGGCATTGATCAACCAGCCAAAACTCCTCCTTGCGGATGAGCCTACAGGTTCGCTGGATGAAGAGAATGCTGCCAGGCTTGGAGAACTACTCTCCATCCTTACAAAAGAACAACAGGTATCGGTGGTGGTTGTGACCCATTCACCGGAACTGGCGGCCAGGATGGAAAAAACCTACCGGCTGGGCGGAGGAAAACTTAAACTTGTTCTGTAACATGAACTTCAGGCGGCTGATATTACGGAACCTCTGGTATTACCGAAGGTCATTCCTGGCAGTACTTACAGGGGTTATCGTGAGTACGGCAGTGCTGACAGGCGCCCTTATTGTTGGCGATTCGGTGCGATACAGCCTCAGCCGGATCACAGACCAGCGGTTGGGAAAAATCCGTTTTGCCGTTATTCCCGGCGAACGCCTCTTCCGTCAGGAGCTGGCAACCGAAATTGCCGGTCGCAGTAATACGATGGTTGTTCCCATCCTTGGAACAGAAGGCATCGCCATCAGCAACGAGAACAACACCCGGATCAATCGGGTGGATGTGACCGGTATCAACAGTGATTTCACCGCACTCTGGCATCAGCCTGCTTTGGCGCCTGAAAAGAATGAGGCAGTCCTTAGTCTGAATGCAGCAGAACGCCTCGGTGTAAAGCAGGGCGATGAGATTCTGCTTCGTGTTCAGCCTGTTGATAAAGCATCTCCCAATGCACCCTTTGTTCCCGACCGAACCGAACCGGTGGCGCTGAGGTTGCGGATCAAAGCCTTAGCAGGGGACGATGAGCTGGGGAGGTTCAGTCTGAAAAGAGAACAGTCCGCACCGATTAATGTGTTTGTCAACCTGGTCCAGCTTACCAGTCGGCTTCAACTTGCCGGGATGGCAAACGGGTTGCTGCTTGCTGCTGACGCAGGAGATAATATCACCTCAGTGAGCCTCGACAGTCTGATAAGCCAGGTTTGGCAGCCGGCCGATGCCGGGCTGCAGATCAATGCGCTTGAGGAAGCCGGCTGGTACGACATCACCTCCGACAGGATCTTTCTCAGTGACGAGCAATCTCAGTCCATCCGGGCTTCCATCCCCGGCACCCTGCCGGTACTCACCTATATGGTGAATTCCATCAATTCGGGAGAACGAACAACACCCTATTCGTTTGTGACGGCGGCCGATTCGGGGCTTCTGAAACAGGTTCTGGGTTCCAGGGAGATCCTGATAAACCAGTGGCTTGCCGACGACCTGAAGGCTGTGCCGGGCGACCTTGTGAAGCTTAGCTACTGGGTGATGGGGCCCATGCGATCACTGCGCGAGGAGAGCGCCAGATTTTTTGTCAAATCGGTCATCCCGGTCGATGCTGTTCCATCGGGGCAAAGGTTAATGCCCGATTTTCCGGGGATGTCGGAAGCCGGAAACTGCCGCGATTGGGAGACCGGCTCCCCCGTAGACCTGTCGAAGATCCGCGACAAGGATGAGGCCTACTGGAATGACTACCGGGGAACTCCCAAGGCATTTATCTCACTGGAAACCGGGAAGAAGTTGTGGGCCAATGCTTTCGGAACGCTGACTGCCTTTCGCTTTAAGGCTGCCTCAGAATCACTGCCTCAGCTTACTCATGAAATGATGCGCCAGCTTATTCCAGCACAGAACGGACTGGTTTTCCGGCCGGTTTACGCTGAAGGGAAAGAGGCTTCAATTCACTCAACAGACTTCGGGCAGCTGTTCCTCGGGCTCAGCTTTTTTATCATAGCCGCGGCGCTGCTCATTATGGCGCTGCTTTTCTCAATGCAAATTACGGGACGAATGTCAGAAGCCGGAGTGCTTTCAGCCAATGGTTTCCGGCGGCAACTAATCACGCGGATGCTGATCGGAGAGGGATTGCTTGTTGCATTTACCGGAAGCATTGCAGGTGCAGCGCTGGGAATTCCATGCAATACGTTACTTCTTGCGGGGCTTAATACAGTGTGGTACGATGCGGTTCAAACATCGTCACTGGTGGCCTGCATAAAACCGGTAACCCTCATGACCGGTGCGTTTTCAGGACTGATCACCGCCTCTCTGGTGATGATAATGGTGCTTTGGCGGAAGCTAAAACAGCCTGTTGCCATGCTGGTAAAGGGAGCGCCAAAGAGTAACGTGAAAACAGGCCTTCATCGTCCGCGTAACATTGCTGCTGCTGTACTCCTTGCGCTGGGCACTTTTGCCATCATTGTTACGGGCGCAAACCAGAAATCTGTTCCTGGCGAAAACAGCCGTAAATCGGGAACAGGTGGCTTTCTCCTATGGACAGAAACAACCTTGCCGGTGTTGGAGGATCTGAACAAAGCAGCCGGAAAAAATGGCTTCTCCCAGGAAGACGAACCCGCACTTCGGGGGGTTACTTATATTCCTTTGCAGCGCCTTGAAGGCGACGATGCCAGTTGTCTCAACCTGAACCGGGTCTCCAATCCTCCCTTGCTGGCAGTTCCTGCTGCCCTGTTCGACTCCCTGGGAGCCTTTTCGTTCGCAGCGTTCAGTCCCGGAACAGATCCCGCACATCCATGGAAAGTTCTTACTCAGAAAACCGATTCCGGCATTATCAATGCCTTTGCCGATATGACGGTAATTACCTGGGGGTTGCAGAAAAAAATCGGGGATACCCTGTTTTATATGGATGAAAAGGGAAACAAGGTTCTGATAAGACTGTCAGGCGGACTCAAAAACTCTCTGTTCCAGGGAAACATCCTGATAGCCGACAGCCGGTTCCGGAGCTTGTACCCATCAGTTTCGGGAGCCCGCCTGATGCTCATCGACGGACCGGAAGAGCGGATGGCTGCCATTTCAGCCAGGATGGAGGCACTTTTCCGCGACTATGGGATGATGGCGTTACCTGCAACCGCCAAGCTGGCCTCTTTCAATGCGGTGGAAAACACCTATCTCAGTGTGTTTATGATGCTTGGCGCACTGGGGATGATCATTGGCACCATAGGACTGGGGATCATTCTCTGGCGCAACATCCAGGAGCGGCAGTACGAATTTGCCTTGCTGAGGGCGCTTGGACATCCCGGGAGGAGGATTCTTCGCCGGATAACAGGCGAATATTTAGTGATACTCCTGTCGGGGATCTTTTCAGGTTTGGCTGCTGCACTGGCGGTGCTGTTACCCGGTTTCCTGGCACCCGGGGATCAGTTTCCCTATGTCTGGGTTACAGCAATCCTGGCGCTGATCTTTATTTCGGGCATTGCCTGGATATGGTTTCCCGCAAGGGAAGCTCTGAAAAAGGATATTATTCCAGCTCTCCGGAATGAATGATCCGGTCTACTTGGCGTCGGCCTTCTTTTTCTCTTCTACTTTCTTGATCACCTCGTCCTGCAGGGTTTTGGGCAGCGGGGTGTACTTGTAGAACTCCATCGAGTAGTTGGCACGTCCGCTGGAAATGTTGCGGAGCTGTGTGGCATAACCGAACATCTCCATCAGGGGAACAAAGGCATTCACCTTCTGTGATCCCTTACGGTAACGGCGCATAGCCTCGATCTTGCCACGACGGCGGTTGAGGTTACCAACCACTTCGCCGATGTATTCGTCGGGGGTGTTAACTTCAACTTTCATCATCGGTTCGAGAAGGATAGGATCGGCTTTCATGAACCCGTGTTTGAAGCCGATGGAGGCGCAGGTCTGGAAGGCCATATCGGAGCTGTCGACCGGATGGAAACTGCCGTCGAGCAGTACAACCTTCACGTCAACGATAGGATAACCGGCCAGGATGCCACGTTCGAGGGTTTTCATGATACCTTTGTTCACCGAGGGAATATATTCGGCCGGGATGTTTCCGCCCTTGATCTTCTCGATAAATTCGTAACCATTTCCCGAATTGGGTTCAAGGCGCATCAGCGTATGGGCGAACTGGCCCTTTCCACCGGTCTGTTTGGAGTGTTTGTAATTCGATTCAACCTCCGAAGTTATTGTTTCACGGTAGGCCACGGAGGGTTCTCCCACGATGGCATCTACTTTAAATTCATGCTTCAGGCGGTCGACAATGATCTCAAGATGAAGTTCGCCCATCCCGGAAATGACTGTCTCTTCGGTTTCATCGTCGAAACGTACATTGAAGGAGGGGTCTTCCATGGCCAGTTTGTGGAGTGCTTCGCCAAGTTTCGTCTGGTCGGCACGTTTCTCAGGGTTGATCTTGAGCTCAATAACACTGGGCGGAATGTGGATCGATTCGAGAAGCAGGCGGTGTTCATCGCTGCACAGGGTATCGCCGGTCTTGGTGACCTTCATGCCAATCAGCGCAACAATATCGCCGGGACCGGCTTCCGAAATCTCTTCACGGTCTTTGGCATGGATACGGAAAATACGACCTACGCGTTCGTGTTTGCCTTTGGTGGCATTATACACCTGCATCCCGCTCTTCAGCGTTCCGGAAAAAATACGGGTAAATGTCTGCTGACCTACGAAAGGGTCATGAATGAGTTTGAATGCCAAAGCCGAAAAGGGCTCTTTAGGAGAAGGGTGACAGGTGTGCAGTTTCTCGGGGTTATCAAGGTCGGTGCCGGTTACAGCGCCAACATCAATCGGTGAGGGGAGGTAATCAACCACTGAATCGAGCAGCATTTGAACTCCCTTGTTCTTGTAGGCAGCGCCACAGAATACCGGTGTGATGAGCAGCTTAAGGGTGGCATCGCGCAGTGCGGTCTTCATCAGTTCGGGAGAAACCTCCTTGTCTTCCATGAAAAGTTCCATCACCTCATCGTTGAACTCTGCCAGCTTTTCAACAGCCCAGGCACGGGCTTCATCAGTTTTTTGTTTGTAATCCTCAGGAATTGGGACCTCAACCTGTTCCAGGTCGCGGAAGCTGTAAGCTTTCTTATATATAATGTCGATAATGCCTTCGAAATGCTCTTCTGCGCCGATAGGCAACTGGAAAGGAACCGCATTGGCGTCGAGGTACTTGTTCATCTGGGAAACAACGGCAGGAAAGTCGGCGCCGGTCCGGTCCATCTTGTTTATAAACGCAAAACGGGGTACACGGTAGCGGTCGGCCTGGTTCCATACGGTTTCGCTCTGAGGCTCGACACCTCCGACCGCGCAGAAAACGGCAACCATGCCGTCGATGACCCTGAGCGACCGCTCTACCTCAACGGTAAAATCGACGTGGCCTGGGGTGTCGATCAGGTTGATCTGGTGTCCCTTCCAGGCACAGGAGATGGCTGCCGAGGCAATGGTTATACCACGCTCCTGCTCCTGCTTCATAAAGTCCATGGTGGCTTGTCCGTCGTGGACTTCACCCATTTTACGGTTGGTTCCGGTAAAGAACAGGATACGCTCAGTTACTGTGGTTTTTCCGGCATCGATATGAGCCGCAATCCCGATATTTCTAAGTTTGTTTAATGGCATGATAAGGTTGATTTTTTGGGGGTGCAAAGGTACAATAATTTTCTGATTTACAGCATGGAAATGTAAACCGCTGTAATCATTTGGAAGATGACAATGTAAGAAGGTGACAAGGTGATGTAGGTTTCGCTATTTCGCTACCTCGCTATTTCGCTATTTTTTTTCAGGTCCAACGCCCGCGAAAAATCTGCCACGGATCCGGCCAGGTCGCCTTTGTTCTTTTTTGCGAATCCGCGAAAGTAATAGGCATTGCCCTGGTCGGGCCGAAGCTGGATAGCGGATGTAAGATCTTCAATTGCTTTCTCAAATTTTTCCATTCTGAGGTAAATAACCCCTCTGTTGTACCATGCTTCAAATAGACGGTTGTCCCTGGAAATTGCCTTGTTCAGGGAACCGATGGCTTTGGAGTATTTTTCGATATAGGCCTCCGTGCAGCCCTTGTTGTTATAACCCGGAGCCAGTGTGGGTTTCTTTCCGATCAGCAGCTCGTACGACTTCAGCGATTGCTCATTATCACCGACCAGGCGGTAAAGGTACCCCATGCATAGGAGAAGAACGCTGTCGTCTTTCTGATCCAGTTCACGTGCCTTCAGATACATGTTGATTGAATTGCTGAAACGGTGCATGTTGTTCTGGTAGGTTCCGAAATTGTAGAAGGCATCATAGAATTTTGGATCCCTGGTGGCGTAAGTAAACTGGGCTTCGATGAGCAGCGTGTCGAGCGGATGGTGGAGGGCGTTGTCGGTACCCAACAGGTATGCGGCAAAGGTATTTTCCTGGATATAATCTGCATTGTCCCAGTATTCGGGCTTTTTCAGTTCGGCGACCGGAACTTTCATGGCCTTGCTGTACATGGTAAGAATGCTGTCGGGCATGTTCAGCTGCATGAAAGCGATGCCGAGATAGAGGTTACACAGCGACCGGTTAACGGTTGTGTCGTTGAGTGCGCTCTTGAAATCCGGAATGGACTCATGATAGGCACGTTGCCTCAGCAGTGCCAGTCCCCGGTAAAAGTGAACAAACCCAAGTGTATTCCCTTTGGGAAAAAGGTCTTCCTTGTTGCGGTCGGCGATGGAGGTGTAATTGGTCTGGAAGCCAATGTTGCACAACTCCCTCAGTTCCAGGGTCTGGCTATTGGCTCCATGCTGGAGAAAGAGGATGCTGGTAAGAACACAGAGCAGAAGATGCCTTCTTTTCATTTTTTTTCGGTTGAGAAGGAGTACTTGAATTTTCTTTCAAATATAGGCTTTTTTAGAAATCCATGATTTTTCTAACTTTACAAAAAATGTAAACCGGCATGAATTTCCGACTTAAGACAAGGGAGTTGCTATTATTTATTCTTATTTCCCTGGTCGTATATCTTATTTTGATACTTGGATTTGCAGGACTCTATTATGCATCCGGAAGCATCGGACTTACGCACTATTCAATACAGGTAACCGAAAAGGTTGACTTTGAAAAGGCGATCTATTTCAGCATCGTATCGTTTCATACCATCGGCTTTGGCGATATTCACCCGACGACCGACCTGGGCCGGCAGATCGTGATGGTGCAGTCGACCCTTTCGCTTTTTTTTACCTCCATTTTTTCGGGATTTCTGGTCTATTTTGTCATCAAACGCCCTTATGATATCTTCACAACGGAGCGGGTCTATATCAGGTTCCGCAAACACCGCTATTTCCTGTCGATACGACTTGGAAACAAAGGGCGCGACATCATCGACCTGAAGAGTAAATTCGAAGCCTGGACCATCGAAAACAATACCCGTATCCGGGTATACCGATCGGAGGAGGAGCTGGCTGACCTGGAGAAAATCCTCTATTATGACATTGACCTGGATGAACCCGCCAACTGGCAGCTGCGTGATTCTATTCGCGATTCGCTGGTGAACAAAACGCTGCTCCACATGAAATTCTCCTTTATCGGGAACGACATCAAGACAGGAGAACAGGTGGCCTATGCAAAATATTACGATACCGGGCATGTTAGCTTCGGAAAGATGTTTCTCAACGTCTATTCATGGGATACGAATGGCCGGCGAAAGAATTTCCGTTGGAATAACTTTGAACGGATCGAAGAGATGGACCGTGAAAAGGTTGACAAGTTTCTTGCCGAACGTACACCCTGAATCTTTTACTTGTTCTTGCCGGATATTACCGGATACCTGAAATTCAGGGATGTGATCCTGGCAACGTAAACAATCCAGATGATCCACATCATCATGATTTCAAAATAGAACATCGGGCCGAATAATATATCCTGCAGGAGATGGTAATGTTCAGGGTATATTGTGCAGTGTAATGTAAGGATGATGAACCTGAAGAAAACCATTATTAATATCAGGAGAATGTTCAGGGGGATGAACCAGAATTTGCGGATCATTGGCCCCGGGATGATCAGGAAAAGGAGGATTACAAGCAGAATCTGCTTCAGGCCTGAGAAAGAGAACCAGTAACTGACGTAAAATCCGTCGGGAAGTACAAGGCTGTTGGCTTCACGAACAATGTCGATGCGAAGCAGAGGATTCAGTATTACCGGTGTGACCCTGAGCAGCAGATCGCCGGTAACATCACTGATCGATACCAGCACAGGCAAGGATGAGATCGCAGCCTCATTCGATTCCCAGATTACCTGGAAAACAACCATGATCATCATAAAGAGCCACAGTTCAGAAAGGAGCCGTAGGTTCCATGAGGATAATTGCCGGGTCTTCATTAAAACCGTTTAACATATCCGTGACAGTAGGGTTCACTCCCTTTGTGTTCATAATACTCCTGGTGGTAGTCTTCAGCTTTCCAGAAGATGGTTGCCGGTTTTACTTCGGTAACCACTTTGAACCCCTTGCTTTTCAGTTCCGAAATTAGTTTTTCGGTAATTGTCTTCTGCACCTCGTTTTTATAAAACACGGCCGACCGGTACTGTTCCCCCTGGTCGGGCCCCTGGCGGTTCCACTGGGTCGGGTCGTGGATCTCGAAAAAAAGGCGGGCAACTGTCTCGAAGGAGGTCTGGGAGGGATCAAATACCACCTCGATGGCCTCATAGTGGCCGGTAGTGCCTGCACACACCTCTTTGTAGCCCGGATTGGCCTTATGGCCACCGGTATAGCCAACCTCCGTTGAAATCACCCCTTTGGTTTTCATCATGTAATATTCCACACCCCAGAAACACCCCCCGGCAAACAGCGCGGTATCGGTTGCAGGGCTTGAATCGCCAGGAACAAAGTCGAGAGAGACGGAGTTAACGCAATGACGGGTATTTTTCGGCGTAAAACCCTCTCCTTTGAATACATGGCCCAGGTGAGCCCCGCATTTTTCACACACTATCTCAGTACGTGATCCATCTGCATCGGGGATCCTTTTTACTGCGCCCGGAATCTCATCGTCGAAGGCCGGCCAGCCGCATTGGGCATCAAATTTACTGTCGGAACGGTAGAGCGGGGTTACACAGCGCTTACAGACGTAAGTTCCCTTTTCTTCAAACTTTTCATATTTGCCGGAAAAGGGACGCTCTGTCCCTTTGTTCACGATCACTTACTCCTCTTCCGGAGTCAGTTCCCTGTAATTCATATTCTTCTGGTTTTTCTCGGCAGTCTGTTTCTGCGTTTGTGAGCATCCAATCATGGACGGCAGGAAGAAGACCATGATAAAAAAAAAGCGCCTGACAGACATACGTATTTAATTTAGAATCAATAAATACGATAATCTGACAATAATATTACAAAAATCGGAAATAATTTTCTTTCAGGAAAGCAGAATTAGAGGATCATGATCTTTTCGACCTTTGTGATGATACCTGAGGAGAACCTGACATATGCAGCGCCCGGTCTTACTTTGCCAAGGATGTTAAAGGAGCTGTGGTTGGTTCCCCCACGCATTGTTTTGTGCATAAGTGTTTCGATGAGACGTCCGTCGCATGCAAGCAACTCGATTTTAACAGGGGCGGTCTCTTCTATGGTATAAACAAGATTGAGAATCTCCATGGTCGGATTTGGGAGAATCTTAACACGCATGTCGTCGCGCTGATGAACGGAACGCTGGTTCGGGCAATCGGCCAAAGGCGGGGGAGGGTTGATGCCGCCGGGGTATAATTCGTACCTGTCGTATTTTTTCACCGGGACAGGTTTTACCTTCACCGGCTTGGGAATAACTTTGATTACCTTTTTACGGCAGGGACAGTCATCTTCAGCTGCAATCGCGAAAGAGGCTGAGAATGAGAACAAGAGAACCAGGGTTAAATAATAGAGCGTTTTCATGGTGGTGCATTTGATGTTTTGTACGTGGCTCATGCACATATGGTTACACTTATTATCAAGTGAATAAGCAACCGTCACCTTTTTCCTGCTTTTTGTACCCTGTTGAGCTATAATGTGTAATTTAGTGTCCTCAATCACCAATACCTCTCATTTCCATGAGCAAACACACATTCATTGCTGTTGACCTGGGAACAGAAACAGGCAGGATTACATCAGGTACACTTGAAAGCGGAATCCTGATTCTGCATGAAATTCATCGTTTTCAAAACCGCACACTGAGGTTACAGGGAGAGCATCACTGGGACCTTCCTTTGATATTCGCCGAGGTGGTTCATGGATTGATGATGTTCAACGATACGGCCGAATCGCTCGCGGTAACCGCCTGGGGTTCCGATTATGGATTGCTGGATGCAGCCGGAGAGGTAATCGGTTCGCCTTACAGCCACCGCGATGCCCGCACAGTCGGGAAGATGGAGGAGGTATTCAAACAGATTCCCTCAGCAACAATATTCCGCTATACCGGGGTTCAGTCGGATCCGGTGACCACCCTTTTTCAGCTTTTTGCTCACAGTAAGCAGCGCAGAGATGATTTTAACCGCACAATCAGACTCCTGTTTATACCGGACCTTCTAAATTACTATTTGACAGGGAAGGTTCAGACCGAATTTACTATTTCCACAACCTCCCAGATGCTACATCGCGAAACTCAAACGTGGTGCATGCCCCTGGTCGACCTGGTATGGCTGCCTGGCGACATCCCACACGGCAGCGTGCCCCTCAAGGCAAAAAGAGAGGCGCGAAACTGCATGCCAAAAATCTTCAGGCCCTGCGCTGTTGTTGGACCACTGAAGCCAGCCATGGCTGCAAAGACCGGTCTTGGGGAGATTCCTGTTGTTGGTGTCGGATCGCATGATAAAGCCTCCGCAGTGGCAGCAATCCCGGCAGATGGAAGCGATTGGGCTTTCATACTATCAGATTCAGTATCGCACATCGGGATCGAGACGAACCTGCCAGTTCTGACAATACCTGCGATGGAGGATAATTTCACCAATGAAGGCGGGGTGGAGGGAACCAACCTCTGTATGAAAAAGTTATCGGGGTTGGGCCTTCTTGAAGAATGCAGGAAACAGTGGTATGAAAATTCGGCGGTATCGGCTGAAATGGTCACCGCTATGTATATTGATGCTCCTGCATTTGTTACTTTTATCGACCCCGATCACTATTCATTCTTCAATCCACCCTCAATGCCGGATGCAATCAGGGGGTTCTGCATGAACTCAGGACAGGATATTCCGCAAACGCATGCACAGATAGTGAGAACAATTCTCGAAAGCCTTGCCATGAAGTACAGGATTGCTATCGATCTGTTGAGAAAAGTAGCCAGCAGGGAGATTCACCGGATACATATAACCGGCGCCGGATGTGAAAATGAGGTATTCTGTCAGTTTATTGCCAATGCCTGTTCCGTACAGGTGATTGCCGGTCCCGGCGAAACCACGACCATTGGCAATATCCTTTGCCAGGCCAGGACTGCCGGTTATCTGAATTCACTCGAAGACATCCGCAGTGTTGTTGTGCACTCGTTCAAAACCAGGGAATATCAGCCTGTTAAATCGAATGAATGGGACAAGGCGCACACCCGGTTTCTCTCTTTTATCCGGTGAGCAGGTATATTTCTTAACTTTGCCGCCTTAAAAACCGATCCTGTAATGAAGAAAATTCTTGGAATGGGTAATGCCCTTGTCGATATCATGAT
>CAYHCQ010000024.1:7168-28775 GCA_964355115.1 uncultured Prolixibacteraceae bacterium | reverse complement strand
GTCCGCCCGTCCGCCCGTCCGCCTGTCCTCCCGTCCGCCCGTCCGCCAGCTCACACATCTGCATCAGGGCAATCTCCAGGTGAAGCCGTTTGTTGTTGCTTATCTTGTAGTTGAGGTCGCATTTGTTGCCGATATCGAGCATCTTAAGCAACCCACCCGACGGGTAGGAGGCAGCCTGCTCCACATACCGGCTGCGGATCGAAGGGGCGGTTTCCAGGAGTCGGGCTGTAGCCGGATCTTTGCATACCAGAAGGTTGCGAAGGTGCTCGCCGAAGCCGATGAGAAAATGTTGTCCGTCGAACCCTTTCTCGATGATCTCATTGATGGTTAGCAGGGTATTGGTTATATCGCCCGATAAAATCTGGCCTGTGATGCTGAAGAAGTATTCGTAATCGAGTACATTCAGGTTTTCGAGCACGGTTTCGTAGGTGAGACTGTCGCCGGCAAAACTTACCAGCTGGTCGAAGATCGACAGGGCATCGCGCATAGCACCATCGGCTTTCTGGGCGATGATGTGCAACGCATTCTCCTCGGCCGAAATGTTCTCTTTCCCCGCGACGAACTGCAGGTGTCCGGCGATATCGTCAACAGTGATGCGCCGGAAATCAAATATCTGGCAACGCGAAAGGATGGTGGGTATGATCTTGTGTTTTTCGGTGGTGGCCAGGATGAACTTCGCATAGGCCGGAGGTTCCTCAAGTGTTTTGAGGAAGGCATTGAAAGCCGAGGCCGACAGCATGTGGACTTCATCGATGATATAGACCTTGTACAGGCCCATCTGCGGAGGTATCCTCACCTGGTCGACTAGCGTACGGATGTCGTCGACCGAATTGTTGGATGCGCCGTCGAGTTCATATATGTTGAACGATGCATTTTCGTTGAATGAGATGCAGGAAGGGCATTTGTCGCAGGCTTCGATGGCAGGGGAGAGGTTCTCGCAGTTGATTGTCTTGGCAAGGATCCGGGCACAGGTTGTCTTTCCGACGCCGCGCGGTCCGCAGAAGAGAAATGCCTGGGCGAGCTGGTTGTTTTTGATGGCATTCTTAAGGGTGTTGGTGATGGATTTCTGTCCCACCACCGTATCGAATGTCTGAGGACGGTACTTTCTCGCAGATACAATAAAATTCTCCATAAACGGCTCCGGTTCTTATTCCAAAAATATCTCTCAAAAGTACGAAAGTTTTTGTTTTTTACGTAATTTGGCTGCTGCGTCCGACCCCGCCGTTCATGCTGCTGATCCTCACCTCTACAATTACCTCCCGGCTCCGTTACAGCGCTTCCCTTCTGCTCAGGGAGTTGCTCGGGGTGGAATTCGAAATTACGAATTCACCGGAGGATTACGCCGGTCACGGCGGACCGAAATTTACTTACGCCCGTGAGCCGCTTGATGGAGAGTTGTTCATAGAGGCCTCCGGACTACTGTTTGAGAATGTTCTTTATCCTCATGAACTCAGGACCACCCGGGTGAATGGTATTCCGGTGCTCTTTCAGTCGGCCGACCCGCGTTCGGCGCTTCCTTTCGATCCCTTCGCCTGTGCCTTTTACATGGTGAGCCGGTACGAGGAGTACCATAGTCACAAGAAGGACAAATACGGCCGTTTCCAGGTGAAGGAGAGCATTGCCTTCACCGGCGGATTTCTTGAAGAGCCGGTGGTTCACAGATGGGCAGAGGCGCTGGGCAGTCTCCTCCAGCGGCAGTTTCCCGGACTGGTGTTGAAGCGCCCCGCATACAGGTTTGTTCCCACCATCGACATTGATCATGCTTATGCTTACCGGCACAGGCCATTGCTGCGTACAATCGCGGGAATGGGAAGGTCGCTCCTGCATGGTCATGTCTTCGATGCATTGAACAGAACCCGGGTTTTGCTGGGAGGTGCGCACGATCCTTACGACACTTACACGTATATCCGCGGGGTTCATCAACCCGCCTCGCCGGATCCCCTCTGGTTTTATCTCTTTGCCGATTACGGAGGCGACGACAACAAAATTTCAACTTCAGGCCGGGCCGCCCGCGCACTGCTGAAGGAGCTCGATTCCTTCAATGGGGTGGGAATTCATCCATCCCTTTCATCAAACAAGCACTACCTGAAACTTGAAGCTGAATACAACGGCCTGTGCGACCTCCTCGACCGGGATGTGACAATCAGCCGTCAGCATTTCCTGAAAATCTCGCTGCCAAAGACATACCGCACTCTTATGCAGATCGGTATCCTTCATGATTATTCGATGGGTTATTCCTCCCACCTGGGATTTCGAGCCGGTATTGCCATCCCTTATCATTTTTTCGACCTCGCTAAAAATGACGAGACCGGCCTCACCATCCACCCGGTTTCAATCATGGATGTAACGTTAAAGGACCATCTCCGTCTAAGCAGGGAATCCAGTCTTGAGGCCATCGCCGGAATGGTGGATAAAATAAAATCGGTAAATGGTGAGTTTGTGAGTTTATGGCACAACGAAAGTCTCGGCGATACCGGAAGATGGAAGGGATGGAGAGTAGTTTACGAAGAGATGCTGCGCCTCGCAGCTGTTTAGCATTATGATCCGATACCTGAAACATAAGGAGATTGATAAATCCCGCTGGGATGAGTGTATCGCGCAATCGGTGAACCGGCGGGTTTATGCCTTTTCGTGGTACCTCGATATCGTTTGTCCGGGATGGGATGCCCTGGTAGGTGATGATTATGCCTGCCTGTTTCCGCTTACACTCCGCCGCAAATGGGGCATCGGTTATCTTTACCAGCCTTTTTTTGCCCAGCAGCTTGGTCTTTTTTCGAGAGAACTGCTGAGTGAATCACTCGTTACGGCGTTTCTGGCTGCAGTGCCGGCTCATTTCCGTTTTATCGAAATTCACCTTAATTCGATGAACAAGGTCAACCCGCTAGAAGCGGAGGTTATTCCGCGGGTGAATCATGAGCTGGACCTTATTCTGTCGCACGGGCAGCTGTATAACAACTATGCCCAAAACACCAGGAGGAACCTTAAAAAGGCCTGTGAAAAGGATGTGACCATCGGCAGGAAGCTGGAGGCCGACGAACTCATTACCCTGTTCAGTGAAAATTATGGCCGTAAAGAGGGAGTTCTGAAATTTCATGATTACGAGACCATCCGCAAGCTGGTTATTAACTGTCAGCATGCGAACCGTGGCCATATCCTGGGGGCATTTGATAACAGCGGGCACCTTTCGGCGGCTGCCTTTTTCCTGAGGGATGATTCGCGTCTTTATTACCTTTTTGCGGCCTCGGGGCCAGGTGCGAGGGAGAACGGGGCGATGTTCCTGCTGATCGACCATTTTATCAAGGAAAACGCCGGTCAGGCTGTCACACTCGATTTCGAAGGAGGCAATGATCCCAGTCTCGGAAGGTTTTACAAAAGTTTCGGGGCGGCGGCGATTCCCTATCCGATGGTGCGCATCAGCCGGCTGCCCGCGGTTATTGCGACGGGTCTTTATTTTGCACGCAGGATGCGACGATTGTGAAATTTCGCTACATTTGTAATAGCGTCAGAATTAAACAATAAAGCCATGGTAAACGTTTTGTCCAACACACATTCAATCCTGAACCAGTACCTTGCTGAGATCAGGGATTCCGAGATACAGAAAGACAGTCAGCGGTTCCGCCGGAATCTCGAGCGGCTGGGCGAAATTTTTGCGGTTGAGATCAGCAAAACGCTAGACTATGAAACACGGGAGGTCGTCACGTCGCTGGGCATTGCCAATGTTCCCATGCTGGTTTCCTACCCGGTGCTGGCTACGATCCTGCGTGCCGGGTTGCCTGTTCATACTGGTTTCCTGAATGTATTCGACAAATCGGAAAATGCTTTCATCTCGGCTTACCGACTGCATCACAAGGATGGAAGTTTCGCGGTAAACATGGAGTATGCCTCCGTTCCCGAGATTGACGGCAAGGTGGTGATCCTTTGTGATACCATGCTTGCTTCGGGTTCATCGATGGTGCTTTCATACAAGGAGCTTATGGCCAAAGGAAAGCCAAAGCATGTTCATATTGTAAGCATAGTTGCCTGCAGTGAAGGCCTTGATTATGTAAAAAAACATGTCTCCCTCTCCAACGCGACCCTGTGGGTTGGGGTGGTTGATGAAGAACTCACAGCCCAGAGCTACATTGTTCCCGGATTGGGCGATGCAGGCGATCTGGCCTACGGAAAAAAACACTAAACGCACTGCCATGAAGAATGCACTTGTACTTGAAAATATACGCATCTCCCTCGATTCGATAAAGAGCCACCTGCTGCGCACCATCCTCACCATCATGATTATAGCCTTCGGGATCATGGCCCTGGTCGGGATCCTGACAGCCACCGATTCCATCAAGTATTACCTTACCCAGAATTTCACCATGATGGGGTCCAATACCTTCACCATCCGCAACCGTTCGATGAATATCCACATAGGCGGACAGCAGAACAAGCAAAAAAGGTATGAGCCCATCACTTTTTCACAGGCGATGGAGTTTAAATCGAGGTATACATTTCCGGCCCATACCGCGGTTTTTACCTTTGCCACGGGCACTGCAACGTTGAAATATGACCTGAATAAGACGAACCCTAATGTTAGGGTGATCGGTACCGACGAAAGTTATCTGATCACCTCCGGCGATGAGATTGAAAAGGGGCGGACGTTCACCCCGCATGAAGTATTCTCAGGTTCCAGCGTCGTGGTCATCGGTGCCGAACTGGTCAGCAACCTGTTCAAGAAAAAGGAGGATCCGCTCAACAAGGTGATATCCATCGGTCCTGGTAAGTATAAGGTGATCGGCGTGCTGAAATCCAAGGGTTCGAGCATGGGGTTCAGCGGCGACCGGAGTTGTTTTATTCCGCTGAACAATGTCCGCACGAGTTTCCCCCGGCCAAACATGTCGTTTAATATCAATGTGATGGCCCAGCGCCCTGAACTCGTTGATGCGGCCGTTGGGGAGGCCACCGCCGAACTCCGGAACATCCGCAAGGTTCCGATTGGTATCAATGACACCTTTGAAATTACAAAGAGCGACAACGTAGCCAAGATGCTTATAGAGAATATAAAATATGTGAGCATGGCAGCGACACTTATCGGTATTATCACCCTGCTCGGGGCCGCCATCGGCCTGATGAACATCATGCTGGTTTCTGTAACCGAGCGCACCCGGGAGATCGGGATCAGGAAAGCCATCGGGGCCACCAAGCAGATCATCCGGAACCAGTTCCTGGTCGAGGCTGTTGTGATTGGCCAGATTGGCGGACTGCTGGGTATTTTCCTGGGGATCCTGGTGGGCAATGTCATGTCGCTCGCCATCGGGAGTGCCTTTATCGTGCCCTGGGTCTGGATCGTGATGGGTGTGTTTCTTTGCCTTGGCGTGGCCCTTCTGAGCGGTATCATTCCGGCCAGGAAAGCCGCCAACCTCGACCCGATCGAATCGCTTCGCTACGAATGACCAGTTAAGAGTGAAGAGTTAAGAGTGAAGAGTTAGTAGTTAAGAAAGGTACCGTTCGTCATGGATGTTGTGAGGGTCATTGACCTCCTCCGTAAGAATTTCCCGTATGAACCCACCGAGGACCAGGCAAAGCTGCTTGGTGAACTGGCTGTTTACCTCACCCTGGGCTGGAGGCAGGCCAATGCTCTGTTCATACTCAGGGGTTACGCGGGCACGGGAAAAACCACGGTGGTTCAGTCGCTGGTGGAGGTGCTGCCGCTGATCGGCAAGAAGACGGTCCTGCTGGCGCCAACCGGGAGGGCGGCGAAGGTGCTGGCCAATTACACAAAACGTCAGGCCAACACCATTCACCGGAAGATCTACCTTGCCCATACCAATAAGGATGGTCTGATAAACCTGAAGATGCAGACCAATTACCACAAGCATACCCTTTTTATTGTGGATGAGGCCTCGATGATCCAGCATGCCATGTCGGCGGAAGGAGCGCTATTCTCGGCACGGAACCTCCTTGATGACCTGTTTCAGTTTGTTTACAGCGGAGAGAACTGCCGGATGCTTTTTATCGGGGATGCAGCCCAGCTTCCGCCGGTGGGTCTCGACCGGAGTCCTGCGCTGGATATCGATTTTTTAAAAAATGCCTACCACCTCAGCATCGATTCGGTCGAACTGACTCAGGTGGTGAGGCAGGCCAGCGAATCGGGCATCCTGGTCAATGCAACCGCAATCCGCCAGCAGGTACAGGAGCAAAAGCTCACCTTTCCGATGTTTTCCGTGACGGGGTTTCCCGATATACAGCGACTCAGCGGCAGCGACCTCGAGGAGGCGCTCAACAGCGCCTATTCGGGCAGGGAGCGGGAAAACAATGCCGTTATATGCCGGTCGAACAAGCGTGCCAATATCTATAACCGGGAGATCCGCCGGAGGATACTCTTTCTTGAGGAAGAGATATCCACCGGCGATTACCTCATGGTTGTAAAGAACAACTATTTCTGGCTTCCGGAGGAATCCACCGCCGGGTTTATTGCCAATGGCGACATCATTGAACTTGTCCGCATCCGGAAGATCGAGGAGATGTATGGATTTCGTTTTGCTGACGTCACCATCAGGTTTATCGATTATCCCGATGAAAAGGAGCTGGATGTGAAGATCATTCTCGATACCCTCATGTCGGAATCGGCTGCCCTGCCGCAATCCGAGAACAACCGGCTGTACCAGTCAGTTCTGGAGGATTACAGCGACGTAACGCGCAAACGCGAACGAATGGAAAAGGTTAAAACCAACCCCTGTTTCAATGCACTCCAGGTTAAATTCGCGTATGCACTCACCTGTCATAAAACCCAGGGCGGACAATGGGATACGGTATTCATCGACCAGGGTTACCTCAATGATAAAATGCTGAATGTTGAATTTCTACGCTGGCTCTATACCGCCGTTACCCGGGCAACCAAAAAACTATACCTCATCAGCTTCGAAGAACGCTTCTTTTCGAAATAATGCAGCAATGCAATTCATCCCGCATCCCACATCCTTCCTTCCTACGTCTGCCTCTGGTGGCCTTCATGGTGATGCATCGCAACTGCGCCTGGGGCACGTTTTTAGGTTGCATTAGTACACATGCTTTGTGTGCCCCAGCCAAGGTTGCTATTGCACCACCACTCCGGCCACCATGCGTCATCCTTCATCCCACATCTCACATCCCGCATCCCGCAACCGTTCTACCAGCCCAAAAGGGTGATCCCTACAGTCCAGGGGTAGAGTTCCGGTCCCTGGTTTTTCTGAAACATCTGAGTAAGCGAATAGGTAGCAAAAAGGTTCAGGTGTGACCAGCCGACGCGGAAGGCGGCATCGAGTTTGAACGGGGCAAGGTGGTAAGCGCCGCGGGTGCGGACCTCAGTTTTGTCGACATAATAGCTGGCTATTTTATTGCCGTTATCGTCGACAAGGCTGTATGTCTGGTTAATGCTCTCATAACTCTGTTTTGTATAGGAGCCGATCCTCACCCCCAAGATCACGCCGAGGGTGGCATGGAAACTGCTGAGCCGCTGGCGGGCATTGGTCTGGTATTCGAAAAGCAGGGGCAGGTTAATGTAGGATACAAACATTTTATTCACCCTCATGCCGGCAGTATTTCCAAGCTGATCAAGAGATTTGTAGGCAACCAGCGAGGTTGAATCCTTCAGCATTACGTACGTATCGGTAAAGTAATAGTTGCTGAGCTGGAAACCGAGACCTGTGGTAAACCCGATGTGGTTTTTGTAGAGGTTGACATTAAGCTCAAACGGGTTCAGGTTCACAACCAGCGAGCGGGCCGTATTCATAGTCATATACGGATACTGCGGATAGAAGTTCATATCAAAGTCGGGGGTTACATAACCGTTTATCCCGAGTTCAACTCCGGCCCAATGGCCGTTGAACTTCTTTTTATTCTTGGTGAAGGGAAAATCGTTTGAGTTGAAATCGGGCATGCAGAAGAAATCATGATCGCAGCCGGTGCTTTCGGTGCTGTCGGAATCATGGCTGCAGTGCTTCTGCATCGGGCACTTCATTTTATGTTCGTGCTGGGCATTGACAACGCCAGTAAATACAAAAAGCATCAGTACCAGGAATGTTACTCTGGAAATTGTTTTCATATAATCTTGGATTTTAGGTTCGTGTTTAATGCCGGATAAGACGAGCAAAAAAAGGAAATGTTACAGAATAAAAAATAATTTAGGAATCCAGTTTCAGCACAGCGAGGAAGGCCTTCTGCGGAACCTCCACGTTGCCGATCTGGCGCATCCGTTTCTTGCCTTTTTTCTGTTTTTCGAGAAGTTTGCGTTTTCGGGTGATGTCGCCCCCGTAACATTTTGCCGTAACATCCTTTCGCAGGGCTTTTACGGTTTCGCGTGAGATGATCTTGGCTCCGATGGCTGCCTGGATGGCCACATCGTACTGCTGGCGGGGGATGTACTCCTTGAGTTTTTCACAAAAGCGACGGCCGAAATCGTAGGCATTGTTGCGGGTGATGAGTGATGACAGGGCATCCACAACGTCGCCGTTGAGCAAAATGTCGAGCTTCACCAGGTCGGCAGTCTGCCATCCCGACGGGTAGTAGTCGAAGGAGGCATATCCTTTGGAGATGCTTTTCAGCCGGTCGTAAAAGTCGAAGACGATTTCACCCAGCGGAAGGTCAACCGTAAGTTCAATGCGGTCGGTGGTAAGATAGACCTGGTTTTTAAGCACGCCCCGCTTGCCGACGCAGAGTGTCATGATGGGGCCGATATATTCCGATTTGGTGATTATATTGGCCGTGATACAAGGCTCTTCAATTTTATCGATGTAGTTCGACTCAGGCAGGCCCGACGGATTGTAAACATCGAGCATTTCGCCTTTGGTGGTGTAAACTTTGTACGAGACGTTGGGCACGGTGGTGATAACGTCCATGTCGAATTCGCGGTCGAGGCGTTCCTGGATGATCTCCATATGCAGCAGTCCGAGGAATCCGCATCGGAAACCGAAGCCAAGAGCGGCGGAGGCTTCCGGTTCAAAAGAGAGGGATGCATCGTTGAGCCTGAGTTTTTCGAGTGAGTCGCGGAGTACTTCGTAATCATCGGCATCGGTGGGGTAGATGCCGGCAAAAACCATCGGCTTCACCGGGCGGAACCCTTCTATCGCAACCTCGCAAGGCCTGTCGGCATGGGTAATGGTATCGCCCATCTGCACCTCCTTGCTTACCTTGATGCCGGATATGATATAACCCACATCGCCGGTGTAGACGCCTTCACGGGGCTCCTGTTTCAACCGCAGGATGCCTACCTCATCGGCATAGTAGTCGCTGCCGGCGTTAACAAATTTCACATGGTCGCCCTTGTGGATCGATCCGCTGTAAACTCGGAAGTAAGCAACCACGCCGCGGAATGTATTGTAATGGGAATCAAATATCAGGGCCTGCAGGGGGGCATCGGGGTCGCCTGTTGGCGACGGGATGCGGGTAACGATTTCATGCAGCAACTCTTCGATGCCAAGTCCCATCTTAGCGCTTACCGAGAGTATCTCGTCGCGGTTGCAGCCAAGAAGGTCGACAATCTGGTCTTTCACCTCTTCCACCATAGCTGCCTCCATGTCGATCTTGTTCAGCACCGGGATGATGGAGAGGTTGTGCTCGATGGCAAGGTAGAGGTTGGAGATGGTCTGCGCCTGGATGCCCTGTGTGGCATCGACGATGAGCAGCGCCCCTTCGCAGGCAGCGATGGCACGGGAAACCTCATAGGAGAAGTCGACGTGTCCAGGGGTGTCGATCAGGTTGAGTACATATTCCTGCCCGTCCTGATGGTAATTCATCTGAATGGCGTGGCTCTTGATGGTAATTCCACGTTCGCGCTCCAGGTCCATGTCGTCGAGCACCTGTGCACGGGAGTCACGCTCCGAAACGGTGTCGGTCCACTGGAGCAGCCGATCGGCCAGGGTTGATTTCCCGTGATCAATATGGGCAATAATGCAAAAGTTACGGATATTTTTCACGGCGCGAAGATACAAAAAAGCGGTGGAATTTCAAGCCCGGCACGCAACCGGTCCTAACTCATAATCGTGACCGCTTTTATCGCAGGATGGTGACCGACCCTTTGAGCGTACGCCTGACGACTCCGGTCAGAGAGAACTCATCAACATCGCACACGAAGAAGTAGGTTCCGTCGCTGCAGGGCTGGCCTGTTGTCATGTCGCGGCCCTCCCAGTT
This sequence comes from uncultured Prolixibacteraceae bacterium, assembly GCA_964355115.1. Taxonomy (GTDB): domain Bacteria; phylum Bacteroidota; class Bacteroidia; order Bacteroidales; family FEN-979; genus JANXZO01. The sequence goes on along the minus strand of CAYHCQ010000024.1, from coordinate 18,632 downwards.
TATATCGGGATCGTGGGTTTCGAATACCTCTCTTCCCCACCGGTCGAGAATGACCATATTCACATTTTCGACGGAGGTATAGGTATCCTTTGGCCGGAAAAGGTCATTTATTCCATCTCCGTTGGGGGTGAAGACATTGGGCAGGATGTAATTGCATACGTTTTCGACACAAACAATATTGCTGTATCCGCTTCTGTTTCCAACCGAATCTACAGCAATGACGGCATAGCAGCCCACCACTGAACTGGTACGGTGGTGGGTATAGGTTGTATCATTTATCCACAGTGTTGAATCAATGATCTGCAGGGGGGAGCCGCTCGTGGCCGCGAAGCAGATATAGTATTTTACAATGTCGCGGGAACAGCTGTCGATAAGGTTTTTCCAACCAAGGATGTTCGATGAGGCATCACAGTCGGTGGTAACGGCAAGTTGCGGCGGACAGGGGGGGATGTTGTCGGCCGGAACAGCGCAGGTTTTCTGTGACAGGTTAATTATCGGATCGACAAAACCTGCCGCCGAATATTTTCCGACGCTCCGAACAAAGTAGCAATACTGCTGGCCATTTTTCAGTCCGGTATTGATGAATGCAGGCTGGAGCGAGGATCCCACGGAATCGAAAAGGGTGCCTGACAGCTCTTTGCGGTAAATGACAAATCGCTGGTTGGTCCAGGGCACATCGTTTGTCCAGAGTAGGTTCAGCTGTTTATCGGTGGGGGTTATGGTCAGGAACATCGATGAGGCAACCTGTGACGACCCGATGAGAAAACGGTTGCCGGGAGTGTTGTTATAGAGATCGATCCGGTAGCGGAATCCGTACTGAGCGGTGTTCAGCAGGGTGTCGGTAAAGAGGGTGTCGTTCAGGTTGCTGAGTGAATCGGCGAGAACGAATTGCCCGTCGGTCCTGGCCCTTGCGATGAGGTACTTATAGGGTCCGGGCGCCTGTATAGTGTCAAGTTCAGTGGGTTTCGACCACGCCACGAAGAGAGAGCCGGTAGCAACATCGGTATTGTTCACACTCACATTCGTGATGACGGCGACATCCTTGTTCAGCGAGGCGCAGGCTTCGTTGGAGGCATACCCCTCTGCCCCGTCGGGATAAACAGCAACCACGAGGTAACAATATTTGAGACCGCGAACAAGTCCTGCACCTTTATTGTCGTCGAAGTAAGTGGTCTGGCTGATATCATTGACGGCATCAATTTTATGGTAGCCCAGGTAGCCTGGAACCCCTGTCTGGCAATAATCAGGGATATACCCTGTTGAGTCGGCCTTGCGGTAGATGTTATAACCCTTTGCATTCGCACAGGCATAGTTATCCCAGGTAAGCGTAATGCTGTTGCCGAACGGCACGGCCGCGAGGTTTTCGGGGGCCGGACCGATGACCAGTATCTTTATTGACCTGAAGGAGACAAGGCTCACCGGCTGACCATCGTCCTTGGCTTTGAAAAAGACCTGATACGGATGTTTTTTTACATGGCTGCAGGTTGTTGCCCAGCGGAAAACTGCGCGGGTAATGCCTGTCCCGATAGCCGGGTTCGGTGTAAGGGTTGCCGGGTTATCGGCAATAATCAGCGGGCCGCCTGTTCCGGTAAGGGTCACAGTATTCAGGGTATCGGGGTCCCAGGCACGCACTCCGAACCGAAGGATTTTGCCTGCTTCCACGCATGTGTCGGCGACAGAATCGATAACAGGCGGGTGGTTGTTGCAGGCGATGACGATGATCTGCATATCGCGGAGTACACTGCCGATGAGAAGCCCGTTGCGCCACTCTTCGATAAGGATGGCGATGTTGTATTCTCCCTGCTGCGGAGGGCTGTCCCAGATCAGGTCACCGGTAACCGAGTCGAGGCTGAGTTTATTTGTGGCCGGCGGGTAAGTATAGCCGGGTATGATCTGCCCGAGGGCGCCACGGCATGGAACCAGCCGGTAGGAGAGACTGTCGCCGTCGGCATCGTAGGCTCCCGGGTTGTGATAAAACGGTTGGTTGACACATCCATTGTCGACCGGTGGCATGAGCAATACCGGAGAATCGTTATAACCGCCAATAAACGGACTGATGGTGAGTTGTGAATAGATAAAGAGGGGAGTGTTTATCGAGTTGGGGATGTTCATGATGCCTCCGTTGCGGTTCGGGTCTTCACAGCTGATCTCGTAAACTGCCGGTCCCGGGTAGGTATGCTGTCCGACATACCGGTTATAGGTGATCTCGTTGGGCAAGTTGGTAACCTGAACCCTCGGGATCTCACTTATTGCTCCGTCGCCCCAGTCGATGGTGAGGTAGTCGCGGAAAGCATTTGCGGGACTGGGTGTGAAGGTATAGGAGGTAAGGGTGATTTCGTAGGTGAGGCCCGACAGGTGTTTATAGGTAATCTCTGCAGCACGCTGGTGGGTGGCCATGGATGCGGCCGGCAGCAGTATGAGGCAGATTACCAGGAGTAAAACCAATTTCCTGACAGGAGGATTCAGCATCGCAGAGTTTGGGTTCGGGTTAACCCTTCAAAAGTAATAATTTTCTATGCCACGATGGAGGTAATTTTAACTATTTTTGCGATCACAAAACCAACAGGCAGAGCCGATGTACCAGCAGGATCCGGAAGTTGAAAAAAAGGAGATAATTAAGCGGTACAGGAACCTGCTTCATGTATGGAAACCCAGAAATCCGGGCGACCGTAAGGATGTAAGGAAAGCGTTCAAGATGGCGCTTGATGCCCACAAGGACATGCGCCGGAAAAGCGGTGAACCTTACATCTACCATCCGCTGAGTGTCGCCACAATTGCCGCAGGGGAGATCGGACTGGGAGCCACCTCTATCATCTGTGCGCTGCTGCACGATGTTGTTGAGGATACCGAATATACCATTGAAGATATCCGCGGACTATTTGGCGACAAGGTAGCCGCCATCATCGATGGGCTGACCAAGATCAAGGGTATTTTCGACCAGCATACCGCCTCCATCCATGCCGAGAATTTCAAGAAGCTGCTGCTGACATTGTCTGACGATGTTCGGGTCATCCTCATCAAGCTTGCCGACCGCCTACATAATATGCGCACCCTTGATGCGCTGATGCCGGAGAAGAGGCTGAAAATATCCTCCGAAACTGTTTTTCTTTATGCGCCGCTGGCCCACCGGCTGGGCTTGCATGCCATCAAAAGTGAGCTTGAGGATCTCGCGATGAAGTATACCGAACCCGAGGTTTACGAGACCATCGCCCGCAACCTGAGGGAATCGGCCAAAGGGAGAAGCCGCTTTGTCAGTAAGTTTATTTACCCTATAAAACGTGCCCTCACCGACAAAGGGTTCAAATTCACCATTAGCGCCCGCGAGAAGTCGATTGCTGCCATCTGGCTGAAGATGAAGAAAAAAGAGGTCCCTTTCGACGAGATCTACGATATTTTCGCCATCCGGATTGTCATCGATTCGCCGACCGATACTGAGAAATCGGATTGCTGGAAGGTTTATTCTGCCATAACCGACCATTATCGTCCGAATATGGAACGGCTTCGCGACTGGATATCGATACCCAAGGCCAATGGTTATGAGGCGCTGCACACCACCGTGATGAGCCATACCGGACAGTGGGTGGAGATTCAGATCCGTTCGAAGCGCATGGATGAGATCGCCGAGATGGGTTATGCGGCCCACTGGAAATATAAGGAGTCTCTGAACCTGAGCAGCCAGCTCGACAACTGGCTTACCCGCATCCGGGAGATGATCGAGAGTCCGGATGCCGACGCCCTGTCGTTCATCGACGATGTGAAGGGTTATTTTTTCCTGGAGGAGATATCTGTTTTTACACCCCAGGGTGAATTGAGGACACTTCCGGCCAACTCGAGCGTTCTGGATTTCGCCTATGCCATCCACAGTGAGGTGGGAAATAACTGCATCGGGGCAAAGGTTGATAAGAAGCTGGTGCCCATCGGCCATCACCTGCGTAACGGCCAGCAGGTGGAGGTGATCACTTCGGGAAAGCAGACCCCCAAAGAGGAGTGGCTTAGCTATGTTGTGACCACCCGTGCCAAGAGCAATATCAAGCAGGCCGTAAGGGAAGAGAAGAAGAAATTTTACAAGCAGGGCAAGGAAAAACTTGGTAAATGGTTTCTTCAGATCGGAGTTGATTTCACCCATGAAAACATCCGGAAATTCCTGACGGTGAATAATTTTACCAGCCAGGTCGACCTTTATTATGCAGCAGCTCAGGACAGGCTGGGTATCAAGGACGTTAAAAGCTTTGCTGCTTCAAGTTTTCGCACCGGCTGGCTGAATTATGTCTCGAAGCCGCATGCTAAAGGGAAAGCAGCGGAGCGCCCGGTGAAACTTCCCGACGAGTTTGGCGAAGAGGAGGCTCCCGGCCCCGAACAGAACGGGACTATTGAACATGAGGTGGCAATCTGTTGCAATCCCATTCCGGGCGATGAGGTGATCGGATTGGTTCCCATGGAGAATATGCCGATCGAAATTCACCGTACCAAATGTCCGAAGGCACAGGAGATGATGCTGTTTGGCACGAAGATGGTAAAACTAGACTGGAAAAATACTGAATCCCTATCATACCTTACAGAGATCAAGGTGACGGGCATCGATAAACTCGGGTTGATCAATGAAATCACGAGGACCATCTCAAGCGAACTCAACCTCAACATCAAATCGTTTCATATCGAAGCCCACGATGGACTTACGGAGGGCGACATCACCCTTTTTGTCAAAAACACCGACAGTCTGAACGATCTTCTGGCGGAATTGAACAGTGTTGATGGCATCACCCGGGTAATTCGCGCAGATTAATAAAAAAATCTATTTTTATTCGTTCTAAATATGAATTAATTTTATATCTTTATGCCAAATTTCCCGATATGATTAAAAAAGCAGCGGAAGACACCTTCGAGAATGTCCGTAAATTATTTACTGAATACCTTGAACGGCACGGTCACCGCAAGACTCCTGAACGCTACACCATCCTGAAAGAGATTTTTGCAACGGAGGGGCATTTCGATATTGAAACCCTCTATATCCGCATGAAAAATCACAAGTACCGGGTTAGCAGGGCAACACTTTACAACACCATTGAGTTGTTGCTCGATTGCGGACTGGTCACCAAGCACCAGTTCGGGACGAACTACGCCCAATTTGAAAAATCGGCTTTCTTCAAGCAGCACGACCATTTCATTTTTGATGATTCCGGGGAAGTGATCGAGTTCTACGATCCGCGAATCGAAGAGATCAGGAGCCATGTTGAGACCATGTTCAATGTAGAAGTTGCTCACTACGCCCTTACTTTTTACGGACAGTCGAAATCCAAGAAATAAATACTACTGAGAATGAAGGTTGATGTGATCCTGGGATTGCAGTGGGGGGATGAAGGAAAAGGTAAAATCGTTGACGTTTTCACTCCTCACTATGATATTATTGCGCGTTTTCAGGGTGGTCCGAATGCCGGCCACACCATTGAATTCGGCGGAAAAAAGTTTGTGCTGCATACGATTCCTTCGGGAATTTTCCATCCGGAAACAGTGAATGTGATCGGCAACGGCGTGATCATTGACCCGTTCATTCTCTTCAAGGAGATCGACAAGCTCCGTGATGCAGGAATGCATCCCGAAAAGAACCTGCTGGTTTCGCGGCGCGCCCATCTTATTCTGCCTTCGCACCGTCTGCTCGACGCTGCCCTCGAAACGACCAAGGGCGCATCAAAGATAGGATCGACCCTCAAGGGGATCGGCCCCTGCTACACCGACAAGTACGGCCGCAACGGACTCCGTGTAGGCAACATCAGCGATGCCGGTTTTAATACCCGTTACCTTCAGCTCAAGGAGGAGCACCTTGCCATGGTTAACCATGTAGGGTTCGATTATTCCGCTCAGCGGTTTGATACCCTTTCGTTCGATGCCTATGAAGAGAAATGGTTTGAGGCCATCTCCCGGATGAAAGACCTTCGGATCATCGACAGTGAAACCTATCTGAATGAGGCGCTTGATGCCGGCAGGAGTGTGCTTGCTGAAGGAGCGCAGGGTACGATGCTCGATGTGGATTTCGGATCTTATCCTTTTGTCACTTCGTCAAATACGGTGTCGGCAGGTGTTTGTGCCGGGCTCGGCATCTCGCCCCGGCGCATAGGCCAGATCTACGGTGTTTTCAAAGCTTACTGCACCCGCGTGGGGAGTGGTCCGTTTCCAACCGAACTGAATGATGAGGATGGAGATAAAATGCGTGTCGGAGGGAATGAATTCGGCAGCACAACCGGTCGTCCGCGCCGCTGTGGCTGGCTCGACCTCCCTGCGCTGAAATACGCCATCATGCTGAGCGGCATCGATAGCCTGATCATGATGAAGGCAGATGTGTTAAACGAATTTACGGAGATAAAGATCTGTACGGATTACAGATCAGATGGCGGCCAGGTTGACGGATTTCCTTTCGACCTGTCCGATTCATCGCTTGTTCCCGAATACCTGAGCATGCCTGGCTGGAATTGCAGCCTGAGCGAATGCACCACAATGGAACACATTCCTGCTCCGCTGGCCGGTTACGTAAAGTTTATCGAAAATTCGGTGGGAAAACCGATAGATATTCTCTCCATCGGTCCCGATCGCACGCAAACGCTGAAGCGTTAAAACTCTTAAAGTTTTCTCTTCACTTCAATCTGTTCGTACCCCTCTACGATATCTCCTACCTTGATGTCGTTGAAGTTATCGATGTTGAGTCCGCATTCATAACCCGAAAGCACTTCGCGTACGTCGTCCTTGAAACGTTTCAGTGAACCGAGGCTTCCCGTATGTACAACGATGCCATCGCGGATCACGCGGATCTTGGTATTCCGGGTAACCTTACCGTCGAGCACCATACAGCCGGCAACCGTGCCCACTTTGGTGATCCTGAATACGTCGCGTACCTCGATGTTGCAGAGGATCTTCTCCTCGATTTCGGGTGAGAGCATTCCTTCGATGGCGGCTTTGATCTCCTCGATAGCCTGGTAGATGATGGAGTATAGGCGGATGTCGATCTGTTCGGCTTCTGCCAGTTTTCGTGCGCTTACCGAAGGCCGTACCTGGAATCCGACGATGACCGCGTTGGAGGCAGAGGCCAGCAAAACATCGGATTCGGTGATGGCGCCCACCGATTTGTGGATCACGTTCACCATGACCTCTTCGGTGGAGAGCTTCAGTAATGAGTCGGAGAGTGCCTCGACGGATCCGTCGACGTCGCCCTTTACAATAATATTAAGCTCCTTGAAGTCGCCTATTGCGATACGCCTTCCGATTTCATCAAGCGTAATGTGCTTTTGGGTACGCAGACCCTGTTCGCGCTGCAGCTGAAGACGTTTTGTGGCGATTGCTTTGGTCTCTTTTTCGTCGAGCATAACATTGAAGCCATCACCGGCCTGAGGTGCTCCGTTCAGACCCAGCATCAGCATGGGCTGTGAGGGGCCTGCCTCTTTGATAGGCTGGTTGCGTTCGTTGTACATGGCTTTCACCCTGCCGTAAGTTGCACCGGCCAGAACAATGTCGCCCACACGGAGCGTGCCATTCTGAACCAGCAGTTTGGAAACATATCCACGGCCTTTGTCGAGCGACGACTCAATGACAGTCCCGAATGCCTGCCTTGTTGGATTGGCTTTCAGGGCAAGCATCTCCGATTCGAGCAGTACTTTTTCGAGAAGTACGCCAATATTGAGACCTGTTTTGGCAGAGATCTCCTGGGTCTGGTATTTGCCGCCCCACTCTTCCACGAGGATATTCATCTTTGAAAGCTCTTCGCGGATCTTTTCGGGGTTGGAATTGGGTTTGTCGATCTTGTTGATGGCGAAAACGATGGGCACGCCTGCTGCAAGTGCATGGTTGATAGCCTCCTTGGTCTGGGGCATTACGGTTTCGTCAGCTGCGATCACGATAATGGCAACGTCTGTGACTTTGGCACCGCGTGCACGCATGGCTGTAAAGGCTTCGTGGCCGGGAGTATCGAGGAAGGTGATCTCCTTGCCGTTTTCAAGCCGAACTTCATAGGCGCCGATGTGCTGGGTAATTCCTCCTGCTTCTCCAGCCACCACATTCGTACTGCGGATGAAGTCGAGGAGTTTTGTTTTGCCGTGGTCAACGTGGCCCATCACCGTTACAATCGGGGGGCGTTCGCGCATATCTTCCGGTTCATCCTCTTCATGTGAACGGATAGCTTCCTGAACCTCGACGCTGACAAATTCGAGCTTATAACCGAATTCTTCGGCTACAAGACTGAGGGTTTCGGCATCGAGACGCTGGTTAATGGATACGAACATGCCGAGTGCCATGCAGGTGGAGATAACCTCGGTTACCTGTACGTTCATCATGGAGGCAAGTTCATTTGCCGTTACGAATTCGGTAACCTTGATCATGCGTTTGCCCTCTTCCATGCGCTCCATCTCCTGGTGCATCTGCTGGCTGACTGCTTCACGCTTTGCCTTCCGGTATTTGGAGGCTTTCGACTTACCGCTCGGACCCAGCCTGGCAAGGGTCTCCTTGATCTGCCGTTCGATGTCTTCCTGGGTAACTTCAGGTTTTGCGGTGTCCTTATGGAATTTCTTGTCCTTGCTGAGCGTCGGCTTTTGTATTCCGCTGGTGGGTTTCACCTCCGGGGTAACCTCTTCGCCCTGTCGCTTGATCCTTTTCCGTTTCTTTTTCTTACCCTTGGCGGCAGTGTCGGAGGAAGAGGCAACCGGTACCGGCTTCTTCTTCTCAAATTTACGCGGCTCAGGCAAAATAATGGAGCCAAGAATTGTTGGTCCTTCGAGTTTTATTCGCTCAGTGGGGAGAAAATTCTCCTCATGCACGGGGGCAGCAGGCACAGCGGGTTCGTCGTGCACCACGGCTTCAGCCTGTCTGGGTTCTTCTATAACCACTGGCTCCCCTGCAACATCTGCAACAGGAGGAGTTTCTGCGAACTTTTCGGCCGGAACTGCAGTCTCGGCAGTGCCGGCAGTTTTCGCTGCAGCCGTTTTCGGTTTAACCTTTTTGGAAGTTTTCTTCTCGAAGGCGGTAAGGTCCATTTTACCCAGGATCTTGAGTTCGCCGCTTCCAGCTTCAGGAGTTTCGCCCGTTATCTCGGGTTTTTCAGAGACCGGTTTTTCATCTGCCTGTTTTGGTTTTTCATCTGCCGGTTTGAGTTTTTCGTCTGCCGGCTTCGGTTTTTCGGCAACCGGTATTACAGGTTTCTCTGCGGGCTGCAACGCCGGCTTCTCTTCAGCAGCGACGGGTTCTGCCTGCTTGCCGGGCGCTGGCGCCGGTACAGCAGCAGGGGGTGGTACAACAACTGCTTTTTCCTCCGGTTTTCTGGTCTCTGCTATGGGTTCTGCAGGAACGGCCACCTTTGGTTTTTGGGGGACTTCATACGACTTCTTCTCAAACCCAAGTGGCATGTTCTTGATAAAGAGATCGTCAAGTTCCTTCTCGTGGTCCTTCACGGCACTCTTCTTGTCTTCGAGGGTTATCGTTTCGTGCGCTGCAAATTGCAGGCCGATCTTTTTTGCCTCCTCCTTGACATGTTTTTCAGAAGCGAACTCCTTTATCAGAAGAATGTACATCTCCTGCGACAATTTGGCATTGGGATCCCGTTCAACATGGAAACCCTTCTTGGAAAGGAAGTCCACTACGGTACTGATCCCTATGTTAAACTCCCGCGCAGCTTTGCTAAGCCTTGTCGTTGTTACGCCTTCACTCATGCGGTAAAATTATGACTTTTTATTCAAACTCAGCTTTTAAAATGCGGACAACTTCATTGATCGTCTCCTCTTCGAGGTCGGTCCGCTTCACCAACTCCTCAACGTTCAGGTCAAGAATACTTTTTGCTGTGTCGCATCCGATGGTTTTAAGTTCATCGATGATCCACTGATCGATTTCATCGGAGAATTCCTGGAGATCGACATCCTCATTGTCGACATCTGTATCGCGATATACATCGATTTCATAACCGGTCAGTTTTCCGGCCAGTTTAATGTTGAATCCGCCTTTTCCGATGGCCAGCGAAACCTGGTCGGGTTTCATGTAGACATCGGCCCGTTTCTCCTCTTCAATGATCACGATCGAGGAGACCTTTGCCGGGCTCAGTGAGCGCTGTATGAAGAGTGAAGGGTTGTTGGTAAAGTTGATAACGTCGATATTCTCGTTCTTGAGCTCTCGCACGATCCCGTGAATACGACTTCCCTTCATGCCTACACAGGCGCCAACCGGGTCGATGCGGTCGTCGTAAGATTCCACGGCGATCTTGGCACGTTCACCGGGAACGCGTACAATCTTCCGGATGCTTATCAGTCCGTCGAAAACCTCCGGAACCTCGGCTTCAAACAGCCTTTCGAGGAAGGCTTCCGAAGTGCGTGAAAGTATGATGATCGGGTTGTTGTTCTTCATCTCAACCTTGGAAACGACAGCACGAATGGAGTCGCCCTTACGGTAGAAGTCGGAAGGGATCTGCTCCGATTTCGGAAGGATCAGTTCAATGCCTTCGTCGTCGAGTACAAGGATCTCCTTCTTCCACACCTGGTATACTTCACCGGCAACGATCTCGCCGATCTTTTCGCGGTACTTCGCGTAGATATTGTTCTTTTCGTACTCCTGGATTTTAGAGATGAGGTTCTGGCGGATAGCCAGAATCTCGCGGCGGCCAAAACTTCCCAGCTTGATCTCTTCCGAAAGCTCTTCGCCCACTTCAAAGTCGGGCTCTATCTTCATGGCTTCCGAGAGGGGGACCTGCATGTTCTCATCTTCTACAGCGTCGTCGTCGACGATTACACGCTGGCGCCAGATTTCAAGGTCTCCCTTGTCGATGTTGACGATGATGTCGAAATTATCGGCCGAACCGAAACGTTTCGTCAGCATATGCCGGAATACATCCTCCAGGATGCGCATCATGGTTTCCCTGTCGATGTTCTTGAATTCCTTGAATTCCGAAAAGGTTTCGACTAAATTCAGATGTTCCATTGCTAGATGACTCTATTTTTTAAAGGTTATTACTTCTTTTGCACTTTTGATATCGGTATACAGGAGAGAGAGGATTGTCTCTTCAGCCTGTTTCTTCTTTTTATTTCCGCTATAGCCAACCGTAATTCCGCGATCATTTGCTTCGATTACCCTGGCTGTCATTTTTGCCCCTTCCACCGTGATGATCTCCAGATACTTGCCCAGGTTCTTGACGTACTGCCGATGATGTTTCAGCGGTCTGTCGGCCCCGGCGGAAGAAACGGTAAGGTCGAAGTCCTCCTTCTCGCGGTCAAGCTGTTCTTCCAGATGGCGGCTTAGTTTCTTGCAACCTTCGATGGTTACCCCGTTGTCGCCGTCGAGGAAAACCGAGATCTTGTTGGTCGGCTTTATCAGCAAGTCGATAATGAAAAGACCGGTGCCGTAAAGGAACTCCTCTGCCAGTTTCACGACCTGTTTTTCTGTGATCATATCGGGTTAATAAAAGAGGGGACTTTTTGTCCCCTCTATCGTTCCGTACATAAATTCG
>CAYHCQ010000024.1:0-7068 GCA_964355115.1 uncultured Prolixibacteraceae bacterium | reverse complement strand
CAGTGGAGTTACGTGAATCCTGCGCCCACGCCCGACTGGTACACGGCAATGAATTTTGTGGATGGGCAGACAGGCTTTGCAGTAGGCACGGATGGGAATCTTGCAAAATCGACGGACAAGGGTGCAACCTGGAGTGAGGTGAAGCGCAACCGTTTTCCGGCATGCTACTGCACCGATATGTGTTTTACCTCTGTTAACGACGGACTGATCACCGGTGCGGCGGGTGTGATCCTGAGAACGGAGGATGGCGGCGTAAACTGGGATACCGTGACCTCAGGCACAACAGAGGATCTCCGTTCAATTTTCATGGTCGATGGTTCACTCGGGTATATTACCGGCAACAAGGGGATTTTGCTGAAGACCACGAACGGAGGTGCGACCTGGACGATGCTTTCAACGCCGGGTTACCGCAACTCCTTCGACTGCTTTTTCATCTCTGCGGAAAATGGATTTATCGCCTGCGGGCAGGAGGTGCTGAAAACCTCGGATGGCGGGGTAAACTGGGTGGTTTGCCTCACCTCCGACACCATCTGGAATTTCAGCTGTCTCTTTTTTACGGATGATATGAACGGTTTTGCAGCCGGTGCGCGGGGAACCCTTTTTCATACTGCCGACGGGGGTATCACCTGGACCCGGATAGCACTGCCGGTTCCGGCGAACATCAATTCGATCTGTTTCCCCACTCCCACGAAGGGATTTCTGGCAGGCAGCAGCGGTACTTTGCTGCAAACGGCCAACGGAGGGACGTCGTGGCAGCAGGTGCCCACAGATTTCGACTATGACTACCGGGCTATTGCCTTTGCCGGCGAGGATGCCGGAAGTGTTGCCGGTGCGCTGGGCGCGATCCTTCACACCGGCGATGGAGGAGGTGTCTGGCAAGCGGTTACCTATGTTACATTGCGGAATATTTATGCCCTCGGATTTGCCGGTCCGTTCACCGGCTATGCAGTGGGACAGGGGGGAACCATACTCAGGTCGGCCGATGCAGGCAACTCTTGGACCGGGCTGCTGTCGGGTACAACCGACAACCTGACTTCCCTCTTCGCCGTTGATCCGCAGCTGGCTTATGCCGGAACTGAAACCGGAAAACTGCTGAAGACGGACAACGGAGGCAACTCCTGGGCCCAGGTGGCATCGCCTCCGCTCTCGGGCTGGAGCTCCCTGTTTTTCAAAAATGGGGCGGAAGGATATATTACAGGTGATGACCCGGGCATGTATAAAACCATGGATGGCGGGACTTCGTGGAGTAAAGTAAATTTAACCGTTACTGCCGGTAAGCTATGGTCAGTCTGCTTTTCGGCCGCCACGGGCCTGGCCTGCGGTTCGGACGGTACAATGCTGAAATCAACCGATGGTGGAACCACCTGGCGAGAGACCGGAGATCCCGAGTTTTATAAGGCAACACTGCGCAAGGTGGTTTTTGCCGGAGAAAATACCTGGTATACGATCGGAAACTTGTGGATGCTTAACTCGAATGTGATGTTTTTGGGACGGAGCAGCGATGACGGGGAGAGTTGGGAGGTACGGACCTATGATTTTTTCAATTATGATTTTTTCACCTCAGTTTACTTCACAGGTATTAATACCGGGTATATAGCAGGCACCGGTTTCATCATCAAAACCACGGACGGCGGGGCGACCTGGATCGACCAGACCCCGGCATACCAGCCTACAGGGCTCTTTGATATCGGTTTTTCCGATCAGCAGACAGGTTGTGCCGTGGGTTATTACGGGCAAATTGTACGAACAACCAATGGGGGCGGAATTGGAATGGCAGAATCCGTCCGGCCGGATAATGAAATTCTTGGCCAGGTTTATCCGAATCCGGCTATTCATAACTTCCGGGTTCCCTTTAACATCAGGCAGACGAGCCATATTACGATCGAGATCCTCGATCTCACCGGGCATGTTAAAGCCCTGGTTGCCGATGCTGATTTCGAACCCGGAGATTACCGGCTGCCCTTCACTTCCGAAAGGCTTAGCCCGGCCCTGTACCTATGCAGGTTACGGGCGGATTCGCTTACTGAGTATTGCAAACTGGTCATCCAACCATGAAAATAAATATATTTGCCAAAACTCACATTATGGCGCTGAAAAACATCCCTGAGAAACCTTTCTCGCTGATTGTTTTCGGTATTACCGCCATTGTACTTGTGATTCTCTCCTTCCTTACGGAGGGCAACTACGGTGGAACCGACAACTTCAACCACTATTTTCTCTCGCTTACGGCGTGGAAACAACCTCATCTGTTTCTCGATGCCTGGGGGCGACCGCTGTATACCATCCTGAGCGCTCCCTTTGCACTTCTGGGCTACGAGGCAGTGAAGCTGTTTAATGTGATGCTCGGACTGCTTACTGCATGGTTTGCCTATCTCACCGCGAAACGGCTGGGCATCACACCTGCCTGGATGGTATTCCTCTTCGTTTGTTTTACCCCCATCTATATCGTCATGCTTTATACGGCGCTCACCGAAATCCTCTTCAGTTTCGTGCTGGTACTGTCAGTATATCTCTTCTTTCGTGAAAAATACCTTTTTTCAGCCCTGGTGATCTCATTCCTTCCCTTTGCGCGCACCGAAGGCTATGTGCTGATCCCCTTTCTGGGGTTGGCCCTGCTGATGCGGAAGCAGTGGAAAGCAGTCCCTTTTCTGGCATTCGGGTTCCTGTTTTTCTGCTTTATCGGCAGTTTTTATTACAAAGATTTTTTCTGGCCGATCACTAAATTTCCTTACCCCGTTACCCACGGACACGAGATCTACAAAGAGACAGGGTCGTTGTGGCATTTTCTGGTTACCCGCGAATTTACCATAGGCCTGCCTTTGGAACTGCTTTTCCTTGGAGGATTGATTCAGTTGATACGGGAGTGTTTTTCGAAAGAGAAGGAGGTGCGGAGCAAAGCCATTTTCCTGATGATTCTGGCAGTTGCCCCTTTCATTATCTATCTCGGATTTCATTCAGTTTTATGGTGGAAAGCAATGGGTGGCTCCATAGGACTGGTTCGGGTGATGGCTGCTGTGATGCCGCTGGCTGCCCTGGTCAGCCTGAAAGGCTATGGTATGTTCGACAAAATATTTGAAAACTGGTTCTGGTTGCGGGTCATCCTGGCCACTATTGTCATTTTTTATATGATCAGGGCCGCGGTCGTGATCCACGAGATCCCGGTTAAACTCGATCCGGAGCAGGCCACTATTAAAAGGAGCGCCAATTGGTTGCATGAATCCCCTTATTATGGCCGACCCTTTTATTTTACCTGCCTTGATTTTCCTTTTTTTTACGGTGAGAATTCGAATGATCCGGCGCAATGCAAATGTGCATGGTTTTTCTTTACATGGAAGCTGGATCCCTTGCCCCAGGGAGCAATCCTGATCTGGGATGCCCATTTCGGACCCCATGAAAACCAAATACCGCTCGATTCGATTTTGATGCGACCGGATCTGAAATTGATCAATGTTCTGCGCCCCGAAAAAGAATGGACAACTTACGGAGGCCTTGATTATGAGGTCTATATTGTAGAAAAGGTGCCCATGGGGACAGTGTTCAGCAACAGGGAAATTTTTGATTCGATCTCGGCCGCTGAGGCAGCAAAGTTTAAGCTTGTCCGCATCTACCGGTTAGATTTCGAAACAAAGCATGCCGGCACTGATCCGAAGCGGTATTCAAGAGATATTGCCCTGTCGGGGAAACAGTCACTGAAGATCGACAGCACCTGCGAATTCAGTCCCGGCCTCTTCCGGAAAGCCTCGGAACTAACCGGTAAATCAGGGGGTATTCAGCTCTGGAGCAGCGTTTCGGTTTTCAGCGACGCCTCCTTTTCAATTAACCAGGCGACACTGGTTATCTCGGTTGAAAAAAAACACGGTTCCTATTATTACCGTTCACTACCGCTTGAAACGCTCCGGCTTCTGCCCGGTCAGTGGAATACCGTAAAACTGACGGCACGCATTCCTGAAATAAGATCCCCGAAGGATGAAGTAAAAGTCTATATCTTTGGCCTCGGGACTGTTGAAATTGTCTTGATTGCATTAGGGATTTTACTGCTATTCGGAGGAAGGAAAATTCCCGAACTCTTAAAGGGGGTTGGGACAGGATTGAGAAGTTTTAAAGAAGGAATGACAAATAAAGAAGAAACTCCAGAGGAGAAATTAAATAATAAAGAGGCTGAATGATAATGCAGCCACAATGTTAATCCTTTGTTTTCTTCTTGTCTTTTAAAGGATGATTTTGCTTGTCGACTTTCTTATCGGCTTTCTTTTCACCTTCTTGGGTGGTATCTTCTCTCGGTGGTTGTTTTTGTGCATTTAAATCCAAGTCAACTTCAAATTCATTTATTTCATCCTTAACACTTTTAACCCCTTTCCCTATCCCTTTCATGAGTTCCGAAACTTTACCGGCTCCGAACAAAATGATAAGCACTGCGCAAATAATGATCACCTCGGCCATGCCCAATCCCAGAAAGAGAATATTTAGGTTAATGTAATTCAACGTCATTTCCAGCTATTTTTCAATAAAGTCAATTCGATAAAGGTAGAATGAAATTTAAACCCAAACCCAAACGATAACAATAAGAACTCATTCAAAGATAAACCAATTTTAGTGAAAAGACCTCATGGAGGCCATGATTTGAGTATATTTTTTAGATTCCGAAACCGGTACGTGGGTGTGCCTTGCAAATGAAAAATATTAGAATCATCATTACACAAAAAGTATTCGGGCTTTTCTCACAAAGGACAGAAGCAATTTCGGTAATCTTTACCGGGAATCATATCAACAGCCCAAACTCAGTGTTCAAGTGCAGGTATTTTCCGGTCGAAATAGAAAACCTATTTTTGCTGAACATCCTTTGAGGACCCTTACACCTGCTGAGTTTGCAGCAGCACTCTATAGAATCCTGGTGGAGGAGAACATTATCGGGACTGTCTTTAATGCTGAGCTGATCTCCATGCTTGCGACCCTAAAATACGCTTTGCCGCCAAGGTATTGAAAACAGTTACCTTTTTTTGCCGGAAAAATAGTACCGGTAATCAAAAACCAGCCTGATACCAGCGTACCAGATGGTTTTTGTCGGTGGTAAATCAGTATATCCATCCGGGGCCCAGATAATAGATCGTTTGCCCGGAATATCGAACCCGGCAAGCAATTGAAAAAGAAGACTCCCTGTTTGCCGTGAAGAATAGGTGCGGAAAGGACGGTATTCCACGATCGGGAATTCAAACCTGGTTGTATACATGGAGTAATAGCCCTGTTGGTCGTCAGTCTCAGGGCCAGAGGATTCACGAATGGTAACGATGTATGGATCCGGTCCTCTTCCGGAACCATAAATGGAGAAAGCCACCTCTCTTCCCAGTACAAACTGAAATCTTCCGATCGGGGAAGGCAATCCGGTTTGCCAGGGAATCAAACCACCGTTTCCCGCTGCAGTGACGACCTTCTGCATGGCATTCTGAGATGTTAATGCCAAAATGGGTCCTAAAATCAACAAGTCTCCGGGGATGAGGTAAAAAGGTAATCTCAAGCGGATATAATAGGCGTCGCGGCTTGGAATTGCAGCAACGTAATCACCAAGTTGCTTCAGCTCAGGATCGTCATCGTAATCAAATCTCATCGAAGAGCCCAGGTCGATGCGGGCGCCAACATCGATGAAAGCCAGACCATCACCGGATTCGTTCAGAACCCCTTCCATTCCCAGCCCAAAACGCAACCCAAGTTCCAGCCCGGAACTGTAGCCTGGATATGTTTGATAGTCAAAGAATCCCCCATTCAGAATAGTAAAACTTGTTGCTGAACTGAGACCAATAAATGGACCTATTTCAGCCCTGAATCGCGGAAGTTCTCCCAAACCGGCCGTCAATCCGGGAATCGGGGTTGTCATCAATACCGAGTCACACAAAATCCTCACTTTCGTATCGATTGGGCGTAGGGGCATTACTACGGCCTTGCTTACATTGAATGTATCCGGTGCGGCAATGGGAGAAACATCCTGAACAGGATCCAGTGAGATCATTCCGCTTGCAGCATCAAGCACCTGCACCAGACTCTGGAGGATCGTCTCGGATGTCCATCCGATATCCTCCTCCCTCATCGTGGCATCACCCATTGATACCATTTGTTTATTCTGCCAGGTAGTAACATGCACCCCTGCTTCATTGTAATAATCATGTGTTCCTTTACGTTTGGCGGCATCTCCCCAAATTCCCATTACATGCCCTGATGTAAAACTATCTTCGAGAAAATGAGCTGCGAATGCTTCATCGGCAAGAACCGACAAGGCCAGGGCCGAGCGCAGTTCAGGTGTAAGGTTTGCATTATTCAGCCGGGCTGCTTTTAACAGGGCGCTTGTGTGATACCAGGTATACGTGCCAATGGTGTTGAGTTCTGTTCCTTCTTTGTAACACAACGAGAAATAGGTCTCGGGTTTGGTATTCACAGCCGGAAGCGCCATCAGGAAATGGCCATTGTTCTTCCCGGCCCTGGAGACATACTCCGGATCGGCACGAAGAAGCTTGATGTCCGAATCCCTCACCTCACTGACACGTGTGCTTCGAATGCGCGCTTTGTCCAGTCCAACCTGAAGCTTTGCGGTAATATCCGCCACTTTCAGGATCCAGTCGGAGTGAAGAATAATATTGGTCATATCTGCAGCTGAAACTGAATGGTCACCTCCTATTGCACACCAGGCGGCAAAGTCGAGACACTGAGGCTTCAAGCCTTGTTCGGGCTCGATAACCCCTGCACACAATCTCAGTTCATGCCCTTTTCTGGCGGATGCCCATAACTGGTCAAGGATTGCACGATGACTGGAATCCAGTTTAGTGATTGCCGCAATCATCAATCTCCTGTGCTCGGGGTAGACCCATGCCGATGCCGAAAAAAAAGCACCGCAAACCAGAAATACGATCAGAAAGATTCTTGTTCTCATAAAGAGTGATATTGAATTATGCTTTTAACTCCCACAAAGATAAAGGATTGGTAAAGATGTACAAATAGGGTAATCCTGTACAAAATCTGCACAAAATCAATAAAAAACCCTGATTATATTTGATAATCAGGGTTTTAAATTTTTATTTTGTT
>CAYHCQ010000023.1:0-29319 GCA_964355115.1 uncultured Prolixibacteraceae bacterium | reverse complement strand
TGCTCATGGACAGGCAGCGGACGGAAATGCCCGATATGGCTGAATATTCCTATGGATTTTACCGGGAGGGTCATCTGGTGCATGCAGTAGGAAGTTTTCAGTACAGAATGGAGCTGGTCCCCAATTCCGATACTACAAACCAGGGAATATTTTTCACAAGCGAAGGGATAGATCACTACAGTTATCGGATCAACTCAAAAAACCTCCTGATCGTCAGTTGCTCACAGGCAACCCTGCTGGATTATATTACACCCTTCTCCTATCTGTTTATCCTCCTGATATTGTTAACTCTGATTTTCTATTTCATCCGGAATCCAAGGCTATTTACCGGTCTTTCATCCATGCAGCTTAAGGATCGGCTGCAGGCATTAATGGTAGGAATTCTGCTGGTTTCATTTACAATTGTCGGGTTTATCTCAGGATATAACATAATACGCCTCAATGCTGTTAAAAACGAAGTAAGCCTTCGGGAGCGTTCATTTTCTGTGCTCGTTGAGATGCAGCACAAGTATGGCCAGGCGGAAAGCCTAAGGGCTATAGGTGCAGGCGAGATTGACAACCTGCTGATAAAATTTGCCAATGTGTTTTTCACCGATATCAATATATATAATCCAGAAGGACAAATTATCGGATCGAGCCGGCCACAGATTTTTGATGAAGGGCTGATTTCGGATCGAATGAATGCAGGCGCATATTATCAGCTTGTGCAGGAAAAAAAGTCGGGTTTAATTCAGGAGGAGGCTATTGGCGGATTAAGTTACAGTTCGGCCTATCTTCCCTTTTACAATGACCGGGGAACCCTGCTTGGATATCTTAATCTGCCCTATTTTTCACGTCAGGATGAGCTGAAGAAAGAAGTATCATCGTTCCTGGTAACTGTTGTCAACATATACGTATTGCTGGTACTGGCAGGAATTGTAATAATCTTTTTCATAGCCCGCTACATTACTTCCCCATTGGGAGTTCTTGCCGGGAAAATGGCGCGGCTTCAACTTGGCCGGACGAATGAAAAAATTGACTGGAAAAGAGGGGATGAGATCGGGAAGCTCGTGGAAGAGTATAACCGCATGATCGATGAACTGGAGCGGAGTGCAGAGATGCTTGCGCGATCGGAACGCGAAGGCGCATGGCGGGAGATGGCGCGGCAGGTAGCACATGAAATTAAAAATCCGCTGACTCCCATGAAACTGAGCATCCAGTATATGCAAAAAGCCTGGACCGACAAAGCCCCTGACCGGGAACAGCGCCTGGAGCGGTTTTCAAAAATACTTATTGAGCAGATTGATACCCTTTCATCAATTGCAACAGAATTTTCTGATTTTGCCAGGATGCCCGATCCTGTTATTGAGCAGGTTGACCTTGGCGAGGTAATATTTTCGGCAATATCACTTTACCAGGAGCTGGAAAATATCCGGTTTAATTACCACGCTGAGGAGCAGAGCGCAATAATCCTTGCCGATCGTAAACAGATGCTGAGAGCGTTTACGAATTTGCTGAACAATTCTGTTCAGGCGATTGGAGATCGTTCGGGAGGCTCGGTTTCAATATTGCTGTCGAAAGCGGGAAACAGCTATTCTGTAAGCATAACCGATAATGGAACTGGTATTGCCGCAGAGCAGGCGAATCGTATCTTTCAGCCAAACTTTACCACCAAATCAGGAGGGATGGGGCTCGGACTTGCCATTGTAAAAGGCATCGTACAAAACACAGGCGGAGATATTACTTTTGCGGGGAGTGAGGCAGGGTATACAACTTTTATTATCACCATTCCCGGTTTCACCGGAACTAATTTAAGCTGAGAGCGGATGAGCAGAATTTTAATCTTTACCCTGATATCTGGTTTTTTCCTTTTTTCGGGATGCAACAGGGGAACACCGGCTGAAGGTTATCACCGGTTTGAGAACATGACATGGCAACGATTCGACAAACTAACTTTCGAGATTCCGGTAAAAGAGGCCGGTAAAAGCTATGATGTTCAGTTTATCACCTGGATGACCAGGGATTTTCCGTACGATGAGTTAAATGTGAATATGATCATGAACACACCATCGGGAGAGGAGCGGATAGGTGAGTATACCATGAAAGTTAAATCTGGCGGGGGATCATTCCTAAGCGAATTCAAAGGAGATTCATGTGAGAATATTCTGCTGTTAAAGCGCGCACTGTTTTTCTCAGTGTCGGGTATTCTAAACGTGGAGATAGAAAATCTCACCCCCAGAATGCAAACAACAGGGATCCTTGGAGCAGGAATCCGTTTAACCAGGTCGGGAAAGTAGGGAAATTGCCATCTCTTTATCGAGCCTGATCTGGCTGGTTAGCTCTTCAAGATTTTCAAATTTTTTCTCCTCCCTGATCCGGTCAAAAAACCATACGGTTAGTGTTTCTCCGTACAGATCTTCATCAAAATCAAAGATATTCACCTCTACGGTGATTTTTTTACCGTTAATGGTAGGCCGGAATCCGATGTTTGAGATCCCTTTAAAAAACCTGCCTGCATGTTCAATGCGCACCGGGTAAACACCATGTGCAGGCAACACAAGAGCCTCTTTATCCAGGTCAAGATTCGCGGTCGGGAATCCAAGGGTACGGCCAAGATGATTTCCGTGAATCACCCTTCCCTTGATAAAATATTCAAAACCAAGTAAATGACTGGCTTCCAGAACAGAACCCCGCCTAAGCGCTGAAATAGCCCCAGCTGGCATTTTGACTTCATTCATGCCTCAAAGCTACTCAGAAAATTTCCCCGGTCAATACAGAGGTTTATCTTTTTTGCTTTGCCGTTTGATCATTACCAGTTCATAGACTGCATAAACGTAATGCGCCCAAACGCCGGCAAGCATTACAATCAGTGTAATGATCATCCACATAGGGGCGATCGGGGTCCACAATTCGCGCGAAGGGACCTCGGCCTTATAATATTGTTTAGGCACGCCCCAGTTGATGATATTTTGTCCCTGCACATACCCGAATATTTCATTTTCCTCGATCTTCACCAAAATCCGGAGGTTTCCCAGGGTATCACCAACGATGTGTCCGGTAAATTCGAATGTTGCCTTGCCCTCTGCATCCAGATCGACCTCGCCGACTTTTAGAAGACTGAAAAGACGGGGTACATAAATAATCACCTTTTCGCTGGCTACCGGAACCACTTCGCCTTTTGTATTTATCTGAGTTGCGAAAATATTAATATGCCTGACTGAGTCCTCGATATTAAATGTAAGACGGATTTTTGCCGGTTTGGCTGCAACCGAGGCCTCCGCTGCTGTGAATTTTTCAGTTCCGGCGAAGGATGCGGAATAGGCGATTAAACCCTCTTTATTTGCCGGAAGTCCTGCTAGCGGGCATGTGAGAATTGCATTGCCCTCCTGGTCGGTTATTACATTTCCGAGAGGACTGTTTCCCTTTTCGCTGGTTACGGCAAATCCGATTGTCGCGTTCTTAAGGCCGACAATTTCGCCATTTTTCCGCGAGTAAAGGTTAGCTGTAAGCACAACAGAGTCATTTGATGTACACAGATAGCTGAAGGTAATTTTGGTTTCAGCAGGGCCAGTGGTATCAGACTTTTCCTGTGCGCTCAAGGATCCTGTAAACAGGGCCAGAACAGGCAGCAGGAACAGATATAAAGCGATCGATCTTTTCATGGGGTCGATATAGGATAATCGGTTTAAACTAAAACATCTTCTGACTTTGTTTCATCCACGAGGCCTGTAACAGGAACAACGGGAATGAATTTGGAGGCGATCGTGAAAAGGAGGCAGAATACTGCGACACCTGCTGCGGTGAGGCTCCATTCGACCCAGGTGGCCGAATAGTTAAAATATTCGGGGCGTGAATCCTGGATTGGGAGATAGGGTGACTGGAGTGTGGGAACAACGATAAGATACCGGTTGAGCCAAAGGGCAATAACGACTACAACAGCTGTGAGCGTAATGTTCGTTATTGTTCTGAATTTGGCAATCCCCACCACAACAAGGGGAAGCAGAACCCCAACATAGTTGGAGATGATAAAGGACCAGTAGAAATCTTTAAAAAGCAGCTGGATCAGGAGTTCATCATTTTTTTCAGAGCCATACCATTTGGTCAGGTAATCGCTGAAGGTGAAATATCCGAAAAATGCAGCCAGTACCAGCATAATGATGCCGACGGCGACAAAATGCCGTTTGGTGATATAATTTTCCAGGTGGTATATCCTGCGGAAGAGCCACATGGCAATTATCAAAACCGCACTGCCCGAATATACAGCCGCTATAACGAAATAGGGACCGAAGATGGTGCTGTGCCACCCCGGCTGCAGGGTAACGCTGAAGATCCATGCCAACACAGAGTACACGATAATGGCGATGGCGATGACCATGGCTGCCATGATATTGGTGGCACGGTTAAGTCGGAATTGTTGTTCGGGGGTTCCGGTATAGCCCAGGGCAAGAACGCCGTAGAGTTTTTTTCTCCATTTCGGAAGTTTGAGCAAATCGTAGTCACGGAGGGTGGCCAGATCGCGCAACATGGTAAGGTAGAGAAAGATCAAACATCCGAATATGTCGGTTGAGATGGCGATCACGTCCCAGGTAATGGGGGACTGGATTCTCCCGAAAATCACCAGGTAGTGCAGTTTATCGAGCCGGCCGATACAGAGAAGGATAAAGCAGGGGCCGATCAGCAGGGCGATAATTGTGATGAGCTCGGCCATGCGGATGATCGGCTTTCTCCAGGCGGTATGAAAAAGGTGAAGGGTTCCTGAGATAAGAGCGCCTGCATAGCTGACGCCCATAAAAAAGATGAAGTTTACGATGTACACGCCCCAAACCACGTTGTCGCGCATGCCGGTAACTTCATGTCCATACAATACCTGGGAGAGAAAAGCGTAAAAACCCAGCCCAATCACTGCCAGCAGGAAGATAATCCAGGCATAACCCTGAATGCTTGTATGTTCGAGTTGCGGAGCAAATTCCTTTAACGGGGATCTCTGTTCGTTTTCCATATTTAGAGTTTATTTTTATCTACAAAAGGCGTGGTCTTATACCTGTCTTTTACCTCCTGATCGAGGCCGTTGAACCCACTGTCGACAGGGTACTGCCGGTCGACGGGAGGGAGGTAGTAAACGCACGGGCGGGTACCCAGGGTTTCGAGGTAGCGGTATCCGGCACGATCGCGGATCAGGTCGCTGAACTGGTAGGTTTCTGTTCCATTGGTAACGGTATCTTCATCAACATCGCCGAAATAGATAACACCCATCGGACAGGCCGAGGCGCAATAGGGGATCTTGCCGATACGGATCAGGTCGGGGCAGAAGTCGCATTTGGAAACTGTTCCCTCCTTGCCCGGGCTGCTTGCCTCCGGCGAATAGGGCTCTTTATCCTCATCGAATTCGGGGTAGTGTTTCCAGGCAAAAACACGTGTTGAGTAAGGGCAACCGGTCATGCAGAATTTGCAACCTATACAACGTTCATTGTCGATGAGCACGATGCCATCTGTTCTTTTATAGGTAGCGCCAACCGGGCAAACACTCACGCACAGGGGGTTATCGCAATGGAAGCAGGGTTTCGGGAACCAGTAGGGCGAGGTTTTTTCCGAATCCTGTAAGAGATAAACCTTCATGAATTCCTGGCTCTTTGGCAGATGGTGTCCGCGCTGGCATGCCTCAACGCACTTGCGGGCGTTTTTACATTTCCCGAGATCGATAACCATAACAAACTTCCGGCCGGGAATGCCCTTGTGCGAATCTTCACGGGAAACCCGGGGAAGGATAAGTTGTGCCTTATCTACCTCCATGATCTCGCCGCTGGTGGTAAGGACCTTCACTTTTTCACCGGTTTCGGCGATCGACTTGTCGACAAATGCAGTGATAAGCGCACCTCCGGCAGCAACACCGGCTCCGGCCATCAGCCCCTGCTTGAGAAACTGACGTCGCGAATTTTTATTTTTGCTCTGTTCTTCTTCCACGTTCTATTATTTAATGTGGTTCATGATAACCATCAATCATGCTTTTAAAATTGCTGGTTGGGGTTTTCCCGATAGTACAGAAATAAATGTGGATCAACATAAAAATTGTGATCATAAATCCTGCAGCGATATGCAGGAGGTCGGTGATGTCGAGCCCGCTTGCTCCCATAACGCTGTTCACAGTAACTTCGGGGTAGAGCAAGCCGAGTCCCGAAAGAATTACGACAGGCACAAAGACGTACATGAGCAAAACGTAGGATACTTGCTGCAGCGGATTAAATTTACTGTCGGGAGTCACCGGAAAGGGCGGATGTTCATTGCGGAACAGTCCCATGGTATAGTAGCGGAACTGAGCCATCAGGCGGGAGAAAAACCCTTTAACTTCAATCAGGTAATAAACGCCATTCCGTGTAAACAGATTTCCCAGGAAAAAGGCAATATAGCTAAACAGTAGAATTGTTCCCGCTATATTATGCACAGAAACGGCCGCTTTAAATTTCACCACCGTGCTTGGGTTTGAAAACTGGATGCTCAGTCCGGTAATAATTAAAATAAGGCATAAAAGGGCATTGGTCATATGCCAGATCCTGATCCACACGGGATACAGGTATAGTCGTTCGTTTTGTGTGTTCATAGTTCAGTGAGATTTCTTGATACGGAAAAAGGCATGAATCAAAATGGCCCCGAGGGTAAGACCTATAAGGCACATGCTGAGGATGTTGAGTGTATTGTTCTGGTCGGGACCGACGGTGGCCGTTTCGCTGAAGAACAGGCCCTTTAAGATCCCACCCTTCTGAATATTCTGTTCGATCTGGTATTTATACAGGGAGGCGTAAAGGATCGAATTTTTGGAGTGGCATGATTCACATTTCCTCACTGCCATTGCCTTGGGAACCACATGGTGAGCCACAATCAATGTATCTTCATTGCGGGCATGGCATTCGATACAGCGGACGCTGGTGAAGTGAGAGGCCTGGTTGGGGAGCCAATCATGTTTGTCGATCAGGTTTGGCTTCTTCTTATCGGTAAGAAGCTGGTAATTTTTTACTTCGCCGTGGCAATTGAGACAAATAAGGTTATCGTAGGTGATGGTCTCATTAATATTCTCATTGGTGCGGGCATTTATTTTATAGGTATGTGGATTGTGGCACATCCAGCAGGTAAAATCTTCGCTGTGTTTCATGGAATGCACGCTTTCCATGAATGCTGTGTCGACCTTTTCGAATTCGAATTTGGCATATTTCTCGTCGCCGCCATGGCAATCGATACAACCTGCCTTGGCTTCCATGCGGAGATTCCCGGAATGTGGAAATGTACCGTAATCCTCGGAATGGCAGTCGGTACATTTAAATTCCCGGTGGTTTGAAACATAGAAATCGTTGCGCTTGATGATCAGCTCGGAGAACATCCGCTTGTTGACCATTTTTCCGGCCTCTTTGTTCTCAAAGGTATACTTCGACTGGCCATGGCATTTCAGACAATTCTCATTCTCGGCAGAATTTTTAAATTTTGAAATATCGACCACTGTTTCTTTCTCGGGCTCTTGCTGGGTTTTCTGACTAACCTTTGAGGCCGGGTCAGAGCGTTTGGCCATTGCAAAGACAATGGTGAAGGCCAGCAGCATAACCAGGACCACCCATGCAGGCCGGATGTTTGCTTTATAATTCATGTTGTTTCGTATTGCAGGATTATCGGGCAGTGAAATAGTTAAGAGACAAAAAGAAATGGGTGTTCAGATGAAAACCATTTAAACACCCATTTCCGGAATCAGCTGTGCATCGTTGCCTTGAGCTTATTTTTTCATTGTACGCATAAAGGCAACCAAAGCCCAACGGTCGTTGGCGTCGGGAATCTTCTTTTCGTAGGCGGGCATTTCATCGCGTCCTTTATTGGTGCGATAGAAAATTTCGCCATCGGTGCCTGCCTGGAAGGCGGCAGAGGAGAAATCGCCTGCGAAAGTCTTCAGTGAAGCGCCTTTTGGGCCGTCGCCAAGACCTTTGCTTCCGTGGCATGATTTGCAATGTTTTGCCCAGAGTTCTTTTCCGGTGGCAACATCGGCTTTTGCGGGGGCCTTCATGGCTTTGTCCTTATCGGGCACAGGCCATGCTTTTGCTTTTGCCTGCTGTGCAGAGGCAGTCTGGCCAAACAGGAAGAAAATGGCGATAACCGCAGTTACCAGGATCGTTGTGATTTTTTTTGTTGTTTTCATTTTACTTGTTGTTATAGGTTTAACATAAATTATAATTGAATATTAGAATGTCCACAGGCGGGTGATGTTAAACCCGAGAAGAATGGCTCCGTTGTAAGGGTTGTTGCGATTGTACATAACAGTTTCCTGGGGTACGAGTCCGTTGGCGGCTGTAAGGAAGATCTGGAATGCATGGGTGCTTGTTGATATTTCAACTCCGACACCCATATTTGGCCATGGAGCTGTATTGAGGTAGGTCATAAGCGGTTGTGAGTAACTCAGCATGATGGATGTCTGGGGGCTGACTTTTAGTTTGCCAATACCGGAGATATTGATGTTGTTGTTGAGTCCACCGTTAACGTGGTTCTTTTCCATATCGACCTGATCGACCAGGTTGTAATGTACCCATGAAATTGCCACCTGTGCCGAAAACTCTTTGCAGAAACGGCGGGCGATCATCAGTTCGGCAAAATAGGAGAACCTGTAGGATGCTTTAAAGGTATGATCAAAAAGGGAGGCAAGGTCAGATTCATTGGCTCCTTTAAGTTCGGTGGCCTGGTTGTAGGTAATATAGTTCAACCCGTTAAAGGTGTCATTTTGTATTATCTGGTTGTTGATGTTCGACCGGAATGTCGAATCCTGAACGATGGAATTGAAATCGAGGTCAGACATCAGCTTGTTATTCCCAAGCGCAGATTTGTTCCTGGCATCGAGCGCTACGTTCCCGTAAACGGATATTGAAACAGGAAAGCCGCCCTGTCGTTGCCGTGCAATGACATATTTAATGCTAAAATCCTGCAGGAGTTTATACTTGGTAGTTCCGAAACCAACCTGCAAGTCTTTTGTAATTGTATAACTAAACCCTATCCGGATGTTGGAGGCTCCCCAGATTCCGTAAAGGTCGGCCCATTGATTCTGAATTGTTCCAAAATCATGCTGGATCACAGCTTCTAACGTTTTGGCGGGGGGAAGGGCAACGGTTCTGTCGGCAATAAAATAGCCACTTTCAAAAGCGGCCTTGGCCAGAGGCTTTTTGGCTGGCTGTTCGGTTGCCTGTTCGGTTGCCTGTTCGGGAATAGAATCCTGTGCAACGATGGCACCTGAGCTGCCTATCATAACGATCAGGCCCAGCAGCAATCGTTTTGTTGTACCCATTATATATGTATGCATTTCTATATAGTATTTGTGTGAATAATTGCTTTAGTTATTATGTGCTCCCTGTGAGATCCATTTGTAAACTGAATCCGCATCGGCTTTCTTGCAATAGACTGCCATGCCGCCGCCGTTTGCCATCTCGAGATAGAGGATGCTATTGCCGGGTGTGATGGTGTCGATCATACCGGGACTGTTCATCAGGGCCTTGTATGATTTATTTTCAACGAGCACCGGGGCACTCTGGCCAACTCCATGACAAGCCACACATTTTGCCGTAAAAATGGGTTGTATTTTTGCTGAATAGCTTATCTGGCCAGGAGGAGGGGGAGGAGGCGGAGGTGACGGGGGTGCAGCTGGCTCCGGAACGATAACATCTTTCGTACATGCCGACAGGATCACAAGCACGAAGAGGAAAGAGATCAATTTTTTTAACTTTTTGCTTTGCATAGCGTTAATTTTTAGGTTTTATATGTTTTGCCTGTGGTTTCAGGCTCGATAAATTCAGGTCCAGGGTTATTGTTTTGCCAGGGTATCGGCAGTCATCATCTGATAGTGAAGGTGGTCGGGTTAAGCAAAAATAGTTACTTGGTGTGATAATTTTATTTAAAAAGGCTTCAGAGATTACTCCCTGAAGCCTTTTATTTAATGATCAGATCATATTAGAAACCTGCTGCGGTCATCAAGTCGGTTGTGTTCACGAGAAGGGCCTTAACATATTTGTAATTGTGAATACCTAAGCTGTATTCCCTGAGGCAGAACTGGAAGTTGATAATGGCGCCAGTCTGAAGCATGGTCAGTGAGGTGAACTTGGGTTTTGCCAGATTGGTTGGGCTTGTGTTGTAAGGATCTCTCCAGTAGCCGGCCGGATTGGTCGATGAACTGTAGATATCCATGTAGCCATCATAGTTGTTGGTGGTTACACCAGCCCAAAGGTTTGTTGCAGTAGCATCTTTGTGAAGAATGTCGGTACCGCCGCCGGCTGCATTGATCTTGGCAGCGAGGCCATCAAGCAGACCTTTGATTTCGGTGCGGACGAGTTTGAACTTGTCGGAGTTGGCATTGATCGGGCTTGCATCGTGGCAGCCGGCAATGTTACAACCGTTGAAGTTCCAGGTTGTGCCAGATCCCAGCGGGGTTTCGATGGCGTTCCTCACGTTGAAAGTGTGGCCGCCGGCAACACCATACAGAGGAGCCATGTGGCAATCCTGGCAGGTTGCAAGGGTGGTGTGCGGTGAATTTTCATAGGGGCGTGATCCGGGAAATTCGATAGCGCCCATACCTGCATAAACAGCACCAACAGCACCGTAGTGAACGTGCATTCTGTAGGAGGGTTTCAGCATGGTATTCTTGACACCGGTGGTGCTATCATACATCATGACAGCGGGGAAGTTCTTCACGGAGTCATAGTTGAGAACGCGGCCAGCAGGGTCGTTTCCGCAAACGAGCGGACGCGGCTGGTGACATTTTACGCATAAGTTGCTCTGTCCGCCGCCCTGGGTAAGGTCGATGGTTTTTGCACCGGCCCACATGGTCATGGCTACAGGTTCGGTGTTTGTCAGCGCCAGGTCTGTAGTTGCATAGGTGGTATGCAGACTGCTGTGGCAGGTGAAGCATCCGATAGCGCCGATAGCGTTGGCAGAATTCGCTGCATAATCGTTAACCCACTTGTTTGTTGTGGTGTTGAAGGTGAAAGTTGAGGGTGTGTTGTTATCGCAAACATACAAATAAGACAGATGCTCATGGCAGGGACCGCAGGTGGCGTTACCGGCTTCTTCGAAAGCGGCAATACCAAAATTGTGTTTTGACATCTGGAATTCAACGGCGATGGCATCAACCACTGCCTTTGAGTGGCACTGGATGCAGGTTTCGTTTGCATCCTGACCATTCGTACCATTCGTACCATTCGTTCCGTTTGTACCATTGGCGCCGGCGGGACCTGCTGGGCCTTCCTTGGTACAGGAAGCAAGCATTAAACCTGCTGCCACGATCATCCATCCGGCAGCAAAAAATAATTTGTGTAATTTTTTCATGTTCTTACAGTTTTTGTTAATAAATACATTTATCGCAGCAGACAACTTGTGCAAAAAAGTTTCGATGACAAAATTATCCAAGTTTGAATAGGGACGTGTTAATAAAGAGGTGAGATTTGTTAATAGTTTAACTGATATATCTCAATACTTCATTGACATATATCAATGCTTAGATAAACAGATGCGAGAAAAAGGAGATAACGTTAAGGATAGGGGGTGAGAATAGCTGTGATTGTGAACAGTTTATCAACCGGTTTCGCTGATCTGGCGGAGCTGTTTGAGATTCAGGATCTCGAGGGTGTTGCCGTCGACGGTAAGAATGCCCTCCTCTTTGAATTCTTTGAGAATGCGGATGGCACTCTCTTTCGACATACCTGAGAGATCGGCCAAATCCTGCCGTGAGATGGTCATGTCGAAAGGGTTCTGACAGTAGATCTTGTCGCTCAGATAGAACAGTACATCTGCAATTCGACCGTGCATCTGCTTCTGGGTAAGGCTGATCACCTGATCGAAATTAAAAATAGACTGAAGTGATACGCGTTTGATGAATTCCTCAGCAAAATCGGGGTTCTCGCGAATAAGCTTTTTGAAGATAGCAACATCTACAAGGCAGGCGGTTGAGTCTTCGACAGCAGAGGCGGAATAGTAGTGGCGGTTATCGACGTAAATTCCCGGGCCAAAGATGTAATCGATGGGTTTAACGAGGGCAAGGATTAGGTTTTTACCATAACCTTCAATATATATTTTGGCGAGGCCCGATGTTACGCAAACAAAATAGGGAGAAGGGGTGCCTTGTTTGAAGATGATCTCGCCGGCTTTATAGTTAACCTGGAACCGGCTCTGGTTTATAAGCTCCAGCTCAAGTGCGCCAAGATTTTTAAAAATGGAGGCTTTACAGTTACAATCGGCACAATTGTGTGAATGATTCCCTTTGCTTACCATCCCTTTTCCTGGTTTGAGGCAATCCTTTGTGAATAGATGCACAAAATTAATGATTAATTGATATAAAGCAAGAAAATCGTAGTTTTTTATCAATCAAAAAATTGAGATATATCAACCACTCAAAACAGGCAAATTGTTTGTTAATTAATTATCAGGAAGTTGCGATGGGCTTATGCCAGGACGTGTTCAGTGAGATAGCGGGCAATCTGAACGGCATTGGTTGCGGCGCCTTTACGCAGGTTATCGGCAACCACAAAAAGGTTAAGCGAATTCGGCTGTGAATCGTCGCGGCGGATGCGGCCCACAAACACCTCGTCGCGGCCCTGAGATTCGCGCGGCATGGGGTAGATGTTGTTTTTCACATCATCACGGAGAGCTATACCGGGGGTATCCGCCAGGAGTGAAAATACATCTTCCAGGATATAATCTGATGCAAATTCAATATTCACCGCCTCGGAGTGTCCTCCCAAAACAGGCACCCTCACAACGGTCCCGGTAAGCCGGATTGACGGGTCGCCCAAAATCTTTCGTGTTTCGTTAACCAGTTTAACCTCCTCACTCGTTTCGCCCGACGGAAGAAAATCACCCCCATGCGGGAAGAGGTTCAGGTCGATGGGATGCGGATAGGCCATGGGACCGGCAATCCCGCTTCGTTCGTTCTCGAGTTGCCTTACTCCTTTTGATCCTGTTCCGGTTACCGACTGATAGGTTGATACCACAACACGGCGGATGGAGTATTTCCGGTGCAGCGGAGCCAGCACAAGCACCAATTGTATTGTTGAACAGTTTGGGTTGGCAATGATCTTTGTTGTGCGGGTAAGAAGGTGGGCGTTGATCTCAGGAACTACCAGCGGGACCTCATTTTCCATGCGCCAGGCGGAAGAGTTGTCGATAACGGTTATCCCCGCTTCGGCATATTTTGGCGCCCATTCGCGGGAGGTTCCTGCACCGGCAGAGAAAATGGCGATGGAAGGTTTCTGAGCGATCGCCTCAACATGCCCCGTGACCGGGTATTCGTTTCCATGAAAAGCGATCCTGATGCCCTGCGATCTCTCTGTGGCGACAGGGATCAGCGTTTCGGGAAAAAAGCGGTGCTCCTCAAGTACTTTCAGAATCTCCCTGCCCACCAGGCCGGTTGCTCCGACAACTGCAAGTTTCATGGATTTAATATGTAAGGTTATCTTTTTGCAAAGATATCACAACAAATTATTCACAATTCGATTTACCTTTTTAAAAAATGGCGATTAAGCATAAAAAGAGATCATGAAACACCTGATTTTTTTTCTGATGCTGGCGCCGCTTTCGGGGTTGACTCAGATTTCAGACGGATTTGCGGATGGCGACTTTACAAAAAACCCGCCATGGACGGGCGACAGCCTTAAATTCCAGGTATCTGCCGATCACCGGTTGCAACTGCATTCATCGGGAGCCGACACTGCTTACCTCTCCACCCCCTCGGCCTGGCTCACTGAAAATGAATGGAGGTTCTGGATCCGGGTCGGATTTAACACCTCTTCCAACAACAATGCGCGGGTGTATCTGGCTGCTGATGACTCAAGACTGGATTTAAACCCCGATGGCTTTTACCTGCAGGTTGGGGGAAGCGCCGACAGCATTGACCTGATGAAGAAATCGGGAATGCAGCTTGTGCACCTGCACAGGTTCCAAAGTTACAGTACGGTTCATTCAAACAACATCCTCCGCTTCCGGATCTTACGAACCCGGGAGGGGCAGTGGGATGCCTATGTTGATACAACGGGAGGGGTGAACTTCATTCACGACGGCAGTTTCCCCGATACCGGAACGATGCAATCATGTTTCATGGGAGTATGGTGCCGGTTTACTTCAAGCAATGCAACCAGGTTCTATTTTGATGATTTCTATGCCGGTCCCGTTATTGTGGATACCGACCCTCCGGGTGTAGAATCGGCAGAACTTCACGGGGACAGCGAACTCCATCTTCTTTTTTCGGAGGTGCCGGAATCTGTGAGCGCCACCGACCCCGCAAACTACCGGCTGATCGCGGCCGGGCAAATTCCGGATACGGTAATTCAGGATGCTGAAACACCTGGCAATGTGATACTTAAGTTCAATCCCGGCCTGGAAGAGGGCCTGTTCGACTCATTGCGAATTTCAGGCGTCACCGACCAGGCCGGGAACCGGATCCGCGACACCCTTGTTCCTGTTTGCTATTACCGGTCGAGGTTTTGCGATATAGTAATCCACGAGATCATGGCCGACCCTGAGCCTTCAGCCGGACTGCCGGCAGGTGAGTTCGTTGAATTGTACAACAGAACTCCTTTTCCCGTTGGACTGAACAACTGGACGTTACGCTATGGATCAACCGTACGAACCTTTCCGGCGGTGACTATTGCTCCCTTCGGATACCTTATTGTTGCCAGGGATTCAGCCTACAATATGTTTGGTTCCTGCGCTCTTCTTTTTACCTCTTCCACTTCACTGTCGAACGAAGGAACCACGCTGGTAATTAAGGATGCCGGGCAGCATGTGATACATACGGTTTCTTACCTGCCCGGCTGGTTTCGCGGAACCTTCAAGGAAGAGGGCGGCTGGTCGCTGGAGATGAGGGATGCGGGAAACCCCTGCGGCTGTGCAGAGAACTGGCTTGGCTCCTGTGATCCATCGGGTGGAACTCCGGGAAGGGCCAATTCGATAGCCGGTATCAATGCCGACGCCACGGATCCCTTCCCCGTGAGGGCAACCATCGTTGATACCTCTGCGGTACAACTCTTTTTTTCCGAACCCATGGACAGTCTGACGATGATGGAGTTGTCGTCATGGAGGCTTTCGCCCGATTCGCGTGCACCTATAACAGTTTTCCCGGCAGGACCGGATTACCTGTCGGCAAAGCTGGTCTTCGTTGAGCCTTTCGTGAGAGGGGAGATCTCCCTTCTGGAAATTGCCGGAAATCTTCGTGATTGTGCGGGGAACAGGGCCGACACCAGCAAGGCAACCCGGGTTTCGCTCCCCGATTCAGTTATAAAAAACGATCTTGTGATAAATGAAATTCTGCCCGATCCCCGAAGCGGCGGGTCGAGGTTTGTTGAGATATTCAACCGTTCCGGCAGGGTGGTGGATCTTTCGGAACTTCTCCTGGCCACCGGGGATACATCTGCAGGGCTTCTGCCCGATGCAGAGCCTTTGTCGGAAGAGAGCCATCTTATTTTTCCTGACGATTATATTGTGCTCTGTGCCGATCCCCTGGACATCAGTTCGCGGTTCAAAACCCCCTGGCCTGAGCGGATGATAAGATTGGAATCATTCCCATCAATGGACGATGATACGGGCGTGGTCATTCTTGCCAGAAGGGACAATTTTGCATTGATCGACAGGGTGGTTTACAGTAAAAAAATGCATTATCCGCTGCTGGTATCGGTGGAGGGAGTTTCGCTTGAGAGGCTGAGCGCCGATCGTTCCTCAAATGATTTTTCAAACTGGCATTCGGCGGCATCCACCGTCGGCTTTGCCACCCCGGGATACCTGAATTCGCAGGCACCGGCCGGAGATGGTTCAGACAACTTCTTCCGGGTTTTCCCCTCAGTTATCTCGCCCGATAACGACGGGAATGACGACCTTCTGACGATTGCAGTAAATACCGAAAGACCAGGATACAGTGCGGTTCTCGACATCTATGATGCATCCGGCAGAAGGATACGGCGACTGGCAGGCAATAACCTGCTTGCCGCCGAGGGGCTTTTCACCTGGGACGGCACCACCGATAACCGCACAATTGTCCCGATGGGTATATATATACTTTATGCCGAGCTGGTGCATCCCGACGGTTCTGTAAGGAGGTATAAAAAAGCCGTTACAGTTTCCGGAAAATTCTAAATCAGTGCGGTTGCGAGAGAGGCCACACTCACGCGGCATCCGGGTATAGTTGCCAGGGTAAGTATGCATGATTCGAGGGTAGCGCCGGTAGTGATCACATCATCGACAAGGAGGATATGTTTATTGACGAACAGTTCGGGGGCTGTGATTGCAAATATCTCCTTCACGTTTTCCCATCTGCGGAAGCGCGACTTGCGGGTTTGGGTTTCCGTTGCTTTTACCCTGACAAGTGTTTGGGTATTCACAGGAACCTTCATCGAGTCGGAGAGCCCTATGGCGACCTGTTCACTCTGGTTGTACCCCCGCTTTTGTTGTCTTTTACGGTGCAGCGGAACGGGAACAATGAAGCTGACCGATTGAAAAACAGGGGCTTCTTTGAGCGCCAGACCGTAACGATATCCGAGCCATACGCCGATATCTTTCCTCCCCTTGTATTTCAGCTGGTGTATGAGCGATTGCACCCGGCTTCCCTTGTTGAAGCTGAGAAATGCCCCGGCCCCTTCGATTGTGACACGACCCCAGAAGAGCCGGCTTACCGGGTTGTCGACGTCGAGGTGAAAATCTGTTTTTGGCAGGTGGTGGCTGCAGGAGGTGCAGATCACCTGTTCTTTTTTCCATAGGCTGTTACCGCAACAGGCGCAGATTCGCGGAAAGATGAGCGAAAAAAAATCACGGATCATAATGTTGTTTTCTACTTAATCCGGTTTCACTTCAAAAGGTAAACCCCCGGGTCCGTTTATTTTTCAACAATCAGGTTTCATTGAGAAATTTCATGTAGGTTTGATAAGCCATATCTGCCTTCAATGCAACCCAAGCCACTTTTAGAAGTATCCGGATTATCGGTTGAATTTACTTCCGGCGGACTTGTAACCAGGGCTGCCGACAGGGTTTCGTTTGCCATGAACAGTTCCGAAACCCTTGCCCTTGTCGGTGAGTCGGGATCGGGTAAGTCGGTAACCGCGCTCACCATTCTCAGGCTCATCCCCATGCCGCCGGGCAGGATAGCTGAAGGGACCCTGATGTTTGCGCCCGGACCGGAAGCGCCAAAAGACCTTCTGCTGTTGCCCGACCGTGAGATGCAGAATATCCGCGGAAGGCAGATCTCCATGATTTTCCAGGAGCCCATGACCTCACTGAACCCGGTTTACACCTGTGGTGACCAGGTGGCTGAGATCCTGAAAGTTCATCTTGGTGTGAAGGCAAAGGAGGCAAAATTGCGGGTTATTGATCTCTTTGATGAGGTAAAACTCCCACGGCCCACTGAGATTTATGGTTCTTACCCGCACCAGCTGTCGGGAGGCCAGAAACAGCGTGTTATGATTGCCATGGCAATTGCCTGCGATCCGAAAATCCTGGTTGCTGATGAACCCACGACAGCCCTTGATGTAACCGTTCAGAAGACAATACTGGAACTGCTGAAACGGCTTCAGGAGACCCGGAAAATGAGTATTCTGTTCATCACCCACGACCTGGGTCTCGTTGCCGGATTTGCCGACAGGGTGCTGGTGATGTACAAAGGAAAGATTGTGGAAGAGGGAGCTGTTTCCCGGGTATTTAATCACCCCGAACATGCATATACCCGGGGCCTGATGGCTTGCAGGCCCCCGCTTGATGTGAGGCTGGAGCACCTTCCCACCATCGATGAATTCCTGCATGAGGGAAAAGAGATTGAGAGAGCCGCCATTTCACCCGACCGGCGGATTGCGAGCCACCGAAAAATCTACGGAACCGAACCTGTTCTCAGGGTTGCCGGGGTAAGCAAGGTATACAGCCACGAAACAGGTTTTCTGTTCAGAAAACGGAGCGATGTGTATGCTGTTGATGATGTTTCGCTGGATGTATTTCCGGGCGAAACACTTGGCATTGTTGGTGAGTCGGGTTGCGGAAAAACAACGCTGGCCAGGGTGATACTTGAACTTATTCCCGCCTCCG
The DNA here is from genome assembly GCA_964355115.1 of uncultured Prolixibacteraceae bacterium. Taxonomy (GTDB): domain Bacteria; phylum Bacteroidota; class Bacteroidia; order Bacteroidales; family FEN-979; genus JANXZO01. The sequence continues at coordinate 11,280 of CAYHCQ010000023.1, read as the reverse complement.
CCGGACGAATATATTACAGGGACACCGATATCACCACCCTTTCGTTTTCGGCCATGAAGCGGCTCCGCAAGGATCTTCAGATCATTTTCCAGGATCCCTACTCCTCGCTTAACCCAAGGATTGCCGCCGGGCCGGCCATTCTCGAGCCGATGCAGGTGCACCACCTTCATGGAAATGGTGCCGCCCGAAAGCAAAAGGTGGTTGAGCTGCTTGAGAAAGTCGGCCTGAAGCCGGAGCATTACTACCGCTACCCCCATGAGTTCTCGGGCGGACAGCGGCAGCGGATCTGTATTGCCAGGGCTCTTGCCGTGGAGCCGAAGGTGATAATCTGCGATGAGTCGGTTTCGGCACTGGATGTTTCTGTGCAGGCACAGGTTCTGAACCTGCTCAACGATCTTAAGCGTGAATTCGGCCTTACCTACATCTTTATTTCACATGACCTTTCGGTGGTAAAATATATGTCGGACCGTCTCATTGTGATGAAGAACGGCAAAATTGAGGAGATGGGAGAAGCAGATGCCGTTTATAAAAATCCAAAATCGGAGTATACAAAATTGTTACTTGCATCGATACCCAAAGTATAAACAGGAATAATTACCGGGTTAACCATAACCCTGAAAACAACTTTAAGATGGGAAAGAAAAAGAGATTGGCAGCAGCCGAGAGCAGTCCTCTGCTGAAATCGGTGCTGGGTGTATTTGAAAAAAACCCGTACAGCGCGTTTAATTATAAGCAGGTTTCGGCCCGGCTTGGCATCAGCGACAGGGCAACCAAGGACCTTGTGCGCCAGGTTATCGAGCAGCTCTACATGAGCAAGGAGGTGGGACAGTCGAAGAAGGGGAAGTACCAGATCAATGTTGCCAGTCCGAGGTATGAGAAGGAGATCAAAACATATATGACCGGCACCATCGACATGAAGCAGACCGGCAAGGCTTATGTGATTCCTGAGGACAAAACCGACGATATCTTCATTGCGGCCACCAATACCAACCATGCGCTTCACGGCGATAAGGTAAAGGTATTTCTTTTCCCGCTCCGCAAGGGGCACAAACGGGAAGGGGAGGTAGCAGAGATCCTGAAGAGGAATAAGAAGCAATTTGTCGGGATCATTGAGACTTCGAAAAATTTTGCCTTTCTCATCACCGACAGCAACACCATGCCGTTGGACATTTTTATTCCCATCACCAAACTTAACGGTGCCAAAAACGGGCAGAAGGTGGTGGTGGCGATCACAGAGTGGCCGCAGCATTCGGCCAATCCTTTCGGCGAGGTGATCCAGGTACTGGGAAAGCCTGGTGAGGACCGTGTTGAGATGCAGTCGATTTTGGCCGAGATCGACTTCCCGCTGTCGTTCAGCGCGGCTGCAGAGAAGGAGGCCAAAGCCATCCCCGGCGACATTCCCGGATCCGAAATAAAAAAGAGAAGAGATTTCCGCGAGGTATTTACCATTACCATCGATCCGGAAGATGCAAAGGATTTTGACGATGCGATATCCTTAAAGAAACTCGAGAACGGACACTGGGAGATCGGTGTACACATTGCCGATGTTTCCTATTATGTAACGCCAGGTTCGGCCATTGATACTGAAGCGGAAGACCGCGGAACCTCGGTTTACATGGTTGGGAAAACGATACCCATGCTTCCGGAACGGTTGTCGAACGATCTGTGTTCGCTGAAACCCAACGTTGACCGCCTTTGTTTTTCGGCGGTTTTCGAGATGGACGAGAAGGCAAAGATCCATGCCGAGTGGTTTGGAAAGACGATTATTCACTCCAACCGGAGGTTTTCTTATGAAGAGGTTCAGGCCATCATTGAGACCAGGCAGGGGGAGTTTGCCGAAGAGATCGCCGTTTTTGACCAGATCGCAAAGATGTTGCGGGACGAGCGCTTCAAAAAGGGCTCTTTCAATTTTGAGACCCAGGAGGTACGGTTCAAGCTTGACGAACAGGGACGGCCGCTGGGGATCTTCATCCGGGAGATGAAGGATTCCAACAAGCTGATCGAAGATTATATGTTGCTGGCCAACCGCAAGGTGGCGGAGTGGGTGGGGAAGAAGAAGGATAACCAGACCCCGAAAACCTTTGTTTACCGCATACACGACTCACCGAACCCCGAGAAGCTGGAAACCTTCAGCAAATTTGTTGAGCGGCTGGGCTTCAAGCTCAGGCTGACTTCAAAAAAATCAATGGCAGATTCGTTTAATGCCCTGTTTAAGGAGATCCAGGGAACGGGTACGGAGACGATGATCGAGACCATTGCCATACGCACCATGTCGAAGGCCGTGTATTCGACCCACAACATCGGTCATTACGGACTTGCGTTTCCGTTTTACAGCCACTTCACCTCACCCATCCGGCGCTATCCCGACCTGATGGTACATCGGTTGTTATTCGGTTACCTGAATAAGGCCCCTTCGGTTTCGCAGGAGGAGTATGAGCCAATTTGTGAGCATGCCTCCGAGATGGAAAAGCGTGCTGCAGATGCCGAACGCATGTCGGTCAAGTACAAGCAGGCCGAGTATATGCTCGACAAGATCGGGCAGGAGTTCGATGCGCGGATCTCAGGTGTAAGCAAATGGGGGATTTTTGCAGAGATCATCGGCACCAAGTGCGAGGGGATGATCCGGTTGCGCGACATGGAGGATGATTTTTACTACCTGGACGAAGAGAACTACCAGATCATCGGTCAGCGATACGGGCAACGTCACAAACTCGGCGACCCGGTGCGCATAAGGGTGAAGCGGATCGACCTGGGCAGGAAGCAGATGGATTACGACCTTGTGAGGTAAAGGCTTTCAGGCCAGCTTCTTCCGTTCAACCTGGTCGAAAAATGATTTCCGGTAGGTTTCGCTTACAGGGATATATTTATCACCGATCTTGATCCGGTTGCGTTCGATGGACTCGATTTTATCGAGGGCCACGAAGAACGATTTATGAACCCGGCAGAACTGCGGTTCATGCAGTACCTCCTCCAATTTTTTGGCATTCATGAGTGTCATGATTCGGCGGGTGCGGGTCACTATGCGCCAGTAGTCACCCATCCCTTCAACATAGAGCACATCCTGGTTTTCTATACGTTCCATCCGGGTTTCGGTCTTGACGAAAAAGAAGGTTCCCTCGTGATTTTTTACCTTTACCTGATCGCCTGTGAGGCCGGTGTGGGTATCCATCTGCATCCGTTCACAAACTTTATTTACCCCTTTGATGAACCGTTCGAAGGAGATCGGTTTGAGCATATAGTCGACCACGTCGAGTTCGAAACCCTGGATGGCATAACTGTCATAGGCCGTTGTAAAAATCACGAAGGGTTTGTGCTTTAAAGCATTCAGCAGCTGGATCCCCGAAAGTTCCTCCATCTGTATGTCGAGGAAGATGAGGTCGATCTTTTCCGAACGGATGAACTCGATGGATTCAACCGGATTGATGAAGGTTTTCATCAGGTTCAGGAATGCCACCTTGCCACAATAATCTGCTATTATTTCGAGGGCAAGCGGTTCATCATCGATGGCAATACAGTTTATTTTCATCAGGCATAGATTATTAACAATACCGAATATAATTCATCCGTCTGAGAGATCTCGAGCTTATGTTTCGACGGGTATAAAATCTCCAGCCTTCTGCGGATGTTATTAAGGCCGATCCCTCCGACCTGGTCGCGGGTTGCATCTGCAATTTTCCGCACACAATTGCTTATTTCGAACTGAATCCAATGCGGGTCAACGAATAGGTTGATATGGATGCCGGGGGCGGGGCAGTTTTTATTTCCATGCTTGAACGCATTTTCCACGAAAGGAATCAGCATCATAGGTGCGATAGCGCGGCCTTCGACGGTTCCTGCGATAGTCATTTCCACGAAGTCTTTCTGGTGCAACCGGAGTTTTTCAAGTTCGATGAAGCTTTGCAGATATTCCACCTCTTTTTCAAGCATAACCTGATCGGCAGTAGCATCGTAGAGCATATAGCGCATTATCGACGACATTTTCATAAGAGCCTCCGGCGCGTCGTCCGATTTTTTATAGACCAGCGAATAGATGTTATTCAGCGTGTTGAACAGAAAGTGAGGATTGATTTGTGAACGAAGCAGGGCCAGTTCGCTCGCCTTGGTCTGAAGAAGAAGGTCGGACTTCAGTTTCTGACTTTCAAACCAGCGAACGGCAAGCTGGATCAGCAGAGAGTAGATGCCGTAAATAAGGACAAGGCGCATGGAGTTGTACCAGAAAACCGGGGAAACATGCAGGTACTCTTTCGACATGGAATGGCCCATTGCGACATAATTCCAGAAGAGATACTCCATGCCCACCCGCACCGGTACAAGTATCGCAACAGAACCCGCCAGGAGCAACGCGGGAATCAGCTTATTCTTCAGTTTAAAGAAAAGTCCGTAGCAATAATAGAGCACATAAAAAGTCAGGAAGCTGGTCATCGGGTAGATGGTATACTCCCCAAAATGGTCATATGACTTCTCCGACATCATGACGATGGTAAAAAGAGTCTGATTGAACATGTAGACCCAGAATGCCAGATGAATGAGAATTTTATACCTGAACTTCATAAAAGCGGAATTACACAACGAAAGTAATAATAAAAGCCTTCATTGTAAAGGGCTTAGCCCGTATATTCTATATGACCGGTAATTTACCCGATGGGTTCCGTAAAAAAAACGTTGACCTGAAGGGCATTTGACAGAGTTACCCGGAGGCGGGCTTCCATCCGGGGGGGCAGCCGGTGGCTATTTTATGACAATCCGCCCTGATCTTTCAGTTGAAGAGGATGATATTTTAATGGTATAAAGTCCCGGATGAATCCCCTTTACATCATTGGTGATATTGTTCACTCCTCTTACAGAAACAATTTGTTTATCAAAGACGATTCTGCCTTTCATGTCAAATAACCGGAGGGTAAGCTTTTCTGCTCCGTCAGAAACAAAAGAGGCTGTAAAGGAATCTCTGGCAGGATTCGGGAAGAGCATCAGCCCCTGGGTTGTTTCAACAACTGGCTCTACACTGGTAACGGTTCCTTCAAGCTTCAGGTTGTCGAGCCAAAGATAATCGTTGTTGGTGGCAGAGGATCCGCTGGCAGAGAGGAAGATCATGCATGTATCCGGATACTGGCCATCCTGGTAAACAAGTGGAAGTGAGAAGCTGGCCCAGCTCATCACCATTCCGGGTAAAACCTTATGGAGGCTGGCGACAATTATTCTGGCACCCGATGCAACATCCCAGCGCGAAAGGGTTACATCAATATATCCGGGTTTGATTCCATATATCATATACTGCCACTTTCCTGTAAAATTCTGGGGGCGCTGACTGAAGGCAAAACCGGAAACCGGCGTGCGGGCCACCTGGTCGAGGACTCCGCAAACTGCGATACCGGGCACTACACCCATTCCCGACACGGTTTTTGATGTCAGTTTGAGATAGGCGGTTCCGGGGTTTCCGGGTGTTCCTTTTGTGCAGGTATATATACCGGCACCTGTTGTTGAGGGATTCAGGTTGTCCCATTGGTCGGGCATCGAATAGCTGCCAACGGTGGTCCAGTTTTCAAAGCTGTTGTTGGGAATCTGGGAAAAAAGGGTTGCAGAAAGAAAGAACAGGAACAGGATGCCGGAGAGCTTCTTCATGGTATTTAGGGACAGGTTTTTACTGATGCAAAGTTATTTGAATGCCATTGCAAAACCTTCATACAGAAAGATGAAATGTTTCATGTCTTCCTTTTCTTTAAATTTGTTCGTTACCCCAACTCCATGTACAGTTATTTCCGGGTTCTGATTTTTTGCCTTTCGTGGTGTGTTCTTGCCGCCATTGATGTTGAAGCGCAGGAACAATACAAATTTTTTTACGGCAAGGTGATTGATCAGGCAACAGATCGGACGCTGGCGAATGTCAACCTTTTTGTGAGGGGTACCCGCACCGGCACTGTAACAGGAAAGAAGGGGGATTTTTCCTTTTTCACCGACAGCATTCCCGCAACCCTGGTCGTGAGCCATGTTGGATATCTAACCAAAGAGATCCTGCTTGATGAGACTTCGTTTTCGCTCAACATATATCTTTTGCCACAGGTAAAGGAGCTGGCCGGGGTAGAGATCACAGCCATCCAGAATGAAGTATTTTTCAGAGACGAGCATTACGCGGTAAGGGATTACGAGATCGACAGCGGTTTGGTATACCTGCTGGTTTTCCGCACACGGCTTCTTAACGCAGAGCTGATCTGCATGAATACCAATGGGGATACGGTTTCACAAACGGAGGTGCTGCGGTTTATGCCCAACCGTTTATTCCGCGATTGCATGGGTTACATGCATCTGTTAAGCAACGATTCCGGCTTCCAGGTTTACCGTGCAGGAAAAGGGCTGGAACTGGTCCATCCGGTAGCGTTAAAAAAGTTTGATGATGTGCTGAAAAACTGTGTTGCATCCACCTCAGAGATATTTTATTTCCAGAAGGTTGTTGATCACGGGCTGAGCGTCGAGTACTATGGTATCAACAGGAAGACCCTTGCCAGGAATACAATTTCGAGCGTTAAAGATGAAAAGCGGCTGAAGATGCTCCGGCGCAACGAAGGGGATGCGGGACTTCTCTGGATGACAAGGCCCCCCATTGGCCGAGAGGATTTTGTGGACTGGAACTACATTCATAAAATAATTTACCGCCCGATAAAGACAGCGCTCTACAGAATTGGTAATTATATCTGTATTTTCAATACTCCCGACCGGCAGATGGAATTTTACGACAAGGAGGGAAACTATTCCTATAAACTTGCCCTGCAGATTGACGGTGTTGATGACGGCCGCTGGACTTCAGAGATTCTGTACGACGATTTTACCGGACGGGTATATACGATGTTCCTGAAAAATGGTGTTTGTTCGCTATATCGCGTCGACCTCAACACGGGCGCACTGAAAAAAGTGCTCTCCATGCTCTATCCCTTTCCTCAAAAAGTAAGGGTGTACCAGGGTTTCGTTTACTATCTTTACGACATTCCCGGCAGTCCCGACAATAAATTGCTTTACAGGCAAAGGCTATAATTGCAGCATTCTGGCCTTTGCCGGGATTTACCTGACCAGCGTCAATTCGTTAATAAGGTTGGTAGCACCTGCATATTTATCGATGATAAAGAGCACGTAGCGGATATCCACGTTGATGGTTCGTTGCAGATCGGGTTCGAACATGATGTCGCCACTCATTGCCTCCCAGTTGCCATCGAAGGCAAGGCCGATGAGCTGACCGTCGCCATTGATGACCGGGCTGCCAGAATTACCGCCGGTGATGTCGTTGGTGGTGAGGAAGCAGACAACCATCTCGCCGTTTTCTCCGTATTGGCCGTAGTCTTTAGCATCGAAGAGTTCCTTAAGTTTCTTTTCAACGATAAATTCATCATTGTCGGGATCTTCCTTCTGCATAACACCTTTCAGCGTGGTAACATAATCATAGTGAACGGCATCGGCAGGGTAATAGTCGAGTACCTGTCCGTACGACATGCGCATGGTTGAGTTTGCGTCGGGGTATTTCACGAGGTTCGGGTTCATTTCACGCAATCCGGCAATGAAAAGGCGGTTGGATACACCGGCACTGCCCTGGGCTGAAGTAAACTGCGCAGAGTATTTGCCAATGGTTTCGTTCATTGATTCCTGGAGCATACAGGCGAGGTCTTTCTTATAGACTTTGAGACTGGGCTTATCGATGAATTTGTTGGCCGACTCCTGCGTGGCGAACGCGGAGGTTGTATAAACAGCCTCGGCAAAGGCAACGAAATCGTTTTTATACTCCTTTTCAATGTAGGCAAAAATAGATGGAAGCTCGTCTTTGGGAACATCGGTGGAATACATTTTCAGCATCTCTGCCAGGGTATTCTTTTCAACAGCAAGGTCCCACTCCTGAAAATGTTCCTTAACGGCTGCACGTGCACCTTCCTGGGCCTCTTTTATGGCCTCCTTGTTCTTTTTTTCGAGTGCACTCTTCAGTCCGCCGAACTGGCTGGCCATCTGAACCACGTCGAGACTCATACCGCCGATATTGGCATAGAAAAACGGGACAGCCACTTTCTCCATGGAGGCATAATTGCTCTTCAGGTTATCGAGCAGCTTGCCATATTTCTTCTCGCGGGCAGCATCCTGTTTATACCAGGCGATAAATTGCTCCTCGATGGCTTTCTTTTTCAGGTCAACCTTGTTACGTTTGAGCATTTTCGACTGGCCGATGAAGTTTTTCCAGGTGTTGGCAATGCCGGCATAGTCATCGGCATAGGCAATTTTCACAGTTTTGTCGACATCCATCCGTTCTTTCATCACTTCCAGTTGTTTTCCGAAAAGCTTGATGATGGCGGGATAGAATACATTCATATTATATTCCATTCCAAACGAAGTGATGTAGCGGCTGGTTCTGCCCGGGTAGCCCCAAACCATGGCAAAGTCGTTCTTCTTGATTCCTTTAAGGCTGACAGGAAGGTGGTATTTGGCCTGGTAGGGAACGTTTTTTTCGGAATAGGCTGCAGGGTTTCCGGTGCTATCGGAATAGATGCGGAAAATTGAGAAGTCGCCTGTATGGCGGGGCCACATCCAGTTGTCGGTGTCGCCACCGAACTTTCCTACTGATGACGGCGGGGCTCCAACAAGACGGACGTCCTTATAGGTTTTAAATACGAAGAGATAGTATTCGTTTCCGGCGTAGAAAGACTTCACTGAAGCCTCATATTTTCCGCTCTCTTCGGCTCTTTTCCTGATACGTCCGGAGATCTCTTTCACTTTGGCGCCGCGATCCGATTCCTTCAGGGTATCGCTGAGGAAGGGGATGATGGAGTCGGTAACATTTTCGATCCGCATCAGGAAAGATGCGCAAAAGTTCTCATTTTGCAGCTCCTCGCTGTATGATTTGGCCCAGAAACCGTTGGTGAGGTAATCGTGTTCGGGGGTGCTGTGGTTCTGGATGGCTCCATAACCGCAATGGTGGTTGGTGAAAAGCAGTCCCTTGTCGGAGACAACCTCGGCAGTGCAAAAGAAGCCGCCCGATGCGCCATTGCCGGAAAGACCTACGATGGCATCCTTCAGGCTGTTGTTATTAATATTGTAAAGTTCATCTGCGGTAAGGTGCAGACCCATTTTCTGCATATCAACATAATTCAGACGTTCGAGCAGCAGGGGAAGCCACATTCCCTCATCGGGAGGATTGCCGGCAAAAACGCGGGGTGTGGCGCACAGAACAAGTAAAAAAGCTACTGCCGCCAGTTTCAGTTTGTTCAGAATGTTCTTCATAAAGTCAATGTTGTTTTAGGGTAAATATCCGGGTTATGATTGTAAATTAGTTCTTCTTCTGTACTGATTGAAAACGGATTGCAATATTACGGACAATTTTTTCTTCACAGGATGTTTTTAGATAAAACCGCGAAATTCTCGATGACCGGGGTGATTTTGGGGTTAAAACAGATTGTAATGCGAGGCGGTAAATAGTCATCATTCAACAAGAAATTAGCCCGGTATAACAAAAAAGGTTGATATTCACGAAATCAATTCCCACATTTGCCTAAAATTCAGATATGAGAATGCGCCAGTTTTTAGACCGATGCAGGAAACACTTCATTTTTCAGCATATTTTTTTCTGGCTGATAAGCATCGTGCTGTTCACCGTTGTTCTGTTTTATACGCGGGGTGATTTCAGCATCAGGGACATTGACTTTACCATGGCTGTGAGCATCCTTGTCACCATGGCCCTGCTTGCCCTGTCAGTTTACATCAACTTTCTATGGCTGATTCCGGCGTTTTTCAACAAGCGGAAATTCCTTTTTTTCACGCTGCTGCAGTTTGGTAATATACTGTTATTCATTGTTCTTAATTATTGGATCTCGGTCCTTTTTGAAGGCGGGAACCATCCGAATTTCATGTCGGAAGTTGTCGCTGAATTCATTCTTGTTTTGATCTTTCTGGTTGTCTCCACGCTGCTGAAATTCATGCGCGATTCAATAACCCTTCAGGATGTTGAACTTCGCATGAAGGAGGTGGAACGGCAGAAGATAGAAGCGGAACTAAGTGCCCTGAAGGCCCAGGTAAACCCTCATTTCTTCTTCAACACCCTGAACAGCCTTTATTCCCTGAGTCTTGATAAATCGGACAAGGCCCCCGAACTCATCCTGAAATTGTCGGAACTGATGCGGTATGTGATCTATGAAACCAAGGTTGATGCGGTTTCCATCGAGAAACAGCTGGAGTTCGTTAACAGCTATGTTTACCTTGAAAGGGTGCGTGCCGGTGAAGGCCTGCAGATCGACATGGAGATAAGGGGAGACCACTTCGGCAACAAGGTTGCGCCGCTGATATTTATTGCTTTCATCGAGAATGCCTTCAAACATGGTTCCAAATCAAGGGATACCAATCCTTTCATCCATATTTTGTTTGACCTGGAATCGGAATACCGGATATTTTTCAGTATTGAGAACAGCAAAGAGCCCGGAACAGATTTGAAAAGGCCGGCCGGCATCGGGCTTACCAATGTTAAGAAGCGACTGGAGTTGCTTTATCCCGGAAAATTCACACTTGACATCACCGATACCAGCACCCTTTACCGGGTTGAACTAAACCTCGTCGTGAAATGAAAATTAGATGTCTCATTATTGATGACGAACCGCTTGCCCACCGGGTGATCGAGCGGTATGCCGAAAACATCTCTTTTCTGGAGATCGTGGCAAAGTGTTTCAACGCCATCGAGGCGATTGAAGTGATGCACAACCAGCCGGTTGACCTGCTTTTCCTCGACATCAACATGCCGAAACTAAGTGGGATGGAGTTCCTGAAAACCCTGAAAAATCCGCCTCTCGTCATCATCACCACTGCCTATGCTGAATACGCGATACAGGGGTATGAAATGGATGTTGTGGATTACCTGATGAAACCTTTCGCCTTCGACCGTTTTTTCCGTGCCATTCAAAAGGCCGAAGATATAATCAGGAGCAAAGAGGTGCCGGCAGTTCATGAATCAAAAGAGCAATCGGGGGCCGAGGAGGAGTATATTTTCATTAAATCGAGCAAAAAAACCTACAAGGTAAACCTGGGGGAGATCCTGTATATCGAGGCACTGGGTGACTATGTAAAGATTTACACTGCCGACCGTATGATTGTCAGCTACCAGAGCCTGAAAAACATCGAAACCATGCTTCCCGCCAGAACCTTTCCGCGTATCCACAAATCCTTTATCATTTCACTTCCCAAAATAGATCTTATTGAAGGGAACCACGTAAAGATCAAGGATCGCCTGATCCCGGTCGGCACAAATTACAAGACGGAATTTGATAAGCT
>CAYHCQ010000022.1:16798-29437 GCA_964355115.1 uncultured Prolixibacteraceae bacterium | reverse complement strand
TCGAAAGTCATGCCTCTCAGGGCTTAAAACCCTCGGGCGTTGTTTATGATGGCACCTATCTCTGGTATTGCGACGGAGAACTGGGTCAGAACAGCACACTTTATAAAATCGACCTCCTTGGAAGCGGCACCCCGGTTATAGTTGTACCCGTAACTTCACATGACTATGGCACGGTTACTGTCGGCAACTCCTCCACCTGGAACTGCCAGGTTCAGAATACGGGTACCGCGAACCTGGTCATAAGCAGTATCACTCTCCCCGGCGGCATACACATAACCACCACCTTCAGCACCCCGGCCACCATCACACCGGGTGGTTCGGTCAACATTCCGTTTACCTGGGCTCCCACATCCAGTGGCCCGCTGAATTCTCAGGTGTCCATCAATTCGAATGACCCGATTCACCCTTCCGTAGATGTAACCCTGACCGGAAATGCGGTGATTGCCGGTCCGCATGTCAATATCCTGACCTCCTCCTACAACTGGGATGAACGCAGAAAGAACGCCTACTCCCGCTGGTATCTAACGGTTGGCAACAACGGTGACCAGATGCTCATACTTACCGGGCTTACTATATCCGACCCGAATTTTATTGTGGACCAGGGCATTTCGCTACCGATTAATATTGCACCTCTGCAAACGGTAAAGATCGGTCTGTGGTACCATCCCACATCAGCAGGGCAGCACACGGGAACGCTGAGTATTACTTCAAACGATGCTTCGCAGAACCCTTTCCTGGTTGACCTGGAAGGAACGGGGGTCGACGAAGATTATCCATTGGGCACTGTCCTGTGGACCTATATGATTTATGGCAGCTTTGATAACAGCCCGAAGGCCATCCGCTCCATTCCTGATATAACGGGTGATACCGTTGCTGATGTTATCATTGGTTCGGAGGACAACTATGTGCGCTGTTTTAACGGGAATGCCTCTGTGACCGGAGATATGCTTTGGGAAACCTCAATCTACTCGGGTTCGGTTTACCAGCAGAATGCCATTGCCATCATCAACGACATCAATAGCGATGGTTTTAAAGATGTTATCGTTGGAACGGCCTGGGGCGACCGCTCTGTAATTGCCCTGTCGGGAAAAACAGGAGCGCAGCTCTGGAAGTATGATACCCATGAGTTCGGCGGCGGAGGCTGGATTTACCAGGTGGATACCAAGTACGACTACAATAATGACGGCTTTCCTGATGTTCTGGCCGCTGCCGGTGACGACGGGAACAATACCGGTCCGCATCGGGCCTTTTGCATCAACGGAAAGACGGGCATCGTGATCTGGAGCAGGTCAACGGAAGGAGCCGCATTTTCGGTTATCGGGGTTGCCGATTTCACCGGTGACGGAGAACCCGACGTAGTGGCAGGTGCCACCAGTGCAAGCCAGTCCGATGGCCGTGTTTTCGGCATCGACGGATCAAACGGCACCCTCAAGTGGACCTACAACCCCATGGGATCTTCCACATGGGGCCTGATGCAGATAGACGATATTACAGGCGATGGAATCAAGGATGTGGCTTCAGGTGATTTCAACGGTCATATTTACTTTCATAATGCCGTCACCGGTTCTTCTGTTTACATGCTTTCATTGCCAAACGATATGATTTTGCGCCTGGAGGATATGGGTGATGTGAATTCGGATGGCCATCCCGATATACTTGTCGCCCATAGCGGAGCAACGGGAATAGTTGTGAATGGCTTCCAGAATACGATCCTGTGGCAGCAGCCCCTTGCCGATAAATCGTGGAATGTTGCCAACATGGGCGACATTAACTGGGATGGGGTGAATGACGCCGCCATCGGCACTTTGTACGTGGATAACCAGACCTATTTTCTCAACGGCATGAATGGAAATATCTTAGGCTCAGGCCAGATGCCGGCGCCCGTAGATGCCCTGACTTCCATCCCCGATATTGTTGGTGACGCAACCAAGGAGGTAGTCGTTGGCGGACGAAACGGCATCGTAATTTGTGCTTCGGGCGGATATGACACTACCTCGACCAGCACAAATGACAAGCGATCTCTTGCATTTTCCGCCAGGGTATATCCAAATCCATGTCGTGAGGTTTTCAATCTCATCTTCACGTTGAAAGGCCCATCGGATATCAGTATTGCTATCACCGACATTGCCGGAAGGACTATTTTCACAAAGGTGGTCAATAATGAGTCGAAGGGCATTCACAACTATAGCTTTAACCGTTCAGATATCAACACAGGTGAAACCTTACAGGGCGTTTGCTTAATAAGGCTGGAGACCGCTCAGGGGGTATATCATGGCAAAGTATTGTTTGCGGATTGACGGTTCCTGTTGATAACCTTTCCTTGCATCGCTTGGCTGAATGCTTTATTTTAGCAGTTCACTTTCAAGGCATACATTTATGGCAGCACAGATAAAAATCTTTTCGGGCCAGACCTCCAGGTATCTCGCCGAAAAGATCGCTCAGAGCTACGGTATGGAGCTAGGTAAAGGTTCCATGGTTAAATTTGCCGATGGTGAATTCCAGCCGTCATTCGAGGAGAATATCCGCGGCACTGAGGTGTTTCTCATTCAGTCGACCTTCGCCCCTTCCGATAACCTGATGGAGCTGCTGATGATGATCGATGCCGCCCGCCGGGCCAGCGCCAAGTCGATCGTAGCTGTGATCCCCTACTTCGGGTATGCCCGCCAGGACCGCAAGGACAAGCCCCGCGTATCGATTGCATCCAAACTCGTCGCCAACCTGCTCTCTGCTGCCGGGGTGAACCGCATCATAACCCTCGACCTTCATGCCGACCAGATACAGGGCTTCTTCGATGTACCGGTCGACCATCTTTATGCCTCTTCTGTTTTCATCCCCTACCTTAAAACCCTCCACCTCCCCGACCTTATCTTCGCTTCGCCCGATACAGGGGGAACCCGTCGTGCAGGTTCCTATGCCAAGTACTTCCATACAAATTTCGTCATCTGCTACAAACACAGGTCGAAACCCAACGAAGTGGAAAAGATGGCCCTGGTGGGCGACGTAAAAAATAAAAATGTTATCCTGCTCGATGATATCGTAGACACAGGGGGAACGCTCTGTAAGGCCGCCCAGATCATCATGGACAACGGCGCTGCTTCGGTTCGTGCCATGGTAACCCATCCGCTTCTGTCGGGCAAAGCGTATGAAATTATGGAGAATTCCGCCCTCCTCGAACTGATCGTTACCGATACCATTCCCCTCACCCACCCGAGTCCTAAAATCAAGGTGATCAGCACCGCCGACCTCTTCGCCGAGGTGATCCGCCGCCTTAAGAAGAAGGAATCTATCTCCTCCCTGTTTAAGTTCTGAGAATTTTTTCTATCTTTGCACCCCAAAATCGTGACGCGTGACGCGTGACGCGTGACAAAATCCCTTGTCACTCTGTTACCTTGTTACCTTGTCACCTTTCTAATTATTAACTAAAACCAAATCGTTATGAAGACGGTATCATTGAGCGGTTCTCTTCGTGAGAACGTAGGGAAAAAAGATGCCAAGAAAAACCGCAGGGCGTTTAAAGTACCTTGCGTAATGTATGGCGGAAAAGAACAGGTTCATTTTGTGGCCGATGAAAAGCCCCTGATGAAACTAATCCACACCCCGGTGGCGCACATCATCAAACTGGATGTAGGTGGAAAAGAGTACAACACGATTGTACAGGATGTACAGTATCACCCGGTAACGGACCGTATGCTGCATGCAGACTTTTTACAGATCCTGCCCGGAAAACCGGTAACCATCGGCGTACCCATCGTTCTTACAGGCACAGCCCCCGGCGTTCTGCGTGGTGGCAAACTCCTTAAGAAGATGCGTAAACTGGCGGTTCGCGCCGAGATGGAAAACCTCCCCGACGATATTACGATCTCGATCGACAACCTCGAAATCGGCGATTCGGTAAAGGTTTCCGACATGAAACTTGACAATGTGCTGTTCCTCGATGTTCCAAGCAATGTGGTAGTTGGTGTTCGCACTGCCCGCGCCGTTGTGGAAGAGGCTCTGCCAGGTTCAGAAGCTGCCGCTGCAGCTCCTGCCGAAGGCGACAAGAAAGCCGAAGGAAAATAATTAGACTCTTTTTTTTGAAGGAAAGGTGTGGAGGGTTACCTTTACACCTTTCTTTTTGGATGCACAAATGCACAAATGCACAAATGCACAAATGCACAAATGCACGGAATGCACAAATAGAGAAACAATCGGCACATTGGCACATCAGCACATCAGCACATTAGCATATTATGAAATTTCTAATCGTCGGTCTGGGTAACATTGGTGATGAGTATGCCGATACGCGGCATAACATCGGTTTTATTGCTGTGGATGCCCTGGCGTTATCCTGTAAAGCTATCTTTGAGCCTGGCCGGCTGGCTTCGGTAGTCAGGATGTCGGTGAAGGGAAGACAGATTGTTGCCATCAAGCCTACCACATACATGAATCTGAGCGGCAAGGCGGTCAGGTACTGGATGCAGAAGGAGGAGATCCCGGTCGAAAACATCCTGGTCATTGTTGATGACCTTGCCCTGCCGCTGGGTGCTTTGCGGCTTCGCGGCAAAGGAAGCGACGGCGGTCATAACGGGCTCATCAGCATCAACGAAATCATTGAAACCACCGAATATGCGCGCCTGCGGATCGGTATCGGCAACGAATTCGCCAGGGGGCAACAGGTGGATTATGTGCTTGGCCGCTGGACGAAAGAGGAGGAAAAGGTCCTGTTGCCACGTATCGATATCACGGTCGACCTGATCAAGAGCTTCGTTCTGGCCGGGGTGGCGAGGACGATGAATGATTTTAATAAAAGATGAGGTCCGAACCCAAATCCCGAAAGATCTTCATAAATAATACTTTGGTTCTGTAATATTCCATAATTTAGTTGTTTATATCTAACAATTAATCTATGGAATGGTTCGTGAACACTTTTCGCCAATATCCTGAGCTGGCTATTTTTTTAACAATCGCCCTGGGGTTTTTTATCGGTAAGTTTAAGTATGGAACCTTTTCTCTGGGAAATGTGACCAGCGTTTTGCTTGTTGGCGTAATTGTCGGGCAGATGCAAATCGTGATTGCCCCGGAAGTTAAGCAGGTTTTCTTTCTGATTTTCCTGTTTGCGGTGGGTTATAGCGTGGGTCCGCAGTTTTTCAACAGTCTGAAAAAGTCAGGAATTCCGCAACTCATATTTGGTACGCTGATGTCGGCTGCGGCTTTGATCACGACCTGGCTGCTGGCAAAAATGATGGGTTACAGTGCGGGTCAGGCGGCGGGGTTATTTGCCGGGGCCCAAACGATCTCCGCTGTGATCGGGGTTGGCGGCGAAACCATCAATTCACTGGGGCTTGATCCGGCTGCAAAGCAAACCATGATCAATGCCATTCCGGTTTGTTATGCAGTCACCTATCTTTTTGGCACCATTGGTTCAGCATTCCTTCTGGCGCAAATCGGACCACTATTCTGGGGAGGATTAAAAAAGGCACGTGAACAATGCCGCGCCCTGGAAAGCAAAATGGGTGTTGATTCACAAGATCAACCCTCTATGATATCTTCCTACTCAAATGTGGTCTTCAGGGCATATAACCTGGGCACGAATGCTATTGCCATCGGAAAAACCTCTGCTGAACTCCAGCAGGAATTCGCCGATAAGGGATACCGGATCTTTGTTGCACGTATGCGTAGTAAAGGCACGCATCTCATTCAGGAACCTGTGGCCGGGTATCACTTTCAGGCCCATGATGACATTGTGTTGCAAGGCCGTGGAGATTATCTCATCACCGAGGAGAAAGAACTTGGGAAAGAGATTTTCGACCATCTTCTGCTCGATTTTAAAATGGACTCCGTGAGGGTTCTGTTTACCAACCGCAAACTGGATGGCAAGACGATCGGTGACCTGAATCATCAGCGTTACGATTTAAGGGTTTCTCTCGCCAAGATAACCCGGGGAGGAACCGAACTTCCGCTATTATTGGGAACCCCCATACACAAAGGAGATATGCTCTCACTGATCGGTCCCAAAGAAGATGTGGAGAAAGCTGTGAAAATCCTTGGATTCCAGGATGTCATAACAGAAAAAACCGACATGGTTGCACTGGGGTTGGGAATTCTTCTGGGAGGGTTGGCAGGTGTGCTCGCTTTCCATGTTGGGAAGGTATCCTTAAGCCTGAGTACGAGTGGTGGCGCCCTGATTTCAGGTTTGTTTTTTGGCTGGTTGCGGTCGAAACATCCCGATCATGCCCAGATTCCTGAACCTGCATTGTGGATCATGACCAACCTGGGTTTGAATGCCTTCATCGCGGTGGTGGGCATTACTGCTGGTCCTGGGTTTGTGGCAGGATTCAGGGAAGTGGGGCCAATGCTTTTTGTGATTGGTGCACTCGCCACCATGATCCCTTTGCTGGTTGGAATTCTGATGGCCCGATACCTGTTTAGATTTGACGTTGCCCTTGGACTGGGCTGTTGCTGTGGTGCCCGAACCACCACGGCCGGCCTACCCGCTGTTCAGGATGCCCTTGAAAGCAAACTCCCTGCCCTGGGTTATACCGTAACCTATGCACTGGGGAATACGTTGTTGATCATTTGTGGAATTATCTTAGTTTTTCTCATGAATTAATGCTGAACAATATGAACCAGAATCTACCGAAAATCAAAACCACCCGCAAAACCGAACAGAAGCTCGAGCAGATGAGTCCGTTTGAACTCAAAAACAGCCTGATCGATCTGGCAAGTCATAATACCAATAAAGGCAGCCATACCATGCTTAATGCCGGACGGGGAAATCCCAACTGGACAGCCACCATCCCCAGGGAAGCATTTTTTCTCCTGGGGAAATTCGGGTTGGAGGAGTGCCGCAGAGTCATGAATTACAAAGAAGGACTGGCCGGTATTCCTGAACAAAAAGGGATTGCAAAACGGTTTGAGAGATTCCTGAAGGAAAATAAAATCGAACCCGGTGCGGCACTTCTGGCTGAACTTTACACATACGGGGTTAAGAATCATCAGTTCGATCGCGATGGTTTTGTACATGAACTGGCCGAGGGAGTGATCGGTGATCAGTACCCGGTACCCGACCGCATGCTAAAGTATCCCGAAGCCATCGTTCACGACTACCTGGTTCAGGAGATGTGCGGAAATAAGCCTCCCAAAGGACGGTACGATATCTTTGCCACAGAGGGCGGAACCGCGGCCATGTGTTATATCTTCGATTCGCTGATGCAAAACTTCCTGATCAAACGAGGCGAAAAGGTGGCAATTTTTGTTCCGACTTTCACACCCTATATCGAGATTCCCGAGCTCGACCGGTTCAACTTCAAAGTCGTCCTTATTCAGGCAAAAGGGTTGACCAAAGACGGGATGCACAACTGGGAGTATCCCGATAAGGAACTTGACAAGTTGAAAGATCCGCAAATCAAGGTTGCCTACCTGGTCAATCCGAGTAACCCGCCATCTGTAACACTGAGTGCCGGAGAACGGAAAAAAATCATCGGTATTATCAAAAAGGACAACCCCAACCTGATGTTTATTACCGATGATGTGTATGGAACATTCGTTGAAGGATTCCGTTCCCTCATGGCCGAGATCCCGCATAACACGCTGGGTGTTTATTCATTTTCGAAATATTTCGGCTGTACCGGATGGCGTATCGGCGTGATCGCCCTTCATGAAAAAAACATCTATGACCGTCTGATCAAGGAATTGCCGGATAATAAGAAGAATGCTCTCCACAAACGGTATCACTCCATCCATCTGCATCCCGAACAGTTGAAGTTCATCGACCGAATGGTAGCCGACAGCCGGAGTGTTGCGCTTAATCACACAGCCGGATTATCGCTTCCACAGCAGATTCAGATGATGTTGTTTGCTTCGTTCGCCTTGTTCGATAAAGCCAATGCATACAAAAAGCTTACCTGTAACATCGTGCAGCGTCGGCTCCAGCTTCTGTTCGAAGGCATGGGGTTCAACCTTAAGCCAGATCCAAACCGGGCTGGATATTATGCAGAGCTGGATATCATGTTGTGGGCCGAAAAAACACATGGATCCGGTTTTGCCCGTTACCTGAAAGAAAATTACGAACCGGTGGATGTGCTTTTCCGCCTTGCAGAAATTTGTTCTGTTGTTCTGCTCAACGGGGGTGGCTTCGATGGCCCCGAATGGTCCATCAGGGTTTCCCTGGCCAATCTTAATGATAAATCGTACACCGCAATTTCAAAGGGAATCGTACTGGTTGTTTCCGAATACGTTGAAGACTGGAAACGGGGAGAAAAATAGATGAAAAATACGTTGGTTATTTTGATTCTACTCTTTTCAGCTTTGATTCTCATGGCGCATGATCAGGTTGTTAGTCAATTACCAGAGCGTGTTGATTCGTTAAAAGGAGAGGCATTGATTCATGATTCATCATATAAAATAAAACCTAATGTTGAGTTGCCCAACTCAAGGAATGAAGTCGAAAACAACTCCTATACTGGCTTTGTAATATCCAGCGTTAAAGGGGTAACCCTGAGTATTGGAGGATTTGTGGAGACCGACCTGATTTACGATTTCAATGCGGTGGGTGATAAAAATTCATTTACAACATCTTCTATCATTATGAATCCCACTCCTGGTTCGGGAAATGTGACAACTTTCAGCGTCAGGCCATCCCGGCTTTCATTCAAGGGAAGTAACCAGGAAAATAGCATTTCAGCTTTGCTGGAATTTGACTTTTCAGGAGCTGACGGAATTACAACACCACGGCTGCGACATGCATACATAACCTTCAGGAACTGGAGTGCCGGGAAGTATTGGAGTAATTTCATGGACAATGACAACAATCCCGACATCCTCGACTTTGAGGGACCAAATGGATCCCTTTGTCTTCGCCAGATCCAGATCAGGTATTCTTTTAATCTCGGAAAATCCAATAAAATGGCTATTTCGCTTGAAATACCGGGTGCCGAAATAATGGTACCGGCCACCTGGATCTCAAAAAATGTTTTCCCTGATTTTACTGCCAGTTATGAGTACCGATTCTGGAAAGAGACGAGTCATTTGCGCCTTGCCGGGCTGATACATCCCATCACTTATATTAATAGTGTTGGCAGCGAGAGAACCACCCTGGGAGGAGGGCTGAGTTTTTCCGGATGCATTCAGGTCAGTAAATCAGATAACATTAATCTTCAGCTCACTGCAGGAGCCGGCTTTGCAAAATACAACAATGACCTGGGGGGGTTAGGCTACGATGCATTCCAAAAAACAGCCGATACGAACAAAGCAGTCACCCTGCCTCAAATCAATTTTTATGCCTACTACAACCACTGGTGGACCTCCCGGTTAAGTTCATCGTTTGGATGCAGTTATGTTGGCCTTTCGAACGACAAGGGGGTATATGATCCCGATGCCATAAAAAGCACCAGTTATGCCTCCACTAATTTAATCTTCTATCCGAACGATAATTTCAAATTTGGTCTCGAATTCCTATACGGGAGCAGGAAAGATATGGATAACAAAGTAAGAGAGGCATTCAGGTTTCAATTTACATTTTTTGCGAAAATCTGAATAGGAAGTCGGGAGTTTTCATACCCATCCCGACAGCCAGTAATAGCTCAGTGCCAGCCACTCCCTGATCACAAGAAACTCATAATTCATCTGGGTCCAGAACTGGTAGCGAACGGTGATGTTGTCGCCGATATCAGGAATGAGTTTTCTGCCACCCAGTTTTCTTGCGTTAAAGGTGATATCGGATTCGATGGCCTGTTCGAATGCCGGAAGCCCGTCGACCTTCCGGAAGCCGGCTTTTCGGAAGGCGAGCACTGCGCGGTACAAATGCTCGGGCGAGGTCACTATCAGAATTGAACTCTTAACTCCTGACTCATAACTCTTAACTCGTTTCCATACGTTGATTGCCTGTGCTCTCGTGTTGGTTCCTGAGTCTTCGAACAGTATGCGTTCTGTGGCGACGCCACGTAGGACAAGTTCATTTTTCATCTGGATGATCGAGCTGAGGCTGTCGGCCGTATCGCCGGGCAGGGCAATGATGATTTTGGCACGGGTGAACCAGTTCGCAACTTTTGCCGTATACCATGTACGCATCAGTCCCGATCCGCTGGGCATCCCGCCGCCGCCCATCAGCACGATGATGTCGGGAGGACGGTTAATCCCGGCCTTTTTGGTGCCCATCCCATACCATGTCCAGAAGGGGGCCGTGGTAAACGCCAGGATGACCATGGCCAGGGCCAGGGCCCCGGCAGTCATCAATACTACCCGGAAAATTCTTCCAAGTTGTTTCAAAATTTCGCTATTTCGCTATTTTTTCCCTTACGATCCCGGCTACCTCATTCATCCCGATCCTCTCCTGCTGCATGGTGTCGCGGTCGCGGATGGTCACGGTGTTGTCGGTGAGGGTCTGGTGGTCGATGGTGACGCAGAAAGGTGTTCCCAGTGCATCCATGCGACGATAACGGCGGCCGATGGTATCTTTCTCCTCGTAATAGCACCGGTAATCGGCTTTCAGCACATCCATGATCTCGCGTGCCTTCTCGGGGAGTCCGTCTTTTTTCATCAGCGGAAGCACGGCGATCTTGATGGGTGCCAGTTTTGCCGGGAACCCGAGCACCACCCGTTCGCTTCCATCTTCGAGTTTCTCTTCGCGGTAAGCGTGACTGAGGACTGCCAGAAATGTACGGTCGAGACCAATGGAGGTCTCCACCACATAGGGCACATAACTCTCATTGGCCTCAGTGTCGAAATACTGGAGCTTGCGGCCTGAGAAGGTCTGGTGGGCACTGAGGTCGAAGTCGGTGCGGCTGTGTATGCCTTCCAGTTCCTTGAAGCCGATGGGGAATTCGAATTCGATATCGGCAGCGGCATTGGCGTAATGGGCCAGTTTTTCGTGGTTGTGGAACCGGTATTTGCTGGCGGGGATGCCCAGTGAGAGGTGCCACTTCAGCCGTTCGGCCTTCCAGTACTCATACCATTGCAGCTCCTCGCCGGGCTTTACGAAAAACTGCATCTCCATCTGTTCAAATTCGCGCATACGAAAGAGGAACTGCCTCGCCACGATCTCGTTGCGGAAAGCCTTCCCGATCTGGCAGATACCGAAAGGAATCTTCATGCGGGCCGACTTCTGCACATTGAGGAAGTTGACGAAAATACCCTGGGCCGTTTCGGGACGCAGATAAATAGCCGACGCATCTTCATTCACCGACCCCATCTGGGTGGAGAACATGAGGTTGAACTGCCGTACGTCGGTCCAGTTCTTGGTACCGCTTACAGGACAAACGATGCCCGATTCTTCAATCAGCAAACGAACATCCGCGAGGTCATTCTTTTCCAGGGAGGCATAAAAACGTACCTTTATTGCATCGATCTTATCCTGGTACTCTTTAACGCGGGGATTGGTTTCCCGGTACATTTTTTCATCAAAGGTTTCGCCGAAACGGGCACGGGCCTTCTCCACCTCTTTGATTATCTTATCTTCGATCTTCTGGAGATGGTCCTCAACGAGCACATCCGCTCTGTAACGTTTCTTGGAATCCCTGTTGTCGATCATCGGGTCGCTGAAGGCGTCAACGTGACCCGAAGCCTTCCACACCGTTGGGTGCATAAAGATGGCTGAATCGAGGCCGACAATGTTTTCGTGGTACTGCGTCATCGACTTCCACCAGTACTCCTTGATGTTGTTCTTGAGTTCAACGCCAAAGGGGCCGTAATCGTAAACCGCGCTTAAACCGTCATAAATTTCACTCGAAGGGAATACAAATCCGTACTCTTTCGCGTGGGATATGATCTTTTTGAACAGATCTTCGTTGGATGCCATAGCACTGCTGTTTTGGACTGCGAAGATAAGAAATTTGGAGCAGAAGAGAAGCAGACCGCGGGATCAGGTGGTAATCATTTATTGCGTATGCAACGGATGGAGAGTGCGCTCGGATTATACTCTTCGTAGAGGTCAATATCGGCCTTGCGGTAACTCATGGTCACCGCCACCGAGGATGTTTTGGAGATCGTTTCTGATGACCAGAAATAGGCATCCCTGCCCGCATCGTGCCACTGCCTGGCCATGGTGTCGAAATATCCCCCGGGAAGAGCTGCGAACCCGGTGTTACCGGTCGCTCCCACATTGGGAACCTGCCATCCGTTTGACCCGGTATATTTCAGCTCCCCACCAGCCTTACCATTGCCGCCGAGGAACCTGACCAGGGTCTTCCAGTCTTCGCTGTTGGGAACGTGCCACCCTTCGGGACAGATACCCTGGGCATTGTCGGTCTTTCCGTACCACATCATTTCGTCCCACTCATATAACCCGCCCCATTGGTCGCAATTCACAAAATCATCCCCGTAGCAATATTTCTCCAGAACATCATTCTCCTTCTGGTTATCCTGCTGCCCCTGGTACACCCACTTTCCGGTGTTGAGGTTCTCCTTCATCCAGCATTGTGAGCCAATGATCACCGTGTGGTATATCTGTCCGCCGTAATCAAGAACTCCGCATGAACCGCTGTCGGCACTCTTTGGGGCTGACTGGTTTTGTGCAGGAGCACTGGTTTGCGCCATGGTAATAACAGGCAGCTGAATGAGAATTAGTGCCAGGATTCCGGTCAATATCAGATTTTTCATGCTTTGATTGTTTACACAAATGTATGAAAAATGGATTCGGAAGTCAAATTAAATTGAGGGTATGGT
>CAYHCQ010000022.1:0-16698 GCA_964355115.1 uncultured Prolixibacteraceae bacterium | reverse complement strand
GTGTAGAAGGCAAGGTCGATGGCGGATGAGGGATGGCGGAGAGATTGCAGCAGGGCAATAATCTCTTCCCGGGAGAGAGAGGGTGAGAGGGTGAGAGGGTGTGAGGGTAAGAGGGTACGAGGGTATGAGGGGTTGAAGGTATGAGATGATCTGTTCACTTGTTCACTTGGTAACTTGTTCACTTGGGAGCCTGATGAAATGAAGTTTTTATTGGCCGACGGCAGTCGTGGCACGGTATGGACAAACTTTTTGAAATCGGCAAAGAATTCGGGATGGTTGTCGAGGCCTGGGAATGATTGGCGGATTGCTTCGATAAACGCCGTGTAGGTGCGGGTGTTGAAAAGCAGGTCGTCGGGTTCGATCCGGAAACGGTGATCGAGCGGCTGGATATAGAGGTCCTCTTCGTCCATCTCGCAGTAGAGCTTTCGGCCGGTTTTGTCGCTCAGCCGGTTTTTGCTCCCATGCTCGTAACCATAGGCCTTTTCGAGCCTTATATAGCGGTTGGAGCCCTGGCAGAAAAAGCAGAGCTGGAACAACTTCTGGTGGCGGCTGTAGTCGCGCAGGAAGTTCATGAAGATCTCATAGTCCACCTTTGTCTCCAGGAAGGCAGCGAGTTTTTCGCGAAACAGGTTATAGGCTGCGGGGTCGATGCTGGCTTCGGGATAGGTGGCATGGATATAACCCGTGCTGTGGGCAACATAGGTTACCTGCTCATGCTCCAGAGCCCGGCGGGCCAGTGCGGAGAGTTCGGTACCGTTAAACCACATCGATTTGGTAACGATGCGCCGGTTGTTGGTGAGTACACCTTCATCAACCATTACAAAATTCTGTGAATGCAGTGGTGTTCCCATCAGGAAGATCTTTTCGAGCGGCACTTCGGCAACAATAAAAAGGGCAGCAGCATAAAGACAGGCCAGTGAAACGCACTCCCCTGCCCCGGCCTCATGATTGGGCTTGAAGCGGAAGGCGTTCATTGCCTCTACCGTTTCTGTTTTCCAGTATGGGATGATCTCCGTATCGTATTTATCCAGCCCGAAATGCTTCCGGATATCAAGGTCGAAATAGTACTTATCCCCTTCGTAGCCAAACAGTGCATTCGACTTTGAGAGCATCTCCATGTCGGTGAAATCGCTGAAGCGGCTGATCTCGGTCTGCTTGTCGGTAAGTCCCCAGGTTTCAAGGTCGAGGTTGAAATTGTAATGATCCATGATGTACTGCTTAACGCGATGGATCTTTTTCAGGGGGCCCATCTTCCGGATTCCTGCAAACCAGGGGTCGTCGCGCCATTTCCATATTTCCGGCGACATGATATTGGCAAGCACCAGGGAGTAAAGCAGATCAGGAAAAATGAAGATCTCCATATCGCTTAACGTAAAAGCGGAGGAGTATTTTTCCAGGGTAGCAGGATCATTAAAAAAAGGTGGTTGATTATAGGAGGAGTTCTGTTTCATAAAAAAGCCCGGACTTTTAGGTCCGGGCTGCAAAATTACGATTATTTATAATTATTCTACGATCATTTTGAGGGTCTGCCAGGTATCACCGCTGCTTATGCGGATGAAATAGATACCCGCCTGGAGCTCGGAAATGTTCATCTGGTAGTTTCCGCTGAGGGTTACCCTGGTTTTATTGAGAACGGTCTTTCCCAGTGAATTGCGAACAAGGATATCGGCAGTGATTGATTTTGCCGGAATGAGGGTGACCATTCCTTTTGCCGGGTTGGGGAAGAGGCTGATCAGCTTCGCCTGGCCGGGCTCAGAAATGCCAACACCAACATCAACCGTAACAGGGAATTCGTTCGAGAAGGATCCGCCGCCGCAGGAGTTTACACCCTTTACGCGAATGATGGCTATTCCTGCATATGTCAGGTCCCAGGTTACTGTTCCCGTGGTGGTGGTTCCGCTGAATGTACCTGCCGAGGCCGGTGAGAGTTCCCATGTATAGGTTGTGGAATAGGTTCCGCCGGTGGTGGTGAAGTCGGTGGTGGGTGTTGAACCGGTATAGACTTGGGCAGGACCCATCGGGTCGCCGGGCACTTCAGGTAACTGCGGGTCGATGGAAACAGAAATTGTTCCGTTCATTGTGTTGGGGCATCCGGCTCCGGAGGTGTTTGCCACTGCAGTATAGCTGCCGGCTGTCATCTGGTTTCCAAAACTGATTGCGCTGCCCGTTCCCGGAACTATGGTTGTTGTTGCAGTTCCGTTGAGGTAGAGGGTGTAATTGGTGGCAGTTTGTGAGCCATCGAGACCAATGGGTGAACCGCTTCCACCTTGTCCGCAGTAGGCACCTCCGCCGGTCATATTAAAGCCCGTGGGGCCTGTTTCAATGGTGATCGGAAGGTAGTTGGTCCACTGGCCTTCGCAGGATGCGTTTACCGGCTTCACGCGAAGCTGGCAGGAGCCGGTGTAGGTATTAACCCAGTCGATGGTTACCGTGGTACCGGCAGGATAAAGGGCGCCGGCATCGGCGGGAACAAGTTCCCAGACATAGCTCGTGGCCGGAGCGGTTCCCACAGTGGTATAGTCGGTATTGGGTGAATTGATGCAAAGACTGCCGGGGCCGGCCGGTGTTGTTGCTCCTCCCGGGGGCAAACTGATGTTGATCGGGAAGAGGTTCGACCAGGCACCGGGGCCGCAGGCGTTGGTGCCACGTACCTTCAGCTGGGCAGAGCCGGTAAAGGCGTTATCCCAGTCAATGGTACAGGAGGTTCCGGATGGTGTCAGCGTCCCTGCCGCTGCAGGAGTGAGGTCCCATATATAGCCTGTGGTATTGGCAATATTGGTGGTATTGTAAGTCTGGTTAGGAGGATTGACACACATGGCATTGCTGCCGGAGGGTGTTTCTGCAGTGCCCGGAACAGATGTTACACTGATATAACCAGTCTTGGTCATCGTACCTTGTGCATTTGCACCCGGGTTTGATGCAATGAGGGTGGCGTCATAGGTGCCGGCAGTATTGTACAAAACGGTTGGATTCTGAAGGGTTGATGTCGCAGGGGTTCCGCCGGGGAAGCTCCAGTTCCAGTTGGTGGCGCCAACTGAAAGGTCGGTATAGTTAACGGTAAGGGGTGCACAACCGCTGGTCGGGGTAGCAGAAAAATCGGTGGCCAGGGGCAGGTAGAGTGCATTCAGCATCTTCTTGGCCCCGTTGAAAATCTCTTTGGTGGTATTGTCCTGGATGAATGCCACCAGTTCACAGTTGTTTGTGACCCAGGTTGGATCCTTTGTAAAGGACAGATTGAGGACCACTGTGTTTCCGGAACTGAAATTTATTGAGGTTCCGCTTGAATTGGGTACCATGGTCCGGCTGACATAATTCAGGTGGGTTTGGCCCTGCCATGAGTAGGTGATGTTGGATTCGGTGAGAACCAGGTGTGCTTTGATATCGGTTGCCGTGATGGTAGCCACTTTGGTTATGGTGACTGTAATATTGTAGAGGTTTCCGGTATTCGTTCCCGTGATCGTGACGGTTGCGGGGGAGGGAACTGCATATCGCTGGTTGTAAAGTGGCAGGTAATTGGCATACATACTGTTGGTATTGCTGCCTCCAACAAAGTTCAGTGTGCCATCGAAAAAAGCTGTCGGATATCCAGTGATGCCGTAGTAGGAGTTCCTTGCATCGGAGCCCGAATAGGTAAAGGCATCGCCGTTGTGATTTTCAACCACCGCTACATTGCAGCCGGCTGCAATGAGATCGTCGGCTCCCATGGCAGCCCCCGGACAGTAGTAGCACCAGGTTCCCGTACCAATTTCGAGAACTACCATATTGCGTTGAACCGCCTGTGAAAAAGCCACAGCGAAGGCTAACACGGCAAAACATGTAAAAATAACTCTTTTCATAAAAGTGGGTTTTGGTTTCTAAGTGATTGGGTTAGGGCTACAAAGATATTAATAATATGTTTTGTTATGGTATCTTCAGTCTGCAAGCGCTAAATTTTTCACAACAGACGCCTTTCTGACGTTTCCGGTTGTCCCATAAATCGATTTTTATATACCTTTGTGAGGTAAAAACCAAGCACCATGTATTATTCCGGACTAGAGATCGTTGAGATTGCCGTACGTATTGAAGAGAACGGCAACGAATTCTACACTGCAGCTGCCGACATGATCGGAGAGAGCACCGATACCAAGGGTTTATTCCTGGATCTTGCAGAAAAAGAGGTTATGCACATCTCCATCTTTCAGAAACTGGCTGAAAAATTTGATGCCGAGAGTTTTGATTTCCAGACTGAGGATGCATCAGAATACATCAACCACCTGGCATCGTCGCATATTTTCGGAAAGCCCGAATCCGGTATTGAACTTGCAAAAACGGTGAAGACCCCCAGGGAGGCCCTGGAGATTGCTTTTAAGTTCGAAAACGACAGTGTTGCTTTTTACACCGAGATGCTGAAATATGCCCGCAGTGACTCCAAAAAACTGGTTCAGCAGATCATCGATGAAGAGAAGGAGCACGCGGAGGATATCAGGAAGTTTCTATAAGAATCAGTGACAGGGTAACAAAGTCACTTCCTTTTTACAACAATCCGATCACCAGAAACGGCATCACTCCTATTAGGATCAGCAGGAGCGTAAGGAAGATCAGGTGCGCTTTGAATACCGGTCCTGCATTCAGTTTTACCCCTTCATTTTCTTTCATGTACATGGCCACGATCGGCCTGAAATAGTAGGTAATGCTTATCGCTGATCCTGCAATGGCAATAAGAACAAGCCATAAAAGTCCCTTCTCGAGCGCTGTTGTAAAGAGGAAATATTTCCCCATGAAACCGGCCAGTGGCGGAATTCCTGCCAGCGAGAGCATGGCTATGGTAAGGCAGAATGCCTCCAGAGGGTTTGTTTTAGCCATTCCGTTCATCGATCCGAAATAGTCGTTGCCATTGGCTTCACGGATCAGGATGAGGATGCCGAAGGCTGATATTGTGGCTATGGAGTAGGAAAGTGTATAGAGCAACAGC
Source organism: uncultured Prolixibacteraceae bacterium (assembly GCA_964355115.1). Lineage (GTDB taxonomy): Bacteria > Bacteroidota > Bacteroidia > Bacteroidales > FEN-979 > JANXZO01. The sequence continues at coordinate 11,747 of CAYHCQ010000022.1, read as the reverse complement.
GCGTTGTCTGACAGAGGGCTGAAGGCAACCACGGCAAGCAGCATGTAGCCCGAATGGCTGATGCTGGAGTAGGCCAGCATCCGTTTGAGGTTGGGCTGGTAAACACCGGTCAGATTCCCCAGCAGGATGGTAAGGGCGGCAAGAACCCAGATCGTAGTTTCCCATACCCCGTGAATCCCATAAAATGTGTGGGTAAAGAACCTGTACATGGCCACGATACTGGCCGTTTTGACAACGGTTGCCATAAAGGCGGTAACCAGGGTGGGAGTGCCTTCATACACATCGGGAGCCCAGAAATGGAACGGAGCCACGGCAATTTTAAAAGCAAGTCCGATGATCAGCATGAACAATCCTGCAAGAAACATGGGTGGCATATTTCCTTGCTGCGCTGCAACAAAGATCTGTATACCACTCAGGCTGAACGAACCGCTTGAACCATAAATCAGGGCAATCCCAAAGAGAAGGAACCCCGAAAGGAAGGAGCCCAGCAGGAAGTATTTCAGTGTGGCTTCATTCGATGTGATGGCCTCCTTGTGGCTTCCGGCGAGCACATAGAGTGCAATGGAGAGGGTCTCGATACCTATAAAAAGCATGATAAGGTTGCCGTATGAGGTCATCAGGACGGCTCCAACCAGTGCAAAGATCATGATGGCAAAGATGTCGTCGAGCGGTCGCTGCACCCCGCGGTAATAGTGGGGGGCAAACATAAAGATAAGGAAGGTGGAGAGGATCAGCACGGCGCTGAAGGCCACGGCCGTATTGTCGACAATGAGCATGTCGTTAAAGAGGTGGCGTGCCGAATTCCAGTCGGAGATCGTGAGCGCGAGTGCAGTAAGAAGTCCCACCAGGATCAATGGCAGCTGCAGGGCCTTTTTCTTCAGAATTCCAAGAAGAAGGACCAGTACACCAAGAAGCGTCAGAGATATTATTGTTGTCATTTATTTAAGTCAAAAGTTTACCGTTGCCAAAATCCTTACAGCATCCGGCCAGATCATGTTCATGAAGAACCCAGGAAAAATACCGATCCAGAAGATCACCACGACAAGCGGAATGAGTGCGGCCATCTCTTTCCAATTCAGGTCGGTCATGTTTTCGGTCATGGGTGTAGTGTCGCCAAACATTACACGCTGGAACATCCAGAGCATGTATACAGCGCTGAAGATGACTGTGAGCCCGGCCACAGCGGCAAACATGTGGTTGTATTCAAAAATCCCGAGCAGAAGAAGAAACTCTCCCACAAATCCGTTGGTAAGCGGTAGCGCAATGCTGCCCAGCATGATGATCATAAAGAGTATGGCCAGCCGGGGCGCTTTCCGGGCAATGCCTCCCAGGTCGGAGATGTTGCGCGATCCTGTTCTCTGCTGAATAATGTCGATAATGAGGAAAAGTCCCACGATGTTAATTCCATGCGACACCATCTGGATCACCGATCCCTGCAATCCTTTAAGGTTCAGGGCGAACACCCCGGCGGCGATCAGCCCCACATGGGCAATGGAGGAATAAGCCACGAGCCGCTTCATATCCTCCTGCCGGATGGCGATGAGCGAAGCATATACAATTCCGGCGATCGCCAGGATCATGGCAACAGCGCCCCACTCCTGCATCGCCTCGTGGCATATGGGGATAAGCAGCCGTATGAGTCCGTAGATGCCCATTTTAAGCATGATGCCAGCCAGCAGCATGCTCCCTGCGGCAGGCGATTCGGTATAGGTGTCGGGTTGCCAGGTATGAAATGGGAACAGCGGTATCTTGATGGCGAAAGCGACAAAAAAGGCCAGGAAAATCCAGGACTGCTCGGCAGGAGATAGCACAGCAATATAGAGCACCCGGAAATCAAAAGAGTGCGGTAGTGGCGTACGGAAATAGATATAGATGAGGGCCACCAGCATCAGCAGGCTTCCGGCAAATGTATAAATGAAGAATTTGAATGTGATCCGGATGCGGTCATTTCCGCCCCAAACGGCACAGATAAACCAGGCCGGAATGAGTGTAAGTTCCCAGAAAATGTAGAACATCAGTCCGTCGCCCGCAGTAAATACACCCACAAGGGCCATCTCCATGAGCAGGATGAGGGCATAGAATGCTGAGGGACGGCTGTAGTTATGGCTGAATGAGGAGAGGATGATGAGCGGCATCAGGAAGGTGGTGAGCAACACCAGCGGAAGGCTGATGCCATCCATGCTGAAAGTAAGGCTTACGCCAAGTGTATTGAGCCAACCGGCATGGAATGCAAGGCTGCAATGGCAGGTTGTTATGTACTGGATGAGTGCGGCTATGGCAACTCCGAATTCGGCAAGGGCTCCCGCCAGCGCCACAAACCGGATCTCCTTTTCATGCTTCAGTGCAAGCAGAATGAGCGAGAAGACCAGGGGCAGCAGGATGAGGATCAGTGTCAGCATGGTATTCTCAGATCAGGATGTTTAAAAAAAGGATTAGGATAATTCCGAGTATCATGATAAACATGTAAAAGCCTACGTTCCCGGACTGGATGTATCGCACGGTATTGCCTGTGCGAACAACCATTGTCCCGATACCGTCGGCCAGCCTGTCGATGATGCGGATCTCAACAACGCTGTGAAGGAAGCGGGAGAGCCTGAACAGCGGGTTCACAACTACCATATCGTACAGTTCGTCGGTATAAAATTTATTGGCAATTATCCGAACCAGCGCAGACTGTTGTTTCTTGTCTATTGCCTCCCCCCCATTCAGCTTCACGAACCGGTACCAGGCCAGCACGACCATGGCGAGCACGAGCAAAAGGGTGGTACCCATCAGGATCCATTCTGTGACATGCGAAAGGGGTGTTTGACCGGCCATTGCAGCATTTGCATCGGCGAAAACAGGGGCCAGAAACCCTTCAAGTCCGGCATCACCGCCAAAAATTTCCGGCAGGTTAATGAACCCGCCAAAGAAGGCCAAAGCGGCCAGGAGCATCAGCGGGATGGTCATCACTCCGGGCGATTCGTGCAGGTGGTGATGCTGCTCTGCAGTTCCGCGGAACCGTGTAAAAAAGGTCAGGAAGAGAAGTCTGAACATATAGAAAGCGGTCATCATGGAGCCGGCCACCGCCAGAATCCACAAAATCGGTGAGGCGTTGAACACTCCCGATAGAATTTCATCTTTGGAGAAGAACCCGGAAAGAGGTGGAATTCCGGCAATGGCAATGGTTCCGATTAAAAAGGTAAGATGGGTTTTTGGCAGACTGTTCTTCAGTCCGCCCATTTTCCGGATATCCTGTTCGCCGCCCAGCGCATGGATCACGCTGCCGGCGCCGAGGAAGAGAAGGGCCTTGAAAAATGCATGTGTGGTGAGGTGGAACATCGCCCCGGTAAAGGCGCCCACGCTCAAACCGAGAAACATATAACCCAGCTGGCTGATGGTGGAATAGGCCAGAACCTTTTTGATGTCATTCTGATACATTGCGATCGCTGCGGCAAACAATGCTGTAGCCAGTCCGGTGATGCCGATGACAGACATGGTGACCGGGGAGAGTACGTATAAAATTCCTGAACGTGCAATCATATAAACCCCTGCGGTGACCATGGTGGCTGCATGGATAAGCGCCGAAACTGGCGTGGGGCCTGCCATGGCATCGGGAAGCCAGGTGAAGAGAGGGATCTGTGCACTCTTACCCACGGCTCCCACAAAGAGCAGCAGGGTAATGGCCATGAGGGCAGGATCCCCGGCCTGCATAGATCTGGCCTGGGCGAAAATATCGGAATAATTCAGACTGTTGAATGTCGTAAAAAGAAGGAACATCCCAAGCAGGAACCCCAGGTCGCCGATGCGGTTCATGATAAAGGCCTTCTTGGCTGCATTGTTGTAGTCGTGGTTTTTAAACCAGAAGCCGATGAGCAGGTAGGAACAGAGCCCCACCCCTTCCCATCCGATGAACATGATGGGATAGCTGGCCCCAAGCACAAGCAGCAGCATCGAAAAGACGAAGAGGTTCATGTAAGCAAAAAAGCGATTGAACCCGGGGTCCTCTTTCATGTAACCCACCGAATAGACATGTATGATAAAACCGACGCCCGTGATGATCAGCAGCATCAGGCAGGAGAGCGGGTCGACAAGGAAGGCGAAAGGGAAGGTTAAGCCGGGGAAGGAGATCCAGTTGAAGAAGTGGTGAAGTGGTGAATTGGTGAATTGGTGAAAATTAAAAAACACATATAGTGATAATAGAAAAGAAAAAAGGATCGTTCCGGGACCAATTATTGATGTTAATTTTTTGGGAATCGTGCGGAATCCAAGTCCCAGGATCAAAAATCCAAGAAGCGGAAATATTGGAATTAAAATTAAAATTATATCCATTCTCTAAATGCTTTTTTCACCATTTCATCACTTCACCATCTCACCATTTCACCATTTTAACTTATTGAGTATATCAATATCCAGCGAATGTGTTGTACGATAGATGAGCACCACGATCGCAAGTCCGATGGCCACTTCTGCGGCCGCCACCACCATGATAAAGAAGACGAAGATCTGTCCGGCCGGATCGTTGGTGTAGGCAGAGAATGCCGCCAGCAACAGGTTGATCGAATTGATCATCAGCTCAATTGACATGAGGATGATGAGCACATTCCTTTTTATCAGCACCCCAAGGACCCCGATACAGAATAAAACTGAACAGAAAAACAGGTAGTAGTGAATCGGTAATGTTTGAAGTGTTGACATTTCAGTTTTTATATCATATCTGCTCCTTCTTTCCCAGAAGCACTGCGCCGACCATTGCCGTTAGAAACAGCACCGACGATATTTCAAAGGGTAAAAGGTATTCTTTGTAAAGTATCCTCCCAAGGTTTTTCACCAGTCCGATCTGCGTAAGTGTGGGATCGGCTGCTGATTTTATGTCGTAGTTCCGGAAAACGCCAACAAACACCAGCAGCAGCATTCCGGCAGCAATACTTACCATTATCTTCGTCCAGAAAGGTTTCGGCGACCGCTCGTCGTTGTTGAGGTTCAGAAGCATCACGGTAAAGAGGAACAGCACCATGATGGCACCGGCGTAAACGATAACATGAACTACCGCCAGGAACTGGGCGTTCAGCAGTACATAGTGTCCGGCTATGGCAAAGAAGGTCATGGTGAGGAACAGCACGGAGTGGATCGGCTTTTTTGAGGCAAGCACCATTACCGCGCTGTAAAGCGCCATTACGGTGAGAAAGAAGAAAATATACTGCGTAAACATTTACCTGTTGTGTTTCTTTGTTTTGTCCTCTTTAAACCTGAGCACTTCCGGTGTCTGGCGTTTGGCAACATCGATGCGCTTTAGCGGATCCATGGGCTCAACCAGTTCCTCTTTCCCGTAAATGAACTTATCGCGGTCATACTCCGAACTGACGATCTCCGGTGTGAGAAAAATCGCCTCTTTCGGGCAAGCCTCTTCGCAGAGTCCGCAGAAGATGCAGCGCAGCATGTTGATCTCGTAAACGGCTGCATACTTCTCCTCCCGGTAGAGATTCTCTTCGCCCGGCTTTCGTTCGGCAGCCACCATCGTGATTGCTTCGGCCGGACAAGCGACCGCGCAGAGTCCGCAGGCAGTGCAGCGTTCGGCTCCTTTGTCGTCGCGTTTCAGTACATGTTTTCCCCGATAGATATCTGAGAATTCCCGCTTCACTTCAGGGTACTGAACAGTGGTTTTCTTTCTGAAAAGATGGCCGAATGTAATCTTCATTCCTCCGAAAATCGCAGGCAAATAGATCCTTTCCAGGAAGGTCATCTTCTTGTCGGAAACTACTTTCGATCTATTTGTTAACGGTTCCATTGTTCCTTATTTCATAAAGACAAGTATGACCACCCCTGTTATAACGACATTGAGGATCGCCAGCGGAATGAGTGATTTCCATCCCAGCCGCATCAGCTGGTCATAGCGGAAGCGGGGCAATGTCCACCGGATCCACATAAAGATAAACCCGAAAAATGTGATCTTGGTGAAAAATATCATAAAGCTCACGAAGGCAAAAACATTGGGTGAAAGTCCCAGTTTATCTACAAACGGAAAATGATATCCGCCCAGGAAGAGCGTGGCCATCACGGCTCCGGAAATAAACATGTTGATATATTCGGAGAAGAGGTAGAATCCCAGTTTCATGCTGCTGTACTCGGTATGATAACCGCCTACCAGTTCAGTTTCACATTCGGGCAGGTCGAAGGGGGAACGGTTGGTTTCGGCAAATGCACAGATCAGGAAAATAAGGAAGCCAAGCGGCTGGTAGAATACATTCCAGTTGAAGCCCTGCTGCTGCGCCACAATTTCATTCATGCTGAGCGAACCGGTCATCATTACAATGGAGATAATGGAGAGGCTCATGGCCAGTTCGTAGCTGATCATCTGCGAAGAGGCGCGCACCGCACCGAGAAGTGCATATTTGTTGTTGGAGGCCCATCCCCCTATCATGATGCCATACACTCCGATGGAGAGGACGGCAAAGATATAGAGAACGCCGATGTTGATATCTGCCACCTGCAATGCATAGGTCTTCCCGGCAATTACAATATCGGGCCCCCAGGGAATTGCGGCACTGGTGAGGAGAGCGATAAACATGGTAAGCGAAGGGCCCAGGATATAGAGGAACTTATCGGCGGTATTGGGCATAAACTCCTCTTTGAAAAAGAGCTTTACCCCATCGGCCAGCGGCTGCAAAAGTCCCCACGGGCCGGTCCGGTTGGGCCCGTGCCGGTCCTGGAACCAGCCGGCCACCTTGCGTTCGATCAGGGTCGAATACATCGCCACAACCAGGCTGATCACCAGGATCAGACTCGAAAGAATAGTTTTATAGAGAATCTCAGTTACCACTAATTGACAATTGATAATTGATAATTGATAATTGATAATTGACAGTTGATAATTGATAATTTAACTTCAATATTCATAGTTCGTTGATCAATATTCTAATGTTCTATTGTTCTATTGTTCGAGTATTCATTTATTCATTTTCCGCGGCCTCCATCTGTCCCTCAATTGGCTTGATGACCGAGGGGATAACCATCTTTTCATAATGGTTTGCCGAGATAACAGATTGCCGTTTTATTTTTCGTGGTCCTTCGATGGTCCAGTCGTTCAGATCCTTTTTCTCAAACCTGCATTCGTTGCAGATGAACTCCTCCACCTCTCCGAATTTGTCTTTGCGGCCGGTAATGCGGTAAATCTCATTGCCGAACATCCAGGCGGTAACCTTTCCCTTGCATTTCTGGCAGTCGCGGTGGGCATCCATGGGTTTCAGAAACCAGACCCGGCTCTTAAACCGGAAGGTCTTGTCGGTAAGAGCGCCAACCGGACAAACATCGATCACGTTGCCCGAAAAATCGTTGTTGATCGAATTTCCGATGAGGGTGCTGATTTCGGAAACATCGCCCCGGTACATCACTCCGTGTTTACGATCGTCGGTGAGCTGATCGGCCGCATAAACACACCGGTAACAAAGGATGCAGCGATTCATGTGGAGCTTGATGAAGGGGCCGATATCGACAACAGGGAACTCCCTTCTCTCCTCTTCTGTGGCGGTCTCCTCCATGCCGTAGTTAAAGCTCAGGTCCTGCAGGTCGCATTCGCCGGCCTGGTCGCAAACAGGGCAGTCGAGCGGATGGTTGACAAGGAGCATTTCTACTACACCCTTACGTGCCTCCTGAACCTCCGGGGAGGTGAGGTTCTGCACCACCATTCCATCCTGTACCGGCGTGCTGCATGACGCTGCCAGCTTGGGCATCGGACGGGGATCTTTGGACGACGACTGCGACACCTTAACCAGGCAAGTACGGCATTTCCCTCCTGTTCCCTTCAGTTTAGAGTAGTAACACATGGCCGGCGGAACAATTTTGCCTCCGATCATGCGTGCCGCCTGAAGGATGGTTGTACCCTCTTCAACGTCGACTGTGATATTATCTATGGTTATTTTTATCATGACAGGGATGCTGGATCAGGTACATGGGCCGGAGGAGGAGCGGTTTCGGTGACCGGGGATTTGATATCAGGCACAGCTATCTTGGGTGTTGGTAAGGGCAATCCTGTGTGGGGGTGATTAACCTCCAGTGGAAATTTAACATGGTACTCGAATTCGTGCCGGAAATGCCTGATGGCGCTGGCTACAGGCCAGGCTGCTGCATCGCCGAGCGGACAAATGGTGTTTCCTTCGATGTTTTTCGCAACACGAACCAGGAGATCAATATCCGACATCTTTCCCGATCCGTGTTCGATCCTGTAAAGAACTTTCTCCATCCAGCCGGTTCCTTCGCGGCAGGGGGAGCATTGTCCGCATGACTCATGCCTGTAGAATCGCGTAAGATTCCAGGTGTTTCGCACAATGCAGGCCTCCTCATCAAAAACGATGAAACCGCCCGAGCCTAGCATGGAACCGCTCACAAATTCACCATCGGCCAGCGACTCAAAGGACATCAGCCGCTTCTGTCCGTTAAGGGTTCGCAGGATAAGGCTGGCTGGCAGTATCGGTACAGAGGATCCGCCGGGGATAACCGCCTACAGCCGTTTTCCGCCGGCAATTCCTCCGCAGGAGTCGGGAGAATGGATAAAATCATCGACCGGGAGACCCATTTCAATCTCATATACCCCTGGCTTGTTGATATTTCCGCAGGCCGAGATAAGCTTTGTGCCTGTGCTCTTGCCCTTTCCGGTTTTTGCATATTCATCGCCTCCCATGGATATGATAGGGCCAACGGTTGCGAGGGTTTCCACATTATTGACAACGGTCGGACAACCATACAGACCCTTGAACGCAGGGAAGGGCGGTTTGATACGAGGGTTTCCCCGCTTGCCCTCGAGTGATTCGAGCAGGGCAGTCTCCTCTCCACAGATGTATGCTCCGGCTCCGGGATGGACATAAATATTCAGGGAAAACCCGGTGCCGAGGATGTTTTGTCCCAGGAATCCGTTATGATGCGCCTCGCCGATGGCCTTTTCGAGGACCCCGACCAGGTACTTGAATTCCCCCCTGATGTAAATATAACATGTATTCACACCCAGTGCATAACTTGAAAGGATCAATCCCTCGAGGAGCAGGTGGGGAATTTTCTCCATCAGGTAGCGATCCTTGAAAGTCCCGGGCTCGCTCTCATCGGCATTGCACACCAGGTACCGGGGTTTGCCTGTTTTCCGGTCGAGGAAACTCCACTTGAGCCCGGTAGGAAATCCTGCTCCGCCCCTTCCGCGCAAACCCGACCGGGTAACCTCCTGCCCCACCTGAGCCGGTGTCATGTCGCGCAATCCCTTCTCCACAGCGGTATAACCACCATGGGCACGGTAGACACCGAAATCCCGGATACCCGGAACACCGATATTCGTCAGGAGAATTGTTCTGCCCATGTTGTTTCCCGTGGTATTTCATTCGCTGCATCATCCCTGAGGCTGCTGAGAATGGTATCAATTTTTTCGTTTGTAAGGTGTTCGTAAAACTGGTTATTCACCTGCATTACGGGAGCATAGCCACATCCCCCGAGGCACTCCACTTCCCGCAGTGTAAACAGCCCGTCTGCCGTGGTCTCCCCTGTTCTGATCTGAAGTTTCTCCATCAGGTATTCAGCGATCTTTTCGCCTCCGCAGATGGCGCATGGGCCGGTGCGGCAGACTTCCAGCATATATTTTCCAACCTTTTCGAACCAGAACATCGAATAAAATGTGGCAACTTCGTAAACCTCTACCGGTTTAATACCGACCAATGAGGCAACATAATCCATGATATCAACGGTAAGATACCCGCCCAACTCCTCCTGTGCCATGTGTAAAACCGGCAGCAAAACAGATCTCTTCTGATCTGCAGGATAACGCTCCGTAAGCTGGTTAATCTTTTCAAGCGTAGCAGAAGAAAAAGCTACAGCCTTGTTTTCTTTTATAAAGAGATGATGATCCAACACTTTTTAAGTAATAATGAATAGTTAATAATTATTAATTGTTAATTGTTAATTATTAATTGGTTACGCGTCCAATTCTCCGGCAATTACATTCATACTGCTCATGGTTAAGATTGCATCCGAAAGCACTCCTCCTTTGATCATTTCGGGATATGCCTGGTAGTAAATGAAGCTGGGCCGGCGGAAATGAAGCCGGAAGGGGTTTCTGCCACCATCGCTGACCAGGTAAAAACCGAGTTCACCGTTGCCTCCTTCAACTGAATGGTAGACTTCGCCGACAGGCACGTCTATTTCGCCCATCACGATCTTAAAATGCCATATCAGGGCCTCCATTTTGCTGTAAACCTCTTCTTTGGGCGGCAGAACAAATTGCGGAACATCCACGGCAAACCTGCCTTCCGGAAGGTTTTCGAGGGCACTGCGAACCAGCTTCAGGCTTTGCCAGAGTTCCTCCTGCCGAACACAGAACCTGTCGTAAGTGTCGCCCTGGGTGCCGATCGGTATTGTGAATTCGAAATCATTGTATGAGCTGTAGGGTGTGGTCACACGAACATCGTAATCAACGCCTGCGGCCCTCAGGTTGGGACCGGTAAAGCCATAATTCAGTGCCCTTTCTCCGCTGATGGGGCCTACGCCGATGGTGCGGTCCATGAAGATGCGGTTGCGCATGAGCAACTTCTCGAACTGTTCCAGTACCCTGGGCAGGTTGTCGAGAAAACCGCGGATCTTCTGCACTGCCTTTAATGACAAGTCCCTTTCAAACCCCCCGATGCGTCCCATGTTGGTAGTAAGCCGTGCGCCCGAAACCTCTTCGTAGATTTCGTATACTTTTTCGCGCTCCTGGAAAACATAAATAAACCCGGTGAGTGCTCCGCTGTCGACCCCGATCACGCTGTTACAGACAAGATGGTCGGTAATGCGGGCCAGCTCCATGAGGATGATACGGAGATAGTCGATACGTTTGGTGGTTTGAATTCCCAGGAGTTTTTCAACCGTCATGTGCCATCCCATGTTGTTTATGGGTGAAGAGCAGTAATTGAGCCGGTCGGTGAGGGGGGTAACCTGGTAATAGGGCCTGTGTTCGGCAATCTTTTCAAAGGCACGGTGAATGTAACCGATAGTCTGCTCAGCATCAAGTATGGTCTCCCCGTCGAGCTTCAGCACGTTCTGGAAAATACCGTGCGTAGCCGGATGGGTCGGGCCAAGATTAAGCGTTGTATATGGAGTAGGCTCGTTCATTTTCATTACCTGCCAAAAAACCGATCATCTTTATCTTCCCGTGTGGCATCTTCAAGCGGGTACTCTTTGCGCATGGGGAAGTAATCCATGTATTCGACATTCAAAATCCTGATAAGGTTGGGATGACCTTTAAAGATTATCCCGTAAAAATCATAGGTCTCACGTTCCATCCAGTTGGCAGCCGAAAAGATGTCTGTTATTGTGGAAACAGATGGGTCGGTAAGAGTCACGAAAGTCTTCACACGTATCCGTTTGTTTTCCGCCAGGTTGTGCAGATGGTAGATCACTCCCAGTGGGAGTCCCCGGTCGGGATAATGAATTCCGCACAAATCGGTGAGGAAGGTGAAGTTAAGCTGTTCGTTCTCTTTGAGGAACCTCATCACATCATGAATCACCGGGTGCGCCACTGTTACCGTCAGCATATCCTTCTCGGGATCCACCTCGAAAATATCGTGGCTGAAACGTTTGTAGAGTTTGTCGATGATTAAAGCGTTGTCCACTATTTAAGAATCCCATATTTGGTTAGCAGGTCTTTGTATTCCTGCGAATATCTCCGGCGCAGCTCCTCCTTGCCGACCAGGTCCTGGATTTTCATGAAGCCGTCGATGATCTGCTCGGGCCTTGGCGGACAACCCGGCACGTAT